>DAOUAT010000269.1:0-9419 GCA_034433275.1 Anaerolineae bacterium
CCCCACCCGCTACGAGCGCTCCGACTTCTGCGCCGTCCCCCGCGCGGCCGTCATCGGCGAGGCCATGGTCGCCTGGACCCTGGCCGACGAGCTCATGCGTAAGCTGGGCGGCGACTCGCTGGCCGAGCAACTCCCCCGCTTCGCCGCGCTGCGCGGCAACTGCTTAGAGGACCTGCCCATGGATGACGTGGCGTGGCGATTTGGGTACGAGACGAAAGACGAATGACGAATGACGAAAGACGAATCAGCGAATGGCGAGTCAGCGAATAGGAAACTCGGTGAATTGCTGGAACATACGGAACTGAGCGCCGCACGCAATACGCAATACGCACCACGCAATACGCAATACGCAATACGCACCACGCAATCCAACATCATCCTCACCGGCTTCATGGGTACGGGCAAGACCAGCGTGGGCCGCCTCGTGGCCGAGCGGCTGGACCGGCCGTTCCTGGACCTGGACGACGTGATCGCGGCGCGGGCGGGCAAGCCCATCCCCCGCATCTTCGCAGAGGACGGCGAGCGGGCGTTCCGGGCGCTGGAGGCCGCGGTCTGCGCGGAGCTGGCCGCGCCCGCCGGGCTGGTGGTCGCCGCGGGGGGCGGCGCCGTGGTCAACCCCGCCAACCGGGCGGCCCTGGCAGCCGGCGGCCTGGTGATCTGCCTGGACGCGGCGCCGGAGGCGATCCTGGCGCGCGTGGGCGACGACGCGAACCGTCCCATGCTGGCCGGGGGCAATCGGCAGGCGCGCATCGAAAACCTATTGGCCCAACGCGCCGGCGCCTATGCTGCGATCCCGCTGCACCTGGACACCACCGATCTCACCCTCGCCGCCGCGGCCGAGCGGGTGCTGGGCAGCGCGGCGGGGTTGCCGAAGGATGGACACGTCCTGCTGATTCGAGACGAAAGACGAACGACGAACGACCAAACGAGCGCTCCGTCCTTCGTCCTTCGTCCTTCGTCAGGCTACGCCGTCCTCATCGCGGAAAACATCCTGCAACAAACCGGGCGGCGCCTCATCGAGGCTGGCCTGCCGCCGGGCCGTTGCGCGGTGGTGACCAACCCGACGGTGGGCGGACACCACCTGCCTGCGCTGACCGCATCGCTGGCCGCGGCCGGGTTCGAGCCGTTGGTCTGCGAAGTGCCCGACGGCGAGGCGCACAAGACATTGGCGACCGTGGCCGGCCTCTACGAGCAGTTCGCGGCCGCCAAACTGGCGCGGGGCGAGCCGGTCATCGCGCTGGGCGGCGGCGTGGTGGGCGACATGGCCGGGTTCGCCGCGGCCACCTGGCTGCGCGGCGTCCCCTTGGTGCAGATCCCGACGAGCCTGCTGGCCATGGTGGACAGCAGCGTGGGCGGCAAGACCGGCGTGGACCTGCCGGCGGGCAAGAACCTGGTGGGCGCGTTCAAGCAGCCGGAGTTGGTGCTGATCGACCCCGCGCTCCTCGCCACCCTGCCCCCCGTCGAGTTCCGCTGCGGCCTGGCGGAAACGCTGAAGGCCGGCATCATCGCCGATCCCGCCTTGTTCAACCTCCTGGCGTCCGGAATCGAGGCTGTGCGCCAGCCCCCTTCAGGGTTAGCCGGTCTCTCGCACCACCCAGATAGACCGGCTGAAGCCTCGACTCCAGTTGACACCAGGCTCACAACCATCATCGCCGCCGCCGTCCGCGTCAAAGCCGCCATCGTCGCGCGCGATCCCTTCGAGCAGGGCGACCGCGCCTGGCTGAACCTGGGCCACACCTTCGGCCACGCGCTGGAGCTGATCTCAGGCTTCACCCTGCGCCACGGCGAGGCGGTCGGCTTGGGGATGGTCGCCGCGGCCGAGCTGAGCGCGGCGCTGGGCCATTGTGACGTCGGTCTGCCGGCGCGCGTGCGCGCGGCCGTGGCCCGGCTCGGCCTGCCCGTGACGTACGCGTTCGACCCGGCGGCCGCCCTCCTTGCCATGGGCACGGACAAAAAGCGTCGCGGCCGATCCCTGCGCTTCGTATTAATTCGCGACATTGGCGAAGTGTTCGTCGCGGATGACGTGCCCGAACCTGCGGTGCTCGCCGCGCTGGCGACGATTCGTGATGACGTGATGACGTGATGACGTGCTGCGTGAGATTCACGGTTGCTCACGTATTCACACAGCACGAATCACGTCGCACGCAATACGCAGTACCAAGGAGACCCCATGACCCACCTCCTCATCCTCCACGGCCCCAACCTGAACCTGCTCGGCACGCGCGAGCCGGGGGTGTACGGCACGGCCACGCTGGCCGAGATCAACGCCCGGCTGGAGGAGGCCGCGGCCGCGCGGGGCTCGACGCTGCGCATCGTGCAGTCGAACCACGAAGGCGCGCTGATCGACGCGCTCCACGAGGCGCGCGATTGGGCCCAGGGCATCTTGATCAACCCCGGTGCGCTGACGCACTACTCCTACGCGCTGCGCGACGCCATCGCCGCAGTCGGCCTTCCGTGCGTCGAGGTACACCTGAGCAACATCCACGCCCGCGAGCCGTTCCGCCACACCTCGGTCATCGCGCCGGTCTGCCGCGGCCAGATCTGCGGGTTCGGCGTGGGGAGCTATCTACTGGGCCTGGCTGCGCTCTTGGGGGATTAGCCTGGCACTCCTGACCGCGAGCAGGAATTCCAAATGTAGCCTGTCATTCGGAGCGGGTCTACAGCTCAACACCCGTTGCAGCAAGCCTCTCGCGCAGAATCTCCGTGCCGTGCGCCCAGACTCTTCGCTGGGCGCGCGCCGTGGTGGACTTTGGCTGGCAAACCCGCTCAGAGTGACCGCGCCGTCCGCCTCATATTTGGAATTGCTGACCGCGAGTTCAGCCATTTGACAAAGCAGCGCCCCCCTGCTAGACTGGCGCATCGAATGACAGCCATCGTCGCTGAACCCCACTGACGGAACCCTGGCGCAATGAAGCCTTCTGTGGTCGCAAGTTATCTGCGACCACAGAAGGCTTTGTCTTTTACAGAATAACGCCCATGTCCGGGAGACGCAACTGGTGCGGAAAAGGCAGTCATCCGCGTTTATCCGCGCTCGTCCGCGTCCCATTTTCGGTCTCAAGCACAGATCAAGGACACATATGAATCATGATGATGTCACCCAACCACCGCTCTACAACGAGCGTTACGAACACGACGCGTGCGGCATCGGCTTCGTGGCCCAAAAGGACGGCCGGCGCTCCAACGAGGTGCTGCGCCTGGCCGTGAACGCGCTGTGCAACCACGTCCACCGCGGGGCCGTGGCCGCCGACGGCAAAAGCGGGGATGGCGCGGGCGTGCTCACCCAGATCCCGCACGAGCTGATCACGCGCCATCTGGCGACCATGAGCATCACCGCGCCGCCGCCGGGGGACCTGGCGCTGGGCATGGTCTTCCTGCCGCGCTTCAACCTGGCCCATCGCGAGCGCGCCAAAAAGATACTCGAGGAAACTGTGGCCGAGTACGGCATCGGCCGGGTGGCCTGGCGCGATGTGCCGGTGAACGGCGGCGCGCTGGGCAGTTGGGCGCAGTCGTTGCGGCCCTTCATCCAGCAGATCGTGCTGGCCCGGCCCGCGCACACCGCGGCCGGCGCGGATTTCGAGCGCAAGCTCTATGTGGTGCGCAAGCGCGCCACGCAGCGCATCTGGGCCGAGAGCATCACCAACTTCTACCTGCCCTCGCTGTCGGCCCGCACCGTGGTGTACAAGGGGCTGTTCATGGCGCCGCAGCTGCCGCTCTTCTACACCGACCTGAACAACCCCGACTTCCGCACCGCCATCGCGGTCTTCCACCAACGCTACAGCACCAACACCTTCCCCACCTGGGAGCGCGCGCAGCCGTTCCGCCTGGTGTGCCACAACGGCGAGATCAACACCCTGCAGGGCAACCTGACCTGGATGGATGCGCGGGCGGGCGACCTGGGCCACGCCGCCATCTGGGGCGAGGACGCGGCCGTGCTGGCCCCGGTGATCGCGCCCCACGGCAGCGACTCGGCCAAGCTGGACAACGCACTGGATCTGCTGGTGCAGTCGGGCCGGGACATCCGCCACGCCATGATGATGCTGGCGCCCAAAGCGTGGGAGAAGCCGGATGACGTCACCCCGGCGCAGCGCGCCTTCTACCGCTACCACAGCTGCCTGCAGGAACCCTGGGACGGCCCGGCCGCGCTGAGCTTCACGGATGGCATCGTGGCCGGCAGCATGCTCGACCGCAACGGCCTGCGGCCGGCGCGCTTCACGATTCTCGACGACGGCCTGGTCATCATGTCATCCGAGGCCGGCGCAGTGACCGTGGACGAGCGCCGCGTGGTGCAAAAGGGCCGCCTGCGCCCCGGCGAGATGCTGGCCGTGGACACCAGCACCGGCCAGATCGAGACCGACGCCGCCATCGTCGCCCGCTTCGTGGAACGCCGGCCCTACGGTCAGTGGCTGGCCGAGAACATGGTGACGCTGGCGGTCGTGGCGAATCAGCGAATGGCGAATGGCGAAGCGGGAACGCAGGGAATTGATGGAACCCAGGGAACTCAACGCACTACGCCCCACGCACTACGCAATACGCAGTATACACGCAGTACGCTCCCCGCCCTCATGGCCGCGTTCGGCTACACCCGCGAGGAGCTGCTGGTGGTGCTGCGCCCCATGTGGCAGGAGGGCCGCGAGCCGATCGGCTCGATGGGCGACGACACGCCGGCGGCCGCGTTGTCCGACATCCCGCGGCCGCTGTTTCACTATTTCCGGCAGCGCTTCGCCGAGGTGACCAACCCGCCCATTGACTCGCTGCGCGAAGAAATGGTGATGTCGCTGAGCCAGCGCCTGGGCCGCCGTGGGCTGCTGCTGGCGGAAACCCCCGACGTCGCCCGGCTGCTGGAGATCACCAGTCCCATCCTGACGGCCGATGAGCTGGCCGCGATCCGCGGCCTGGCCGACATGGACGTCGCCCGCTTCGGCCATCTGCGGGCTGCCACTGTTGATTGCACCTGGCCCATCACCGAAGGGGAGACCGGCCTGCGCCGCGCGGTGCGCCGGGCCTGCGCCCAGGCCGTGGCCGCGGTGCTCGCCGGCCACACGCTGCTGATCCTCAGCGACCGCGGGGTGGACGCTCAGCACGCGCCGATCCCGGCGTTGCTGGCGGTCAGCGCGGTGCATCAACACCTGATCGAGGCCGGCGAACGGATGCACGCCAGCCTGATCGTGGAGAGCGGCGAGCCGCGCGAGGTGCATCACTTCGCCGCGCTGCTGGGCTACGGGGCCAACGCGATCCACCCCTGGCTGGCGCTGGACGCCGTCGCCGATGCGCTGGCCGAGGGCGGCCGCCAGGCTGCCGGCCTCACGCTGGCCGACGCGCAGCACAATTTCATCGTGGCCGTGGAAAAAGGCATCCTGAAAATCATGGCGAAGATGGGGATCGCGACCCTCTACTCCTATGCCGGCGCGCAGGTCTTCGAGGCGATCGGCGTGGGTGACGAGTTGATCCAGACCGCGTTCGCCGGGACCGAAAACTTCAAGCTGGGCGGCATCACCTACGAGAACCTGGCGCGCGACGTGCTGGTCTGGCATCGCAACGGCTACCCGCGGCCGGCAGCCGGCGGAGCCAGCGGCAACGACCACGCGCTGGAACCCAAACTGGACTCCTACGGCTTCTACAAACCCCGTCGCGGCGGTGAGCAACACGCCTACAGCCCGGAGGTCGTGCGCGCGCTGCACGAGGTGGTGGGGCTGGCGAAGACGGCGAATGGCGAATGGCGAATGGCGAATGGTAAATCAGCGCCGGGGCGAATCAGCGAATCAGCGAATGGCGCATCACGCATCACGGATCACGCCGCCTACCGCCGCTACGCCGACCTGGTCGAAAAGCGGCCGCCCATCGAGCTGCGCGATCTGCTGGAGCTGGCGCCCGGCGACCGGCAGCCGATCCCGCTGGACGAGGTCGAGCCGGTCGAGGCGATCCTGCGGCGCTTCTCCACTGCGGCCATGTCGCACGGCGCGCTGAGCGCAGAGGCCCACGAGGCGCTGACCATCGCCATGAACCGGCTGGGCGGGGCCAGCAACAGCGGCGAGGGGGGCGAGGGCGAGGAGCGCTACAGCGGCGAGCGCAACAGCAAAATCAAGCAGGTGGCCTCGGGCCGCTTCGGCGTCACCCCGGCCTACCTGATGTCGGCCGAAGAGCTGCAAATCAAGATGGCGCAGGGCTCCAAGCCGGGCGAGGGCGGCCAACTGCCGGGCCACAAGGTCAGCGCCGAGATCGCGCGCATCCGCCACACCACGCCCGGCGTCGCGCTGATCTCCCCGCCGCCGCACCACGACATCTACAGCATCGAGGACCTGGCGCAGCTCATCTTCGACCTGAAGCAGGTCAACCCCGATGCGGCGGTCTCGGTGAAGCTGGTGGCCCAGGCCGGGGTCGGCACCATCGCGGCCGGGGTGGCCAAGGGGCACGCCGACCTGATCCACATCAGCGGCTACAACGGCGGCACCGGCGCCTCGCCGCTCAGCTCCATCAAGAACGCGGGCGCGCCGTGGGAGATCGGCCTGGCCGAGACCCAGCAAACGCTGCTGGTGAACAACCTGCGCGGCCGCGTGCGGGTGCGCGTGGACGGCGGCTTCAAGACCGGCCGCGATGTGGTGGTCGCCGCGCTGCTGGGCGCGGATGAGTTCAGCTTCGGCACGGCCGCGCTGGTGGCCGCGGGCTGCAAGATGGCCCGCCAGTGCCACAACAACACCTGTCCGGTTGGCATCGCCACCCAGCGCGCCGACCTGCGCGCCAAGTTCCCCGGCAAGCCCGAGATGGTGATGGCCTATATGACCCACGTCGCCGAGCAGGTGCGGGAAATCCTGGCCGGGATCGGCGCGCGGGCGCTGGATGAGATCATCGGCCACACCGAGTTGTTGCAGCAGGCCATCGTCGGCGCGGATGCGGGCAACATGGACCTGGCCCCGCTGCTGTGGGCACCCGACACCGGCGCGGTCCGCCGCAACATCGAGCCGCGCAACCCGCCCCGCAGCGTCTCACCCCTGGGCGACCGGCTGACCGCCGACGTGCTGGCCGCGCTGGAATCGCTGGACAACGAGGGCCGCGGCGACCTGTGGGCCGAATACGGCAAACGCCCGGCCGGGCTGGGTGAAGCGCCGTTCGTGCATCTGTCGTATAATATCAGCAACACCGACCGCACCGTGGGCGGCAAGCTGTCGGGCGCGCTGGCGCGGCGCTACGGCAACCGCGGGCTGCCGCCTTACGCGGTGGTGATCGAATTGCACGGCACGGCCGGCCAGAGCTTCGGCGCGTTCCTGCTCCACGGCCTCAGCTTGCGCCTCTCGGGCCAGGCCAACGACTACGTGGGCAAGGGGTTGGGCGGCGGCGAGATCGTGATCCGGCCGCCCGATGGCGCAGGCTACGTCTGGCACCACAACGTCATCCTGGGCAACACCGCGCTCTACGGCGCCACTGGCGGCGAGCTGTTCGCGGCCGGCCGCGCGGGCGAACGCTTCGCCGTGCGCAACTCCGGCGCGCGGGCTGTGGTGGAGGGGTTGGGCGATCACGGCTGCGAGTACATGACCGGCGGGGTGGTGGTGGTGTTGGGCAAGACCGGCCGCAACTTCGGCGCGGGCATGACCGGAGGCGTCGCGTATGTCTACGACAACCACGGCCTCTTCCCCGACCGGGCGAACCAGCAGTTGGTCTGCCTGCGCCGGTTAGAGCGGCCGGAGGATCAGGCGGAGCTCAAGGGTCTGTTGGAACGGCACTGCGAGCGCACCGCCAGCCCGCGCGCCCGCGCCATCCTGGACGACTGGGAGGCCCAGGTTGCCCATTTCTGGCGCGTGGCGCCGGTGGAACAGGTGGCTGCGCTGGAAGCGGCCAACGAGGGTGTGACGGAGGAAGAGCCGCAAGCGGCAGAGGCCAAGATTTAGCCGGGCGGCACGTCATCCAGCAACGAATCTCCTTATGTCATGCTGAGCGGGTCAACAGCTCAAGTTGCGTTGCAATGAATGTCCAGCGAAGCATCTCCGTGGCAAGAGACTCTTCGCTGGATACTCGCCGTAATGGACTTTCCGGGTTCAACCCGCTCAGAGTGACAGTAAGAGACTGGAATCGAGGCTGCGCATAAGCCCCCTTTAGGGTCAGCCGGTCACTCTCTCTCAGCATCTAACCGGCTGAAGCCTCGATTCCAACAACCAACCGAGACCCATTTCCCTGCGACACAGGAGTCAACCAGCAACGATGCGCACCACCTACGCTAACTTCCTTGCCGGCGTCCGCGCCGAGCTCCCCATCCTGCTCGGCGTGGCGCCGTTCGGCATGATCTACGGCGCACTGGCGCTGAAGGCCGGCCTGCCGACGCCCGCGGCCCAGGCCATGTCGGCCATCGTCTTCGCCGGGTCCGCGCAGTTCATCGCCACCCAGCTCTTCGCAGGCGACGCGCCCGGCCCCATCCACCTGCTGACCGCGTTCGTGGTCAACCTGCGGCACATGCTCTACAGCGCCTCATTGGCGCCTTATGTAAATCGCTTGCCGCGTCGCTGGAAATGGCTGCTGGCCTACCTGCTCACCGACGAGGCCTACGCCGTCGCCATCACGTATTACCGGCAGAGCGAAGCAACGCGGAATTTATCCCGCAGCCCAACATCTGAGCAAGAAGGGCAGGCGCAAGATCTGCCCCTACCTGATCATCGCCATTGGTTCTTCCTGGGCGCGGGGCTGGCGCTGTGGGCCACGTGGCAGGCCAGCACGGCGGTGGGCATCTTTCTCGGCTCGCAGGCGCCGGCGGGTTGGTCGCTGGACTTCACCCTGGCGCTCACCTTCATCGCCCTACTGATCCCGGCCGTGACCGACCGGCCCGCGCTGGCCGCGGCGCTGACCGCCGGCTTGGTGGCGCTGGTCGGCGCGGGCTGGCCCTACAAGCTGGGCCTGGTGCTGGCCGCGGTGGCCGGGATCGCGGCCGGCGCGCTGCTGGAAAACAAGCTCCGGGCCGCGGCCGAGGGGAGGCGCTGAAATGTCGGGCATCACCCTCTGGTTAACGCTGCTCGGCATGGGCGCCATCACCTATGCCATCCGGCTCTCGTTCATCTTGCTGTGGGGCCGGGTGGCCGTGCCGGCGTGGATGCACCGGGCGCTGCGGTTCGTGCCCCCGGCGGTGCTCTCGGCCATCATCTTCCCGGAGGTCCTGCGACCGGCGGGCGCGTGGAACCTCGCGCCCCTCAACCCGCGGCTGCTGGCCGCTCTGGTCGCCACGCTGGTCGCCTGGCGTACGCGCAGCGCCCTGCTGACCATCGGCGGGGGGATGGCCGTGCTGTTCCTGGCGCAGGCGTTGTTGACGTGAATGGCTAGGCGCTCAAGAACGTTACTTATGTCATGCTGAGCGGGTGGACAAGTCAACGTTCGCCGCAACATGCGTCCAGCGAAGCATCTCGCCGCGCAGACTCTTCGCTAGATTCTTGCCGCGATGCGCC
>DAOUAT010000270.1:0-2144 GCA_034433275.1 Anaerolineae bacterium
CACCGACCCCGGCCGCGGCACCGGCGTGATCCAGGTGCTGGTGGAGCCGGACGGCGAACGCACCATGGTGCCCGACCGCGGGGCCAACGCCTGGTGGCCGCCTGACGAAATCCCGTTCGATGTCGTGGCCGGGGCCGAGCTGCTGCACGTCGTCGGCTATGTGCTGCTGGACGAAGCGAGCCGGCCCGGTGCGCTGGCGGCCATGGCCCATGCCCGCGGCCACGGCGTGCCGGTCAGCCTCGACCCCAGCTCGCACGGGCCGTTAGCGCGGCTGGGCGCGGCCGGCTTCTGGGAATTGGCTGGCCGGCCCGACATCCTGCTGCCCAACCGGGGCGAGGCGCGCGCCTTGTCCGGCTGCGTCTCACCGGAAGAGATGCTGGCCGCGTTGCGGGGGCGGGCCGGGGTGGTTGCCATCAAGCTGGACCGGGATGGTTGCACCGCGGCCGCGGGGGAAGAAATCGCGCGGGCGCCGGCCCCGGCCGCGCACATCGTGAACGCGACCGGCGCCGGTGATGCGTTCGACGCCGGCTTTCTGGCGACCTGGCTGGCAGGGACGGGGCTATCGGCGGCGTGTCGCGCCGGCGTGCGGCTGGGGACGTTGGCTGCGACGCTGGCGAGCTCCCGCTGAGACGAGCGATGCCGCACGGCAGCGTGCGGCATCGGCAAGAAGCTCCTGACTGTCACGGCTTTGCCGTGAGCGGGTCTACAGTTCAAATTCCAGCGCGGCGACTGACCGGCGAAGCATCTCGCCTCGGGAGTTTCTTAGCTGTCGTGGCGACAGGAACCGCGATTCTAGCCCTGGATCAAGCTTCGCAGCAGCGCCAGGTTCTCCACATCCTCGTGCATGTCCTCGCTCTTCGGCGTCTCCAGGATCATCGGCGTCTGGGCGAAGCGCGGGTCGTTGAGGAAGAAGCCGAACGCGGCCAGGCCGAGTTCGCCGGTGCCGATGTGGTCGTGCCGGTCAACCCGGGAGCCCAGCGGCTTTTTGGCATCGTTGAAGTGGATGCACTTCAGGCGCTCCAGCCCCAGCAGCCGATCGAACTCGCCCATCGTCGCGGCGTAGGTCTCCGGTGTGCGGATGTCATAGCCGGCGACGAAGATGTGGCAGGTGTCCACGCAGAACCCGATGCGTTCCGGCGCGTCGGTTCCGTCCAACATCCCGCGGAGGTGCTCGAACCGATAACCCAGGGTCGTCCCCTGGCCTGCGGTCGCTTCCAGCAGGGTCAGCGTCTTGAAACCCGCGGTGGCCGCGTGGGCGCGGTTCAGCCCGGCCGCGGTGCGCGCGATGCCGGCCTCCTCGCCGCTGCCCACGTGTGCGCCGGGGTGGAGCACCACGCCCAGGATGCCGAGCTGCTCAGCGCGGGTCAGCTCGTCCACCAGCGCGTTGATTGATTTTTCCCAGAGCGCGTCATCGGGCGTGCCCAGATTCAGCAGGTAGGCGGCGTGGGAGACCACAGGACCGATGCCGGTGGCGGCCTGCGCCTGGAACCAGCGCTCGATTTCCTCCGGCGGCGTGGGCTTCTGCTCCCACCGGTTCTGGTTTTTGGTGAACACCTGCACGGTGTTGATGCCGATGGACTGCGCCCGCTGGAAGGCCAGGCTGAGCCCGCCGGCGGTGGACATGTGTGCGCCAAGTAGCATGGTAGTATCCTTGTTTGTGAGTGCGATAGTCGGATAGTCTGACGGGCTATCTGCCATTTGAGCAATCCAAAGTCCGGAATCGAGGCTTTAGCCGGTTTACCCCATGACGCTCAACCACCCAGTGACCGGCTGAAGCCTCCATTCCAGACGTCTTTCGCGACCACGCTTGGGAATTCCTGCCGCTATCCGCCATCTGCCGCCAGTGTGAACCGATCCACCCCAGCCGCGCGATCCTCGATACGCCCCATGACGAACAGGAGCGACGAGAGGCGGTTCAGGTAGCGCAGCGGGATGTCGTCCCGCACCTCGGCTTCGTGGGTGAGGCGGGCCACCAGCCGCTCGCCGCGGCGGACGACGGTGCGGGCAATCTCCAGCGCTGCGCCGCCCACGCTGTCGCCGGGCACGATGAAAGCCTTAGGCATCTCCACGCCGGCGCCCAGTTCGTCGGTCGTCTGCTCCAGCCAGGCCAGGCGATCGGCTGCGAGCCAGGGCGGCCGGGTGGC
>DAOUAT010000271.1:0-9924 GCA_034433275.1 Anaerolineae bacterium
TCTGATGGGCTCCGATTAGCGACCGCCGAAGAGTCCCCCAAGCCCCTTGGCCAACCCTCCCAGATCCTGGGCCGGGTCAGCGCCTTGCAACAAACCCTCCACCTGCGACGCGAACGGCTCAGGCAGCCTGGTTTGCGCGAACTCGATGACGGTCTCAACTGCACGCTTGGCTTGCTCAGGGGTGATCCCTGCTTTTTGGGATACGAGCTTGATCAGTTCTTCCATGAGAATCCTCTTGTTACTGATGATTTCGTACCAGTCTTACAGGAGCGCTTGCAGCAATTATGGCGCGCAAGTAATTGTAGGATACACGCGCCAACTTACAACTAATATTACGATTTGGAGGACGATCTGATACAGTTATTGTAAGAAAGAAGCGTGGCTGTGCTCGAGCTCGCCTGGGGCGGTCATCTGGGGGAAGGTGACATGGAAGGTGGCGCCGTGACCCGGAATGCTGTCAAACCAGATGCGTCCGCCGTGCAGTTCGACCAGGGCGCGCGCGATGTATAGACCCAGGCCGGCGCCAGACACACCGCTCGTCGCTTCAGTGGGCAGGCGATAGAAAGGCGCGAAGAGCCGTGTCTGGTGCCCCGGTGGAATGCCGGGGCCTTGATCGGCGACCGACACCTGGATGAAACCAGGGTCAGCGGCCGGCGCCAGGCTGACGGTGATCACACTGCCGGAGGGCGAGTATTTGCTGGCGTTGCTCAGCAAATTGCCGATGATCTGGGCCGCGCGTGTGACATCGCACAGCGCCAGGGGCGCCTGCGCGAGCACGTGAAGACGCAAACGCTGCGCACGCGCGTCCAATTGCGGGGACTGTTCGGCTGCCACCGTCTTGACGATGGCGGCCAGGTCGGCCGGCTGCATCACCAGCTCCAGGTGGCCGGCTTCGAGCCGCGACACATCCAGCAGATCGCTGGTGATCCGCAACAGGCGGCGCGCGCTATCCTCGATGATGCGCAGCCATTCTATCTGTCGCGAGGCGAGCGGCCCGGCATCGCCATCCAACAACATCTCCAGGTAACCGTTGATGGATGCCAGGGGCGTGCGCAACTCGTGCGCGGCAATCGAAACGAAGGCCGATTTAACCTCATCCATGCGGTGCAACTCGGTATTCGCGGCCTCCAACTGGCGGTTGCGGATGTTGAGCTCATCACGCAACAACAGCAGTTCGTTGCGTTGCTGCATGACGCGTTGCTCGACCTGTCCCAACTCCGTGACGTCTTGGATGAAGTAGAGCAAGCCCTGGATGGCGCCCGCAGGGTCGCGTTGCGGCAAGATTATCAGGGAATAATAGAGGGTGCGTCCCTCGGGGTCTACGCGATTAATCAACGGGATGTGAAGCCGCGGCAAGCTGCCGGCCAGCATTTCGGCCAGTGCGGCTTCGCTGCCGAGCAGCTCCGGCGCTGCTTCGAGCAGGGATTTGCCCAGCCAGTCATCGAGATGGCTGCGCATCAGGCCGGGTGCGCCGCCCGCCTCAACGATGTTCAGCCGCCGATTGACTACGGCATAGGCGATCCGCCGATCGCCGAGGATGGCGTGGGCAGCGAATTGGTGCACGGTATCGTTGGGAAGCGAGTTCATAGTACGAGCAAGCGCCCAAGATGGCGAAAGGCATCTTCCACATTCTGGCCAGTGCGGGCGCTGGTGAAGAAGCAGGCAGCTTCCAGCGCGTGCGCTGCGTCGCGCACCTGGTCTGCGGTCACGAGATGTTGGTCGTGCAGGTCGTCTTTGTTGGCAGCGATCACCACGGGCGCCGCGGTGTACACAGCGCGCAACGCCGCGGCGTACTCGTGCAAGCTGGCCAGGGTGTCTGGCCGGGTCATGTCACACACCAGCAAGCCGCCGGATGCGCCGCGCAGGTGGCTGGCGCGCATGTCGTTGAACTCCTCGCTGCCGGCCAGGTCCCAGAGCATCAGCGTCAGGTCCACTACTTCATCGCGCAAGGGCAGGACCACGTTTTTGCGGCTGACCTTGACGCCCAGGGTGCTGAGATATTTGTCGTCAAACAAGTTATAGACGAAGCGCCGCACCAGGCTGGTCTTGCCGACGGCGAAGTCTCCGAGCAGACAGACCTTTTTGCTGAGTGCAATCACCGTTCAGCTCCTTGTACGCGCGACGCAGCCCTATGGCCCGCTTCCGCCCACCACCGGCACACCGCGCGCATCGCCTTCCACCGCCACCAACGCAGCCGCGATCCAGGCTGGCCGGCCATCCCGGGTGCAACAGACCTGCCACCAACCGGCCATAGGGTCGCGGCCGATGATGGTAAAGGTCTGCCCGGCTTCGGCCCGTTCCAGCACGGCCGCGTCCACATCGGGCGCCTGGCGCACGTTGGTGTTGGCCACGCGGACGCGGGCAATCGGGTTAGGCGCGGGGGTCAATGTGACCGTGGGAGTGGGCGTGCGGGTGGCCGTGGCCGTGGCGGTCATGGTGGCAGTGGGCGTGGGGCTGGGCGTGGGTTCCGGCGTCGCAGTGGCCGTGGCGGTGGCTGTGAACGTCGCGGTCGGCCCAGGCGTCGCAGTCACAACGACCAGAATGGTCTGCGAAGGCCGCCGGAGCGCGGTGCGCAGGGCGGCCGCCCCGCCGACGCACGTTGCCAGCAGGCACAACACCAGGATGGCGGCCAGGGCGCCCACGATTCGCTTCTGGCTTCCGGGCATCCTCGGGGCCGGCAACGGCTCGCCGGCCTCGTCAGCCGCCAGCAAAGGCGCCAGAATCGGGGTCGCGGCCTGGAACCGGGTCGCGTTGCCATCGTAGGCGATCAGGCTTTCGGTGTACGCGTTCTCAATGCCGATGACGCGTTCCCGCATGGCGGCGCGGAACCCGGCCGGCTCGATACCCTCCACGACCACGGCCAGGTAGGCGTGGCGCGAGGCCTCAATCAGGATCCGCCGATTGCCGTATTGGATTTCATCCAACTGGCCGTCCTGGCCCCGGCCAAACGCATCCGCCACAAAATCGCGAATCGCGGTCAACATGCCGCTGATAATCTCGGAGTCGGCCGCCGATTCGGAGCTGTTAGCCAGGTGCAGCAGCAGCAGACCGCTCTCCCGGTGGATGAGGAACAGGCGGCCGACCTGAAAAGGCAGCGCATCGCGCAGCGCCAGAGCGGCGTCGGGCACGCCGGCGGCTCTGGCCCGCAGGCGTCGCCACACCAGCGCCGGGCTGAGGGTGGTCTGCATGCGGCTGTCAATGACGCGCGCCAGGTCACGGATGGCCTCCGCGACAGCCCGCGCGATGAGTTGGCCGATGATCGGGTAGAGCGTTTCGATCATCTCATCGCGGCTGTCACGGATCTTCCGGCGGATCACATCACCCAGGACGGGGGTGATGGTTGCGATCAAGGCATCCCGGTCCTGGGTGCGGGCGTCGAGCGCAACCAGCGCGGCCTCCACCTGCGCCAACCGCTGCTGTTCCGGGCTGATCAAAATGTCGCGCAAGGCGGCCAGCGCCGGGTCGGGCGTCGGCCGCAGGTCATCCACCGGCGTGGACGCGTCGCCCTGGCCCGAAGGCGTGGGGGGTTCGCCGTGAGGCCAGGCGCGTTGGGAAGCTTCCATGATCGAGTTCAGTCCGCCTCTTCCAGGCCCTTGAGCAGCTCGGCCAACCCACTGCCGGTCTTCACGCGGTTGCCCAGCTCGATAAACAGGTCGCCGATCATCCCACGATCGGTCTTGGTGTCCGTCAGCCGTTGGGCGATCTGGCGCAGTTCGTCGCGCAGGTCGAGATCGGCCCGGCGCAGCTCCTGGCGCAGGTTCTGCAGATCGGTGGCGCGCGTCGTCGCCTCATCGGCCAGTTGCGCGTTCAGCCGCTCGATCCCGGCGACGTGCTCGTCGTGCAGGGCGCTATCGGCCTTGTGCAGCTCATCGCGCAGCCCTTGCAGTTGGGCGCTTTGGCTGCTGTTGTGTTCGGTGAGCTGCGCGCTCAGCCGCGCCACCTCGTTGCGCGCCTCGGCGCGCAGGTCGCCGTCGGCCTGGCGCAGTTCCTGGCGCAGCGCTTGCAGGTTCTTGGCCTGCGCCGCGTCTTTAACCGTCACAAGCTCGTTCAGGCGGTCAATCTCGCCCTGTAGCCGGCTCAGATCCCGCAGGACCCCCTCCAGGCGTTGATCATAATCACGCATGGTGGGTCCAAAGATGATGTCGCGGATGCGGTCAACTGAATCAGGCTGCGCTGTGGATGGTTGGGTTGCCATATGTCGTTCTCCTCCCAGATGAAGCGAACATGATGCGGAACATAGCCCCTGTCAGCTCCGGCGCTTCGCAACAAAGCTATACCCCAGGCCACGCTCGGTGAGGACATACACCGGCCGGCCGGGGACAGGTTCGAGTTTTTGGCGCAGCCGATGGACGTGGACACGCAAGGTGTCTTCAAAGACTTCCTCCATCGGCCACAGACGGCGCAACAGGAAGTCGGTGGTCACCACACGGCCCGCGTTGCGCATCAGCAGGTAGAGCAGCTTGGTCTCAGTGGGGGTCAAGGCGATGGTCTGGCCATCAACGATCGCGTTCTGATGCGGAAAATCCACGGCCAGCCGCTGATCGACCTGGGTGCTGAGCTCCAATGTATAAGCGAAGTCGCCGATGCGTCGCAGCACCCGCTCGACGCGCGCGACCAACTCGCGCGGGCTGAACGGTTTGGTGACGTAGTCTTCCGCGTAGCGGTTGATGCCCTGGATGATGGTCTCTTCCTCGTCCACGGCGCTGAGCATGATGATGGGCAGGTCGCTGAATTGTTGGATGGCTTCGCAGAATTGAAAGCCGTTCATGCCCGGCATGTTGAGGTCAACGATGGCCAGGTGGGGCATGCCGCGCCGGCCGATCACATCGAGCGCCTCCTGGCCCGACGCCGCGGCGAAGACCTCATAGCCCGCGCCGTCGAGCTTATCCCGCACCAGGCGCCGGATCGCGGCATCGTCATCCACCACCAGGATGCGCTGCAGGATACCCTGTTCGCCGGAGAGAATGGGCATATCACTCATTGTGCAGACGCTCCATCACGGCCGCGCCATCATCCTGCCAGCGCGAAGTTGTGGGCGACGAACTCCCAATTGACCAGGTGATCCAGGAAAGTCTGCACGAAATCGGGCCGGCGGTTCTGATAGTCGAGGTAGTAGGCGTGTTCCCAGACATCCACGGTCAGCAGCGCGGTCTTGCCCTGGCTCATGGGGGTCTCGGCGTTGGGCGTGCTCGTGATCTTCAGCGCGCCTGCGTCGAGCACCAGCCAGGCCCAACCGCTGCCGAAGCGGCCCACCGCAGCCGCTTTGAACTGCTCGGCGAACTTCTCGTAGCTGCCAAACGCGGCGTCCAGCGCGGCCGCCAGCGCACCGGCCGGCCGGCCGCCGCCAGGGGCCATGCAGTGCCAGAAGAAGGTGTGATTCCACACCTGGGCCGCGTTGTTGAAGAAGCCGGCCCTGGCCGGGTCGCCCGCCGTGGCCAGGATGATCTCCTCCAGGCCGCTGGCCTCAAAAGGCGAGCCGGGCAGCAGCTTGTTCAGGTTGTCAACATACGCTTTGTGGTGCTTGCCGTGGTGGAAGCTGAAGGTCTTGGCCGAATAGTACGGCTCCAGGGCCGTGTCCGCGTACGGCAGAGGGGGTAGCTCAAACGCCATCGTGCTGAACTCCTTTCATGGTGAAAACTGGCAGCCTTGCCGAAGAGAGAACCTTGCGCTTTACCGCGCAAAGTGATGCGGTGATTGTACACCGTCCTGGCTTCAAGCACAAGCGCGCGAGCGCCGCTAATGCCCGTTGCGCAGCGCTGCGATGTCGGCGCGCCAGCCGGCCACGACGGCATCCTGCGCCGGGTTGCCGCCCTCGGCGCGCACGCGCCACTTGCGCAGCGCCAGCTCGTTCTGCGCGTTGACGATGGCGCGGCTGACGCGCGGCGGGTAATAGGGTGCGGAGCGCAGGCCGAAGAGGCTTTCGGCGGCCAGCAGGCGGTATTCGTCCTCGGTGATCGCAGCCCCGATCTCCTCGGCCAGCTCAGCCCGGATCACGCTCTGCTCCCACGCGCCGCTGCGCGCCAGCAGATCGACCACGACGGCGTAGAACAGGCCCAGGGCGAAGAGGTTGCCGGCCGCCAGGGCCAGCCACAGCGCCTGGGGCGGCAGGCTTTTCAGCGCCACCCCGCCGAAGCCCAGAAACAGCGTCATTTGGCCGGCGATGCCCGTCACGAAGACGTTTTGCACCACGTTGGCTACCACGGCCAACAGCAGGAAGCCGGCCGGCGCGGCGATGCGCACGGGCCACCACCGGGTCTGCCGGGCCAGGCCGAACCCGGCGCCGGTGAGCGCGCCGAACAGCAGATGGCCGTTGAGGCCCAGAAAGACGAACCGGGCGGCAAGCTGCTGGGCCAGGGGGAAGCTGGCCGTGCCGCCCAGGCCCTGGGCCACATGATACGCCGTCTCGCCGACGGTGAAGCCCAGCCCGGCCAGCGCGCCGTAGATGATGCCATCGCGCACGCTGTCAAATTCACCGCGCAGGAAAATCACCAGCAGCACCAGGGCCAGCGCCGTGGTCAGCTCTTCGAGGACCGCGGGCAGCAGCGCGCCGCCCCCGCCCAGCTTCAGCGCCTCATCGCGCGCGATCTGCTCCAGCGGGGTGTTGAACTGACTCAGGGGATCGAACGAGCGCAAGTCGGCCGGGGTCAGCCCCAGGGCTTGCCAGGCGCCGGGCAACGCCTGGTGCGCCAGCAGCGCCAGCCCCAGGCTGATGGCCAGGCCGAACAGGAAGACCCCGAAAAACACCCAGGGCGATTCCCGCTCGCGGCGATCGAGCCACCAGAGCACGGCCAGGCCGGGGAGCGCCAGGCCCGCCGCGGCCAGCAAGGTCACCAAGAAGGCGCGCAGCACCGGCGCCGCCTGGCCGCCCAACCACAGGGCATAGCCGGCCACTGACGCGATCAACAGGGCAACCAGCAGGGCGCTAAACAGGATGGCGACCGGTCGCCGGCGCAGCGGCGACACGGCAACGGCATGAGATAGGGAAGCAGGCAGGTGGGCCACGGTGCAACTCCTTGGGTGAATGGCGTGACCGGCGAGCGCCGTGGACAACTGGCGCCCGCCACACGCCTATCCTACCACATTTGGGCCGCGGCGAAAAGCGCGCTAACCCGAAAAGAAGTCAAACCGACGCCAGGCTGAACTCGGTCAGCGAGCGGAGCACCACGTGCGCCTGAGCCAGGGCCGCGGGCTGCGGAGGGAAGCGGGGGTCGGGGACGGCGATCACTTTCATGCCGGCGGCCGCGCCCGCCAGGATGCCGTTGCCGGAGTCTTCCAGGCAGGCGCAACGTTCCGGCCGGACGCCCAGCAAGCGAGCGGCCTCCAGGTAGACATCGGGCGCGGGCTTGCCGCGGGGCATGGTGTCGGTGCAGACCACCGCGCGGAACTTGCCCCGCAGCGCCGCATCGGCCACGACGATGTCAATCAGGCTGCGCTCGGAGCCGGAGGCCAGGCCGGTCGGGAAATGGGCCGCGGCCAGGGTCACGGCCTCTACCGCGCCGGGCAGGTAGGGGATGGCGCGGCGGTAGGTTGCCTGCATCCGGCCGACGATGGCGGCCGCGGTCTCCTGCCAGGTCAGGTCCAGCCGCAGCCGGCGGATCATGTACTCGGCCCATGCGCGGGTGCTGACCCCCATGCAGGCGCGGTGATCGTCCGAGTTCCAATCGAACACGCCGGCCTCGGCCGCCAGCGCGCGCCGCGCCGCATCCCAACACGGCTCCGAATCCACCAGCAGGCCGTCCAGGTCAAAGATGATGGCTTCGATCATGCGCTGCTCACCCCTTCTGGCTGGCCGCGAAGGTGCCGTAGCGGTTCTGGTAGCGGTCGTGGTTGGCCGCGATCTCCTCGGCGGGCAGCTCGCGCACCTGGCCGATCTGTACGGCCAGCCACACGGTCTTCGCTACGTCTTCCACCATGACAGCCGCTTTCAACGCCTTCTGCACCGTCTTGCCGATGGTAAAAACGCCGTGCTGGCCCAGCAAGATCGCGGGTGCTGCGCCGATGTGCTGCAGCACGGTCTCGCCGATCTCCTGATCGCCGATGCGGACGTAAGGCGCGCACGGGATCGTCGTGCCGAACTCGTCGGCGATGGCTGTGAGGCACACCGGGATGGGCTTGCCCACGGCGGCGAACGCGGTGGCGTAGTTGGAGTGGGTGTGGACGATGCCGCGGACGTCCGGGCGCCGCCGGTAGATGGACAGGTGCGACGCGGTGTCGGTGGATGGGCCGTGGGTCGCCTCTATGATGGCGCCATCCAGGTCTACGATGGCCATGTTGGCCGGCGTCAAGTCCTCGAACAGCACGCCGCTGGGCTTGATCACCACCAGTCCCGTCTCCGGGTCGCGGCCGCTGACGTTGCCGCCCGTCCACACCACCAGCCCGTTGGCCGGCAGCGCCATGTTGGCGCGATAGACTTCTTCACGCAGTTTCTGGAGCATGTAAAGTAATCTCCCTCTCGTGAAACCCTGACAGCGGTCTCTGCCGCCGGAGACAGAATCATACCGCATGACGCGCGCTTTTGTACAATCCACTGGCGCGATGCTCTGCCGCGGCGCTTCGCTGTCCCTTCGCACATTGGCAATTCTCAACAGGCGCGGTATAATCGGCGTGTCACCCAGTCTCGTCACGGTCTCCCCCACGTGACCCCTGCCGGGAGGTAGCCTCATGCTCGCCAAAGTCTACAGTTGCGCGCTGGTCGGCCTGGAAGGCGCCCTGGTCGAGGTCGAGACCGATCTCAACCCCCGCTCCCTGCCCTCCGTTACCCTGGTCGGCCTGCCCGATGCGGCCGTCAAAGAATCCACCGAGCGGGTGCGCGCGGCCATCTTCAACTCCGGCCTGGCCTACCCGCGCGGCCGGCTCACCGTCAACCTGGCCCCGGCCGATTTACGCAAGGAAGGTCCCGCCTACGACCTGCCCATTGCGGTCGCGCTGCTGGTGGTGGCCGAGCAGATCCCGGCCGACCTGGACGGCCTCATCTTCCTGGGCGAGCTCTCGCTGGATGGCTCAGTGCGCCACGTCGAGGGGGTGCTGCCCATGGCCCACGCGGCCAAGGAGCTCGGCTACCGGGCCATCTTCGTGCCCCAGGTTGACGCGCCCGAAGCCGCGTTGGTGGAAGGCCTCGACGTTTATCCTGTGGAGACGTTGGGCCGGCTGGCCGCGCACTTCCGCGATTACCATCCCATCGAACCCTACCGCGCCGACCTGCGCCTGGACGACGACCCGCCGGCCTACGCGGCCGATTTCCAGGACATCAAGGGACAGGAGCATGTCAAACGGGCGCTCGAAGTCGCGGCGGCCGGCGGCCACAACGTCCTGATGTCCGGCCCGCCCGGCTCCGGCAAGACGCTGCTCGCGCGTTCCATGCCGTCGATCCTGCCGCGCATGACCCCGACGGAGGCGCTGGACGTCACGCGCATCTACTCCGTCGCCGGCATGTTGCCCGGCGACGTCCCGCTGATCCGCCACCGGCCGTTCCGCGCGCCGCACCACACCATCTCGCACGCGGGGCTGGTGGGCGGCGGGCAATGGCCGCGGCCCGGCGAGATCAGCCTGGCGCACCGCGGGGTGTTGTTCCTGGACGAAATGCCGGAGTTCGGGCAACATGGTTTGGAGGTGCTCCGGCAACCCCTGGAGGACAAGATCGTCACCATCAGCCGCGCGCAGGGCAGCCTGACCTTCCCGGCCAACTTCATGCTGGTCGGCGCGCAGAATCCGTGTCCCTGTGGGTACTTCGGCGACCCGGAGCACGCCTGCTCGTGCAGTCCCACCCTGATCAGCCGCTACCAGAAGCGCCTTTCCGGCCCGCTGCTCGACCGGATTGACATCCACATCGAAGTCCCGCGCGTTCCGTTTCAGAAGCTCTCGGACGAGCGCCGCGGCGAGCCGTCGGCCGCGATCCGGGCGCGCGTCGAGGCCGCGCGGGCGCGG
>DAOUAT010000272.1:0-5187 GCA_034433275.1 Anaerolineae bacterium
TCGGTGAGCTCCAGGCCGAGCTGATCGGCGCGGGCCTTGACCGCGTTCCAGCCGGTGAGCCGGTGCGCGATGGATATGTAGCGGGTCAGGCCGAAGTCGTGCGGGTCCAGCGCCTCGTAGGTCTCCGGCGCGTTGAGCAGCGCTTTGGCGTGGATGCCCGCCTTGTGGGTGAACGCGCTGTAGCCGGTCACCTGGTTGTTGAACGGGATGTCCACGTTCACCATCTCGGCCACCAGCATGTCCAGCGCCCGGAGCCGGTCGAGCCGGTACTTGCGCTGGGTCGCAGCCCGGTCGTAGGTGTACATGCGGGCTACGAAGCCGCCCAGCGGCGGGATGCCGTTGCGCTCGCCGATGCCTAGCACCGTGGTGTCAATGTGCGTCGCGCCGGCCTCCAGCGCGGCGAACGCATTGGCGACCGCGCAGCCGGAGTCGTTGTGGCCGTGGAACTCGATGTCGCACCGGGTCAGGCGGCGCAGCGTGCCCACCAGCCGGCCCACCTGCGTCGGCGTAGCGACCCCCACCGTGTCGGCCGTGCCCAGGCGGTTCACCACGCCCAGCCGGTCCACCGCCAGGTAGACCCGCAGCAGCTCGGCCTCGTCGCTGCGGAACGAGTCCTCGGTGCTGAAGCGCAGCTCGATCTCGGGGGCCTGCTGGCGGATCCACGGCAGCACCTCCGCGGCCAGGTCAATGATCTCGTCAATGCTCTTGCCGTGGCTGAACTGGCGCAGCTTCGACGACGTGCCGATGACTACATCCAGCCCGTCCACGCCCGCGTCCAGCGCGACCGCGGCATCCTCCTTGTGGCAGCGGATGTGGGTGAGGACGCGCGCCCGCAGCCCCAGCCGGGCGACCGTCCGCAGGTCAGCCAGGCTGCCCGGCGAGGCCTGTGGCGACGTCAGCTCCAGGTATTCCACTCCGAACTCGTCCAGCGCCCGCGCGATGCGGATCTTCTGCTCGCTGGTGAACGCGGCGTTGATGAATTGCTCCCCTTCGCGGAGGGTGGAGTCTATGATCGCGTAGTTGTCCAGGGACATGGGTTGCTCCGTACTGCGTATTGCGTATTGCGTACTGCGTCGTGCGTGTTCGCCATTCGCCGATTCGCTGATTCGCTGATTTGCCTTCTAGCTTCCAGCTTCCAGCAATGTCTGCTCAATCGCCTCCACCACCCGTTCCAAATCCCCTTCCTCGATCATCAGCGGCGGGAGGAGGCGGAGGACGGTGGCGCCGGCGGGCAGGGCCAGGACGCCCAGGGTTTGCAGCCGCTGCAGGATGGGCGTGACCTTGACCTTCAGCTCGATGCCGACCATCAAGCCCAGCCCGCGCACGTCGCGGATCAGCGGCGATGGGATGGCGCGCAGGCGGGCTTGCAGGCCCTCACCCAGGCGGGCGGCGCGCTGGGGGAGGGTTTCACCCAACCCCCCACCCCCCTTCCCTGCGAGGGAAGGGGGAGTCATGTTCCCCCTCTCCTCGCAGGAGAGGGGGTCAGGGGGTGAGGTCGGGGGTTCACCTAACCCCCCAACCCTCTTCCTTGCGAGGGAAGGGGGAGTCTTGCTCCCCCTCTCCTCGCAGGAGAGGGGGTCAGGGGGTGAGGTCAACGGTTCACCTACCCCCCCACCCCCTCCCTGCGAGGGAAGGGGAGTAAAAGGTGAGGTCAGCACCTCAATCACCGCCAGCGCGGCCGCGCACGCCAGCGGGTTGCCGCCAAAAGTGCTGCCGTGGGTCATGGGGCGGATGCCCGTGACGCGCGGGCCAATCAGGCACGCGCCCATGGGCAGGCCGCCGGCCATGGACTTGGCGACCGTCAGCAGGTCGGGGGCCAGGCCGGTGTGCTCGCACGCGAACAGCCGGCCGGTGCGACCGAAGCCGGTCTGAATCTCGTCCACGATCAGCAGCGCGCCCCGCTCACGGCAGAACTGCTGCGCGCCCAGCAGGAACTCGGCCGTGCCGGGGTGGACGCCGCCTTCGCCCTGGACGACCTCCAGCAGTACGGCGGCCGTTTGGTCGGTCACTGCCTGTTCCAGCGCGGGCAGGTCGTTGTAGGGCACGTGGCTGAAGCCGGGCACCAGCGGCTCGAAGGGCGCGCGGTAGTCCCGGTTCCACGTGGCTGAGAGCGCGCCCAGCGTCCGGCCGTGGAAGCCGCGCACGGTTGCGACGGTGCCCGTTCGCCCCGTGCTCAGCCGGGCGAACTTGATGGCCGCCTCCACCGCCTCTGTGCCGGAGTTGCACAGGAAGGCCCGCTCCAGCCCGGCCGGCGCGATCTCGGCCAGGCGGACCAGTAGCTCGGCGCGGCGGTCGTTGTAGAAGATCTCCGGGCAGGTGATGAGCGTGGCGGCCTGCGCAGTGATGGCCGCGACGATGGCCGGGTGCGCGTGCCCCAGGTTGGCCGATCCCTGCCCCGCCACGCAGTCAATGTACTCCCGCCCCTCCGCGTCCCAGACCCGCGCGCCCGCGCCCCGCACGATCGCCAGCGGCCGCTTGGGGTAGACGCCGGAGGTGTGGGCGGACTCGAGGGAGAGGATGGGGTGATGCGTGATGCGTCCCGAAGGGATGCTTTGTGATGGTGCGTGGTGCGTTATATCGGGCGCAATAGTGTCAATCATTGGATGCCACCTATTCCAGGGTAAAACGGCGTCTCATCGGCCATCCGTCATTCGTCATTCGTCATTCGCTGATTCGCCACTCCCCAATCGCCGTCCCCTCCCCCCCCAGCGCGGCCCGCACGGGGCTGGGGCGCCGCGAGTCGGCCAGGATGACGGCAGGGACGCTGCGGGCGAGGGCCTCGCGGGCGGCCAGCAGCTTCTTTTTCATGCGACCCTGGGCCAGGCCCTCGGCTGCGTCGAGGCGGGACGGCTCGATGTGGCGCACCAGGCTGGCCTCGTCGGGGAAGTTCGCCAACAGGCCAGGCACATTGCTGAGGATGATCAGCGCCCGTGCGTCCAGCGCGCCGGCCAGCATGGCCGCGGCCCGGTCGCCATCCACGTTGAGCCGCTCGCCCCCCGTGCCCAGCGCCAGCGGCGCGACCACGGGGGTGTAGCCCGCGGCGAGCAGCAGCCGGAGCAGGCCACCGTCCACCGATTCGATCTGGCCGGTGTAGTCGTCGCGGATGATCCGCTGGCGGCCGTTCTCCACTGCGCGCACCGCGTCCTTGCGCCGGGCGACCAGCAGCCGGCCGTCCACGCCCGACAGGCCGGCCGCGTTGCAGCCCAGCCCTTGCAGCCTGGCCACCAGCGCCTTGTTGACCTGCCCGGCCGCGGCCGCCACGTAGAGCTCCAGGGTCTCCGGGTCAGTGTAGCGGCTGACGTGGCCCGACGGCGACGTGATGTGGCGCACCGGCACGCCTGCGCGTCCGGCCAGCGCATCGGCCGCGGCCGACGTGCCGTGGACCAGCACGACCGGCCAGCCTTCCGCCGCCAGCGCCGCGACGTCGGCCAGCACCGCCTCTGCGTCCACCCCCGCCGCGCCGCCGAGTTTGATGATAACTGGATTCATGAGTGCTCCTGTTGCGTTTTGCGTATTGCGTGTTACCTTGTCATTCTGAGCGCCGCAGCGCGAAGAATCTCGTCCCTCATGCTGCCGGAGATTCTTCGCTGGTGTCTCGCCGTAACGAGCGTTAAGTTGTTAACCCGCTCAGAATGACACGCCCTAACTCTTACCTTGTCATTCTGAGCGCCGCAGCGCGAAGAATCTCGTCCTTCATGCTGCTGGAGATTCTTCGCTGGCGTCTCGCCGTAACGAGCGTTGAGTCGTTAACCCGCTCAGAATGACACGCCCTAACTCACACCGGGTGTAACCCCCCAAACCCCAACCCCGCCGCCTCGTTCAGCCCGCACATCAAATTCATGCACTGCACCGCGCTGCCGGCGGCGCCTTTGCCCAGGTTGTCAATGGCGGCCAGGGCCACCAGGCGGCCGGTTGCCGGCTCCAGTTCCCAGCCGACATCGGCCAGGTTCGTGCCGGCCAACAGCTTCGGCTCCGGGTGGCGGTAGATGCCTCCCCGCTCGTGGACGATGCGCACGAACGGCTCGCTGCCGTAGGCCGCGCGGTAGGCCCGCCAGAGATCCTTGTCGCTGAGGCCCGGCTGCACCCAGGCGTGCGCGGTCGCCAGCACCCCCCTGACCAGTTCGATAGAAGTCACTGACAAGTGCACATCCCCAATCCCCAACAGCTGCCTGACCTCGGCCTGATGGCGGTGGCCGGTGGGGGCAAAGGAGCGCACCGCGCCGGCCCGCTCCGGGTGGTGCGAGGCCGCGTTTGCGGTCGCGCCCCCTTCCGATGACCCCGCCTTCACGTCCACGATCACCGGCCGGTCGGCGCGCAGCAGGCCGGCGCGAACCAGCGGCAGCAGCGCGAGGTTGGCCGCGGTCGCGTTGCAGCCGACGCCGGAAGCGTATTGCGTACTGCGTATTGCGTCGCGGTTGGCTTCGGGCAGGCCGTAGGCGAAACGGGCCAGCCATTGCGGGGCTGCGTGAGGTTCGTTATAGGTGGCCTGGTAGGTCTGCGGGTCGGAGAGGCGGAAGTCGGCGGAGAGGTCAATAATGCGGGGGGCGAGGCGGGCAAGCTGCTCGATGCGGCGTTGGGCCTGTCCGTGAGGCAGTGCCAGGAACAGCACGTCGCACGGGGCCAGCTCGCTGAGGGCGGTGAAGCGTATCGGCGGCACGCGATTCCCGACAGGCCGCAGGTTGGGGTGCAGGCTGTGGACGTACTCGCCCGCGTGCGACTCGGAGGTCACCTGCGCGATCTCGACGGCCGGATGGCCCAGCAGCAGCCGGATCAGCTCGCCCCCGCCGTAGCCGGAGCCGCCGACGATGGAGGCGCGGTGGAGGGCGGTCATGGGTGGGCCTCCGCGGGCGTGTTGCGTGGTGCGTGGTGCGTGAGGCGTGAGGCGCCAGGTATGACTTCATTGAGGTCAGTCACGGAACACGCAACACGTAACACGTACTCCGCCACTCGCGCCGGTATATCCACCCCCGTCGTCGCGATGCTGTTGCGGAACTCCATGGTGTGGTTGACCTCGTTCACCACCAGGCCGCGGTCGGGGTCTTCCAGCACGTCAATGGCGAGGACGCCGCCGCCCACGGCCGAGGCCGCCCGCCGGCAGAGGTCGTCCAACTCCGGCGTCACCGGGCAGTTGGAGGCCTGGCCCCCGCGCGCGGTGTTGGTGATCCAGTGCGCCGAGTCGCGGTAGAT
>DAOUAT010000273.1:0-11471 GCA_034433275.1 Anaerolineae bacterium
GCCCTGACCGCGGACGAACCCGTCACCCTGGCCGGCCGCATGATGACCGTCCGCGTGATGGGCAAGGCCTCCTTCGCCCACATCGAGGATGGCAGCGGTCGCGTTCAGATTTATGTCAAGCGAGATGTTGTCGGTGAAGCAACCTACGACGAACTCTTTCGTCACTTGATTGACCTGGGCGATTTCATCACCGTCACCGGGCCGATGTTCACCACCCGCACCGGTGAGATCACGTGCGAGGCGCACGAGCTGGCGCTGCTGAGCAAGACCCTGAACCCCCTGCCCGACAAGTGGCACGGCCTGAAAGACGTGGAGACGCGCTACCGCCAGCGCTACGTGGACCTGTTAGCCAACCCCGAGGTGCGCGATGTCTTCCGCACGCGTGCGACCGTGGTCAGCGCCATCCGGCGCTACCTGGACGGCCAGGGCTTCCTGGAGGTCGAGACGCCGGTGTTGCAGCCCATCTATGGCGGCGCGGCGGCCCGGCCCTTCACCACGTTTCACAACCAACTCCAGCAAGACCTGTTCCTGCGCATCAGCTTCGAGCTCTACCTCAAGCGCCTGATCGTAGGCGGGTATGAGCGGGTGTACGAGATCGGCCGGGACTTCCGCAACGAAGGCATCAGCTTCAAGCACAACCCGGAATTCACCCAGATGGAATTCTACGAGGCGTACGCGGACTACAACGACGTCATGCGACGCACCGAAGAGATGCTGGGGGCGGTGGCGCAGGCTGTGACCGGCGGCCTGACCATCACTTATAACGGCCACCAGATTGACTTCACCGCGCCGTGGCGCCGGATCACCCTGCGCGATGCCATCCTCGCCGTGACCGGTGTAGATTACACGCTCTATCCTGATGCCGAATCGTTGAGCGCGGCCATCCGCAGCCGTGGCCTGCGCCACGAGACCAGGGCCAGCCGCGGCAAACTGATTGACGGCTTGTTCGGTGACTACGTCGAGCCGACCCTGATCCAGCCCACATTCATCATTGATTACCCGGTGGACATCAGCCCGTTGGCGAAAAAGAAAGCGGATGACCCGACCACCGTGGAACGCTTCGAGTTCTTCATCGGTGGCCTGGAGTGCGGCAACGCGTTTTCTGAGCTCAACGACCCGATTGACCAGCGCGCCCGGTTCGTGGAACTGCGCGCCGCGATGGCCGGCGCGGACGAAAACGCCCACCCGCTGGACGAAGACTACCTGGCTGCGCTCAGCTTCGGCCTGCCGCCCACCGGCGGTTTCGGCACTGGCATTGACCGCCTGACCATGCTCTTCGCGGATCGGCAGTCCATCCGTGAGGTGATTTTGTTCCCGCACTTGCGGACCATATGATTGCGGATTTCGAATTGCGGATTGCGGATTTCTCTTACAAAAGCCTGTAATCCGCAATCATCAATTCACAATTCACCATGACCCACCCCCTCTCCGTCGCCATCGTCTGGCACATGCACCAGCCGTTTTATCGGGACCTGCGCACCGGGCAGATCCCGCTGCCGTGGGTGCGGCTGCACGCGGCCAAGGATTACCTGCACATGGCCGAGGCGTTGGCCCGCCACCCGGCCATGCACGTCACCATCAACATGGTGCCTTCGCTGACGGAGCAGATGCTGGCGTGGGCCGAGGGCCGCGAGGCCGATGACTTGGCGCTGCTGGCCGAGCAGGAGACGTGGTCCCCCGCGGACAAGCGCGCCATCCTGGGGCTGTGTTTCAGTATCAGCTGGGACAAGATCATCCGCCGGTACGGGCGCTACGCCCAACTGCTGGACCGCCGGCCGCAGGCATTGGCTGACCCGGCCGCGTTCAGCGACGCCGACTATCGCGACCTGCTGGCATGGTTCAACCTGGCCTGGATTGATCCCACCTGGCTCCAACGAGACCCGACGCTGGCCGCGCTGGTGGCCAGGGGCCGCGACTTCACCCTGGCCGACCTGCGCGCCATCCACGCCGGCCAACGCCGGATCGCGTCAGCGGTGCTGCCGCGTTACCGCCAGTTGGCCGCGGCCGGCCAACTGGAAATCTGCGCCTCGCCCTATTACCACCCCATCCTGCCATTGTTGGCCGACAGCGACAGCGCACAGCGGCCCAGCCCCGGCCTGCCGCTGCCCCGGCCGCCCTTCCGCGCGCCAGAGGACGTGGCCGCGCAGTTGCGGCTGGCCGTCGAGGCGCACACCGCACACTTCGGCGCGCCGCCCCAAGGTTTATGGCCGTCCGAGGGCGCCGTTTCACCGGAGATCCTGCCCCTGATCCGCGCGGCCGGCTTCACCTGGCTGGCCACCGGCGAGGCGATCCTGGGCCGCAGCCTGGGCCGGACGCTCCAGCGCGATGGCGCCAACCTGCTGACCGACCCGCGGGCGCTCTACCAGCCCTACCGCGTCCTGGCCGACACCGAGCTCGGGCCCTATGTCATCTTTCGCGACCACGAGCTGTCCGACCGCATCGGCTTCCTCTACCAGGGCTTGCCGGGCCGCCAGGCGGCCGAGGACATGATCTATCGCCTGTTGGAGATCCGCCGGCGCATCAACGACCCCGACCGGCCCTACCTGGTGAGCATCATCCTGGATGGCGAGAACTGTTGGGAGCACTACGAGCACAACGGGGATATCTTCCTGGATGCGCTGTACGGCGGGCTGAGCCGGCGGCCGGAGCTTAAGCCGGTGACGGTGAGCGAGTTCCTGGACGGCCGGCGGCCCGCAGCCACCCTGGCGAAACTGGCCACCGGCTCCTGGATCGGCGGTGACCTGACCACCTGGATCGGCGACCCGGAGCACAACCGGGCCTGGGACGCCCTGCGGCGCGCACGGGAGCATTTGGCGGCAAAAGGCTCTAAGGGCTGGGGGCACGCAAGCATCCTGAGCGGAACGGAGCCGCCCGACGTCCTGGGTAGCGCACAGCGCAACCGACGGAAGGGCGGCGGAGTGCAGTCGAAGGATGCGGCTTCACGCGATGACCGCTCCGCATCCTTCGACTCCGGGCTGCAGCCCTCCGCTCAGGATGCTCCGCTGTGGGATGGGGATGTGACTTTTCAGGGCGCCGCGCAGAGCCTACCTTATCAGACACCTGACTTTGAGCGCGCCTGGCAGGCCCTCTACGCGGCCGAGGGCAGCGATTGGTTCTGGTGGTACTCGCACCGCAACAGCTCGCAGCAAGACGCGCTGTTCGACCGGCTGTTCCGCCACAACCTGGCCGCGGTCTACGAAGCCCTGGGAGACGAAGCACCCGCCGACCTGGCGCATCCCATCAGCCAGCCGCCTGCGCCGGGCGGCGTCCAGCCCGCGACCGGGTTCGTCTCGCCCCGGCTGACCGGCGCCCCCTACCCCGGCGAGGCGTGGGCCGCAGCCGCCGCGTTCACCCCGGCCTCGGCCTCCAGCGGGACCATGCAGCGCGCCGAGGGGCTGATCGAGCGCCTGTTCGTCGGGTATGACGCGCGCACCCTCTACCTGCGGCTCGACCTGCGGGGACGCCTGGCGGACTTCGACGTCAGCATCTACCTGGGCTGCGCCCACACCGCGACGATCAACCAGCGCCCGCGCGACCGTTATCCCGACCCCGACCAGGCGCCGACCAGCCTGACCCTCTGCTGCCAGATCGCCCTGCCCCATGACCATCAGGCGCCGTTCCTCTACCGGGCCGCCGGGCAAGACGCCTGGGCGGCCGTCGGGCCCCTGGCCTCAGCGCGCGGGGAACGTGTGCTGGAGGTCGCCGCGCCGCTGGATGCGCTCGGCCTGAGCCTGGGGAGCGCGCCGTGCGTGCTGGCGACGGTGGCCCAGGGCGGCGTCATCGTTGCGCAGATCCCGGAACGAGAAATGGCTACTGTGCCGCTGATGAAGTGGAGAAATCAGAACTGAAGGTCAATGTGCGCTATCCAGGCGTCTCGCAATCGTTTGGCGTCAGCTGCGGAGAATTGCCCGTTGGCTTTCGGGTAAATAGACCACTCGGTCTAATTTGACAAACTAGACTACCCGGTCTACAATAGCGACCATCCCACCGGCAATCCCGGCGCGGCGCGGAGGATCGCCTATGCTGATTGATGTCCGTAACCTGTTCCACTCCTACACCAACGATGACCGCTACGCAGTGCAAGACCTCACCTTCCACGTTGAAAAGGGCGAGATCTTCGGCTTCCTGGGGCCCAGCGGCGCGGGGAAATCCACCACGCAGAACATCCTGACCGGGCTGCTGCCGTTGCAGCGCGGTCAGGCCACCGTGTTGGGTCACGACCTGCGCACGGCCGGCCGGCGGCTGTACGAGCGCATCGGCGTGTCGTTCGAGCGCGCTAATCACTACCGCCGGTTGTCGGGCCTGGAAAACCTGCAATTCTTCGCCAGCCTCTACGCGTCGGACACCGAGGACCCCATGAAGCTGTTGCGCATGGTGGGCCTGGAGGACGCCGCGCGGCGGCAGGCGGGCGCGTACTCCAAAGGCATGTACCACCGGCTGAATTTCGCCCGCTCCATGCTCAACCGGCCCGAACTCTGGTTCCTGGACGAGCCGACCTCCGGCCTGGACCCCACCACCAGCGCGCGCATCAAGGAGATCATCGTGCAGCGGCGCAAAGAGGGCGCGACGGTGTTCCTGACGACGCACAACATGTTCATCGCCGAGGAGTTGTGCGACCGGGTGGCGTTCATTGACGAGGGGCGCATCGTGGCGCTGGACACGCCCCGCGCGTTGAAGCTGCGCTTCGGCCAACGGCTGGTGCGCGTTGAATATCGCGCGAACGGCGCCAGCGCGGCCGAGACCCTGGCGCTGGATGACCCGGCCGACCAGGCCCGGCTGCAGACGCTGGTCGGCGAGGCCCGGGTGGAGACCATGCACACCCAGGAGGCGACCCTGGAGCAGATCTTCATCAAACTGACCGGCAAGGAGCTGGCGTGATGGCGAAGCGTGCGTGGGGTCTGTTCACCAAGGACCTGCGCCTCTGCTGGCGCAACTACTTCTTCGCCATCGAGCTGGTGGTAGTGCTGCTGATGGTCGCGCTGTACCACTTCGTGCTGCCCGATGCGCTCAACACCGAGCCGAAGATCTACGTGGCGCTGGAAGGGCTTTCGGCCTCCGCGCTGCCCTTCGCCGACACGCTAGCGAACGCTGAGCTGCTGGCCGACCGTCCCGCGCTGGAGGCCGCACTGCGGGCCGACCGCAACGCCTACGGCGTCATCATCCGCGCAGGGCAGGACGGCCCGGCCGCGGAGGTCATCTTCCGCGGGCACGAGAGCCAGCGGACACGCGAGTTGGTGGCCCTGGCGCTGCGCTCGGCCGGCATCCCGGAGGCTGATGCGATCCCGGTGACCGCGCTGGACGCCGCGGCGCCGGCCGAGCGGATGCCGTTCCGCCGGTCGCTGCTGCCGCTGCTGCTGTTGGGCGAGCCCGCGCTGCTGGGCTTCATCCTGATCGCGACGCTGGTGTTTTTCGAGAAGGAGGAGGGCACGGCGCTCTCCTACCTGGTGTCGCCCGGCTCGATTTGGGCCTACCTGGGCAGCAAGGTGGCGGCCATCACGGTGCTGTCGCTGTTTTCCGCCATCGTGCTCACGGGCCTGACCGTTTTCGGGGATGCGTCATGGGGCTGGATGCTGCTGATCGTGGCGGCCGGCTCCGTTTTCGGCTCCAGCGCGGCGCTGCTGCTGGCGAGCTTCTTCAGCACGCTGACGCAGGCGATGCCGTGGATCTCGGTGGTGTCGGTGGTGATCGCGCTGCCGATGGTGTCATACTTCGCGCCGAGCGTCGCACCGCTGGCGTTCCGCCTGTCGCCGGCCTGGCCGCTGATGTGGGGGCTGCGCGAGACGTTCCTGGCCGCGGGCTCCCGGCCGGTCATGCTCCAGGGGGTGCTCGCACCGCTGGCCGTGGCCGCGGTCTGCCTGGCGCTGGCGGGGTTGATGTTCCGGCGGCGGTTGGTGGTGTGAGGAACCCGGCGACTGCAAGTCGCGGCTACCGTTGCGAAGTCCACCTGCGTGGACTGACCTCCAGTCGGCGCAGGCCGACTTCGTAAGGGTTGCTGCGGTTTCCAACCGCCGGGCCAAAGCGAGTGTCTGGGATGCAAACCGTCAAACGAATTCTCACCGTCCTGCGCCGCGACCTGCGGGCTGCGGTGCGCGAATATGTGTTGGCCTATATGTTGTTTGCGCCGTTCCTGCTGGCGCTGGTGCTGCGCTTCTTCATCCCGGCCGCATCGGAGGCCAGCATCCGGCTGGTGGCTGATGCCTCGGTGACGGCCGAGGCCGCTGGCCGCATGGCGACCTACGCGGTCGTAGAGCGCGTTGCCGACCAGGACGCGCTGGCGCGGCGGGTGCGCGGGCCGGATGACGCCATCGGGGTCGTCACGGAGGCCGGCGCCTATCGGCTGGTGGCCCAGGGCAACGAGCCGGAGGCCGCGCTGACCCTGGCCGGGCAGGTGATCCGGGCCGCACCCGGGGCCCAGGTGCCATCTGGCCTGACGGTGAGCATCAGCGACCTGGGGGAGACGCGCGCGCCGGTGCGGGTCTTCGGCACCGCGTCCATCCTGCTGCTGGCGGCGATGCTGGGCGGCCTGGTGGCGGGGCTGTCGGTGATCGAGGAGAAGGAAGGCCGCATGCTCACCGTGCTGGCGGTAACGCCGCTGGGCCGGGCCGAGTACCTGGCCGGCAAGAGCCTCCTGGGGATCGTCGTGCCGGTGGTCCAGGCTGCGCTCCTGGTCCCCTTCATGGGCGCGGGCCACGTCCACATGGGCCAGCTCCTGTTCCTGATGCTGTGTACGGCGATCACGTCGCTGGTGCTGGGCTTCTTCCTGGGCGCGATCAGCCCCAGCCAGATCGCCGGCATTGCGAACCTGAAGTTCATGTTCCTGGTGATCACAGCCTCGTTCCTGGGCGCGATCCTGGCGCCCGAGGCGTGGCGCTGGGCGCTCTACTGGTCGCCGTTCTACTGGAGCGCGGCCGGGTTCATCGAAATCCTGGAGGGCACGGCCGCCTGGGGCCCGATCCTGCGGGACGGGCTGATCGTGGTGGCGCTGTCTGCGGTGCTGTTTGCGGCGCTGTCGGGCAAGATCCGGCGGGGATTGACGCCGGCAGGGATTTAGTAGCGGGCGTCTGGATGTTGCGAGCCGGAATCGAGGCTTCAGCCGGTCATTTACGTTAACGAGAAACCCGGCTGAAGCCTCGACTCCAGAGTATCGGTAGATCACAGACTCAAGCGCAGAAGGGGTTTGTGACCCCCGACCGCCGGTCACAGACCGGCTAAGAGCAATCGCTTTCAAGGAGGTTCCGATGTCCATCTTCTCCGAATGGTGGTTCTGGGTCATCGTCGCAGTCGTGTTCGTGGTCGGCGGCTACATCAAGCTGCGCGTGCTGAAAGGCATGCTGGCAAAACGCAACCGCCCCCTGCCCGAAGATGACCAGGAAGGCTGATCCCCGCACGGGCGACCGCCTGGAGCAGTTGCTCGACGCGGCGCTGGCGGAGTTCGCGAGCAAGTCGTATAGCGAGGCCTCGCTGAACGCCATCCTGAAGGAGGCGGGGATCAGCAAAGGGGTCTTCTATCACTACTTCGCGGACAAGCTGGCGCTGTATCGGGCGCTGCTCCAGCGGCTGGCCGATACCAAGCTCAAGGTGCTCACCGAGCGCACGGCCGGCAACCTGATGCCCGCGCCGGGCGAGGACCTGTTCGCCTATTTCCAGCGAATGCTGGCGTTCAACGCGCTGATTGCGGCGCACGATCCGCGGCTATATCGCTTCGCGGTGCGTTTTTCACGCGAGCCGGCCGAGTTTCGCCGCGCGATGCAGGGCAGCGTCGGCACGGGCGATATCACCGCCGCGCTGGTGGCGCACGGCCTGCGCTCCGGCACGTTTGACCCCAGCTTCCCGCCCGAAGCCGTGCGCGCCATTTTCACCTATTTCATCGAGCACGTCTTCGACCTGTTCCCCCTGGCCGAGGACATCACGCCGGAGGCAGTGGAAGAGCGGATAGGGCTGCTATTCAGGTTCCTGCAGCACGGGTTGGGGCGCAAGGACGCGCCATCGCAAGTTTGACATCCGGCCGTATCTGCCTATAATACCTGGTGTTGCGGGTATAGTTCAGCGGTAGAACGCAACCTTCCCAAGGTTGATGTCAGGGGTTCGAGTCCCCTTACCCGCTCTTGAAACCCTCGGTCCCTTTGCGGCGGGCCGAGGGTTTTGTTATACTACGCCACACCATCTCGTCACCCATTCGGCCTTGAAAGATGAATGCAGCCAACCTTGTCCCACGGCAGCAAATCGAGATCTACTACTGGATGCGCCTGACCCGCCTCTTCGACGAGCGCATGGTGGCGCTCTGGAAGCAGGGGCGCGGGGTGGGCGGCGCCTTCTCTCAGCGCGGGCATGAGGCGATCAGCGTCGGCGCGGCCTATGCGCTGGGCCCGGATGACGTGATCGCACCCATGCACCGCGATCTGGGCGCGTTCCTGCTGCGGGGCATCACCCCGCGACGCATGTTCGCCAACCTGCTGGGCCGGGAAACCGGGCCGACCCGGGGCCGCGACGTGAACCTGCACGGCGTCGGCGACCAGGCCCTGGGCATCTTCAGCTTCATCAGCCACCTGCCCCAATCGCTGCCCCTGGCGCTCGGCGCCGCCATGTCTTTCCGCTATCGCGGCGAGCCGCGGGTTGCCGTCACCTTCACCGGCGACGGCGCCAGCAACGCCGGGCTCTTCCACGAGACGCTGAACATGGCCGCGCTGTGGAACGCGCCGCTGGTGGTGGTGGTCGAGAACAACCAATACGCCTACTCCACCCCCACGACGGACACGATGAGGTTAACGGACATTGCGCAGCGGGCCGCGGGCTACGGCATCCCGGGCGTGATAGTGGATGGCAACGACGTGGAGGCGGTGTACGCGACCGCGGTCATCGCGATCGGCCGCGCCCGCGCGGGCGACGGCCCCACCCTGATCGAGGCCAAGACCATGCGCATGCTCGGCCACGCGATCCACGATGGCGCCGAATACGTGCCGGCCGGGCTGCTGGCTGAGTGGGAGGCGCGTGACCCGGTGGGCGGCTACGCTGCACGGCTGATCGCGGCCCACATCACCGACCCGGACGAGCTGGCGGAAATTGACGGGCGCTGCCAGGTGGAGATCGCGGACGCCATCGCGTATGCGGAGGCCAGCCCGTGGCCGCGCAGCGAGCGTGTGGCGGAGGGCGTCTATGCCCCCTGACGTGGCGCTGGCCGGCACTCCAGCCCCCGGCGAAGAGCGCGTGCTGACCTACCTGGCGGCCATCACCGAGGCGCTGGCCGAGGAAATGCACCGCGACCCGAACGTGCTGGTGTTGGGCGAGGATGTGGGCGGGGAATTTGGCGGCGCGTTCAAAGCCACGAAGGGGTTGGCGGCCGAGTTCGGCCCCCGCCGGGTGATGAACACGCCGCTGGCCGAGCTGGGGTTCACCAGCATGGCCGTCGGCATGGCAATGATGGGGCTGCGGCCGGTGGTGGAGATGCAGTTCGCCGATTTCATCAGCACCGCGTTCGACAGCATCGTGCAGCTGGCCGCGACCGCGCACTACCGCTGGGGCGCGGCCGTGCCGTTGGTGATCCGTGCGCCGGCCGACGGCGGGCTGCGCGCCGGGCCGTTTCACAGCCAGAACCCCGAGGCCTGGTTCGTCCACACGCCCGGCCTTAAGGTGGTGGCCCCGGCCACGCCTGCCGACGCGAAAGGGCTGTTGAGCGCCGCGATCCGCGACAACAACCCGGTCATCTATTTCGAGAGCAAGCCCCTCTACCGCTCGCTGCACGGCCCTGTGCCATCCGGCGAGCACGTCGTGCCCATCGGCCAGGCGCGGCTCGCCCGGCCGGGCGCTGACCTGTCCATCATCACCTACGGTGCGCAGGTACACCAGGCGCTGGCCGCGGCCGAGCGGCTGACAGCCGACGGCGTGGACTGCGACGTGCTCGACCTGCGCACCCTCAAGCCGCTGGACGAGGCCGCGATCCTCGCAAGCGTCCGCAAGACGGGCAAGGCGCTGGTGGTGCATTCGGCCAACCGGCTCGCCGGCCTGGGCGCCGAGGTCGCGGCGCTGATCGCCGACCGGGCGTTTGAAGACCTGGATGGCCCCGTGCGCCGGCTGGGCGGGCTGGACACCCCCGTGCCGTTCAGCCCGCCACTGGAAGACGCCTACCGGCCGGACGCGGCGAAGATCTATTGTGCCGCGCTCGATCTGGCGCGGTTTTAGTCCGGACACGCTGCTGTCCATCGGCCAGGCCGAAGCTATACCCGTGGCCCGATGACGTTGATTGCGAAGTCCTGCGCGCCCCACACCTCGGCGGCCGTCGGCTTCCCATTGGCGACGGCGACGACCTCCGCGAAGATGCGCCGGCCGACGCTGTCGAGGGGCTCGCCTTCCCCGATGATCGTCCCGGCGTCCAGATCCATATCGCCGGCCAGGTGGCGATACATAGCGCTGTTCGTGGCGACCTTGATGACCGGCGCGATGGGACAGCCGGCCGGCGAGCCGCGGCCAGTGGTGAAGACGACGACCTGCGCGCCGCCGGCCACCATCGCGGTCACCGATTCCGGGTCATTGCCGGGGGTGTCCATCACCACCAGCCCGCGGCGGGTGGGCCGGTGGGCGTAGGGGATCACTTCCTGGATGACCGTGCTGCCGCCCTTGGCGATGGCGCCGAGCGATTTCTCCTCCACCGTCGTCAGGCCGCCCGCGATGTTCCCCGGCGTCGGCTGGCTGCCGCGCATATCCACGCCCATGCGCGCCGCATCGGCCTCGCGGCCGCGCGTGAACGCGACGATCTGCTCACCGATCGCCTGATTGGCGCCGCGGGCGGCCAACAGGTGCTCCGCGCCGATGAACTCGGTCGTCTCCGAGAGGATGACCGTGCCGCCGGCTGCGACGAGCAGGTCGCTCGCCACGCCGACGGCCGGGTTGGCCGTGATGCCCGACCAGCCGTCCGACCCGCCGCACTCCAACCCCACGCTCAACTCGGCCAGGGGGATCGGCTCACGTTGCACGCGCTGGAGGTCTTGCAGCATGTCGCGGGCGAGGCCGAGCGCCTTGCCATAGGTCGCGCGCGCCCCGCCTTCCTCTTGGATCGTCAGCCGCGCCACCGGCGCGCCCAGAGCGGCCAGCTTCTCCCCCATCTCGACCGTGGGCATGGTCTCGCAGCCCAGGCCGATCAAGATCGCCGCGCCGACGTTCGGGTGGCTGGCGAACTCCTCCAGCACGCGGCGTGACTGCGCCAGATCATCGCCCAGCTGCGAGCAGCCCCAGGCATGAGGAAGGGCGACCGCGCTGGGCAGGGCCTGACCGATGCGCGCGACGACGCTGTTGGCGCAGTGTACCGAGGAGATGACCAGCAGGTGGTTGCGCACCCCGGCCCGACCATCTTTGCGCCGGTAGCCCAAAAAGTGCGTGGCAGACGCCGCGCCCGCGTCGGCGGTCTTCAGTTGGAACGGCGGCGCCGATGAGCCCAACGGTGTGAAGTCACCTGCGGCCGCGCCCCAATCGCCGCGCCC
>DAOUAT010000274.1:0-11609 GCA_034433275.1 Anaerolineae bacterium
GCGCTGACCTGGGCGTGCCGCCCCTGCGCGCCTACGGGGTCACCGCCGCCGACGTGCCGTTGCTGGTGGAAAAGACCGCGGTCGCGTCGAGCACCAAGGCTAACCCTATCGCCCTGACCCAAGCTGAACTGACCCAAATCCTCGAGCGCGCCTTATAGCGAGAGCGCCGGCATTGAAGCTTCAGCCGGTCTGCCGCACTTTACCGCCTCAAGGCTCGATTCCAAAGCCCCGCACACAGATCAACACAAAGAAACGCCCTATCTTCCATATTTGTGGTCGAGAGGGCGTTTGTCCAACCTGCTGAGGACTTTTCCCTTCTACTCCGCCTGCAGCGGGATCGGATTGATCTGCGCGTGCTCCGGCGCGTTGGCAGTGATGCGCAGCGCACCCTCGATGGCCATGTCGCGATAGCCGCGCGCGATCACGATCAGCCCATAGGCCTGGCCCTTGGGCAGCTGTTTCGGGAACGTGAACTGGCCGTTGCGGTCGGTGCGCGCCGAGGTGAAAGCCATGTCTTTGCTCTGCGTCTGCAAGAACTGCTGCACCCGCACATTAGGCTTGAGCGCGATGACCAGGGCATCGGGCACGCCGCGATTCGTCCGGCTGTCCACCACCTGGCCGGAGACCTCGGTGTCGGTGTCATCCACCCGTTTGCCGATGACCACCTCGCCCTGCCCCACCACCTGATTGTTCACCGTCAGGATGAGTTGATACGTCGCGTCCGGCAAGCCATCGCGGTTCGCCAGGTTAAGGGTCTTACGGCCGGATGCGCCGTCGGTCCATTGACCCTGGTTCTGCACCACCGGCTTGCCGTTCATCGTCCACACCTGGCTCCACGCCAGCCCATTCTTGAAGCCCTGGTACTCGAACGACGCGTAGATGCTCTTGCCGCCGCTGGGCAGGATCGCCGCCGGGTTGATGGACCGGCCGTCCGCGGTGACCTGGCTGCTGAACACCAGGTTCACTATCTGTGGCCCGGACGCCGCGGCGGGCACCGGAACCGGCACAACAGGGGCTGCTTTGGCCGGCGCGCTGGGCGGCGGCGCGACCTGAGGCGCGGCGGCTCCGCGATAGCCCGCTTTCGCCAGCAGCGGCTTGGCCAGGTTGACCGGCCGCAGGCCGTTGATGAACCCACCGATCGCCATCGGCGTGTCCCGCTGATCGATCCGGCCGTCGCGGTTGGTATCCACCACGGGCCGCGCGTCCACCGGGGTCACGCCTGAGCCCGCGGCCGCCTGGGTGGGGACGCCCACCAGCTCGCCGTCATCGTTCACGGCGGTGCCGCCTGAGTTGCCGCCTGCGATGGTGGCATCGGTCTTGATCCAGGCGCGCCGTTCTTTCACGCTTGCTTCAGCCGTAAAGCCGGCCACGCTGCCCGAGGTGAACGTCACCGTCTCGCCGCCGATGCCGGGGTAGCCGAAAATGCTCAGCACGTCCCCCAGTTCCAAGGTGTCAGAATCGCCCAGCGGCACGAAGGGCAGGTTGAGGTTTTTCACCGGCTTGCCATCGGCGCCGGAGACGATGCGCAACACCGCCAGGTCAAGCTCCGGCGCTTGCGCGGCCACCTGTGCGACGTAGGTGATCGCCGGCGGCTCGTCCGAGCGTTGGGTCACCGCGACCGCCAACACATCGGCTGCGGGCGCCGACATGCCCAACGCCCGCGGGTTGGCGACGTGGCAATTGGTCAGGATCAGCCCGCTGGGGTCAACAACCGTGCCCGAGCCGGTCCAGGCCGGCGACATCTGCCCCATGAAGCCTTGCTTCAGAGCGACGATCTGCACCACAGCCGGCATGACGGATGTGATAACCTTGCGATCCGGCGTCGAGCCGCGGGTCGCGCGTTGTGCTTGTGCCATAGGATTCCTCCTACATTTTTACGAAGCCAGGTTTCTCGGAGAAACCTGGCTTCGTGAAAATCTGTCTTTACCAGCTATCTAACAAATTGTCCAAGCCGCCTTGTTTGGGTGCTGCCGGGGCGCTGCCCTGGCCGCTCTGCGTGCCGATCATGCCCAGGACCTCCTGCAAACTGCGCTGGGCGGTCTGCCTATCCAGGCCGGTTTGCTGCGCCAGCTCATCGGCCATGCTGCGATCCTGCCCCATGGTCTCCAGCAAGCTGTCCAGGTCGAGGCTCCCCCCCTGCTGCGGCGTTGCTGCCCGGCCGCGCGGCTGCGTGGTAGCGCCAGGGACAGCCGCTGCACCACCGCCCGTCATCCCGCTCAACAACTTGCCGATGACGAACGCCACGATCATTTGCGCGATGCCTTGCGGAAGGCCGAGTTTACCGGCAACCCCTTCCACGATGGGAGATGTGCCGGGACCCTGCATGCCGCTGGCGCCGCCGCCCAGGATGGCGCCCAGGATATCCATCAGGCCGCCGCCCGCAGCGCCGGCCGTGCCACGCGGTGCTGCGCCAGGCATGCCCTGGCTTGAACCGGCCGCGCCGCCCAAGATAGCCTCCAGCAAGCCGCCGAGGTCGCCACCTTGCGCCGCGCCGCTGGAACGCTGGGGTGTCCCCCCACCCAGGATGCTGCCCAGGAGGTCGGCCAGGGGGTCGCCGCTGCTGCTGGCAGCCCGCTTGGGCTGAGCGGCCCCGCCGCCCATCATCGCCTGGATCAGGTCTTCCATGCTCATACCCATGATCTGTTTTCTCCTATCTGATGTCTATCCCTCGATTAGCCGCCTCGCCTGCGCGATCCAACTGGCATAATCGGGCCTGCGCCATTCCGGCGCTTTGCAGATCTCGGCAAGCTGCTCGACGCTGGCGGTCGCCAGCGCGCGATAAGTACAGATGCCGGCGTCGTACAGCCGCCCCTCATACACCTCGCCGATGCCCTCAAAAGGCTCGAAGTCGTCAGGCGGCGTACCATCCCAGGTACGATTCAACGTGCCGGTTTCCTCGGCCAGCCGCAACGCCTCCACCTTGATTGCACCCAGGTCAACCTTCTGGAAATCCTTGACTTCCAGGATCTCCGCCAACCGCTCGCTGCTGGTCTCGCTCAACTCCCAAAACGTGCCGACGCCCGCGGCATAGAGCTTGGTCTCAAACACGGTCCCGATGCCCTTGATACGCGAGAGGTCCTGCGGACACGACACCACTTTCGCCGCGCGCACCTGCTTCGGCTTGCTGATCCGCTTGCCCGCAGCCCGCAACCCGGCCTCCGCGATCCAGGCATCGAAATCGCCGCTCCGCACCCCGGCCGTGCGCGTGATGTCGGCCAAACGCTCAGGCGAAGCTGCAGCCAGGGCCGCAAACGAGGTGATGCCGGCCGCGCCCAGCGCCTGGGCCGCCTTCTCGCCCACGCCGCTCACCAGGGTCAGGTTATCGCCCGAGCGGCTGAACAGCCGCGCCTGGATCTCGGCCAAGCCCGCCGCATCCCCGGCCGCGGCCAGCCGGGCCTGCTCGATCCACTCGCCGTAGTTGACCTTGCGCCACCCCGGCGCCGCGATGATCTCCGACAGGCGGGTCTCATCGGCGGTCGCCAGATCGGCGAAGGTCATAATGCCGGCCGCATTCAGCCTGGCCGCGTAAGCGGGGCCGATGCCCTCCAGGCGGGTCAGGTCGTCGCCGGCAGCCTGGGACGCGGCCGCCGCCAGCGTCTGCGCGTCGGCCACCCATGCGCCAAAGTCCACCTGGCGCCATTCCGGCGCGTCGATCACGGCCTTGAGCTGGGCCGGATCGGCCGCCGCCAGCGTCCCAAAGGAGGTGATGCCTGCTGCGGAGAGCTGCGCCGCAAACTTCGGCCCGATGCCCTTGATCAGGGTCAGATCGTCGGCCCTCGCCCCCACAGTCGGCGTCAACACCTCGACGGCGGCCTCGGGCAGGGCGGCCTCGGGCAGGCCGGCCTCAACGGTGGGCAACTCGACCCCGATGCTCGGGGCGCTGATGCTCACCTCCGGCGCTTCGACCTCAACCTGGCCGACCTCCGCAGCCAGCGCCGGCCAATCCACTTCAGCTTTCGGCGCCTCGAGCTCAACCTCAGGAAGTGTCACGCCGGGCAGCTCAATCTCAACCTGCCGCACTTCAAGCTCGATCTCGGGCAGTGCAACGCCGGGCAGCGCTGCGCCCAGTTCCGCCTGCGGCGCTTCCAGCTCAACTTCCGGCAGCGCCACCTCAGGCAGTTTGATCTCAACCTGCGGCGCTGCCACTTCCAGCGTCGGCAGCACGGTCTCCGGCAACCCCAGTTCCACCTGCGGCGCCTCGAGTTCGACCTCGGGCAATGTCACGCCCGGCAACACTGCGCCGAGTTCCACCTGCGGCGCTTCCAGCTCAACTTCCGGCAGCGCCACTTCCGGCAGTGTCACCTCAGGCAGTTCGACCTCAACCCGTGGCGCTGCGAGTTCGATCTCAGGCAGCTCGACCTCAACCTGCGGTGCTGCGAGTTCGACCTCGGGCAACGCGAGCTCCGGGACTGCCACGGTGGCGCTCAGGCGATCGAAGTCAATGGGCGGCAGCGTTTCTTCCACCTCCGGCGCCTCGATCTGCCCGCCGTCCAACGCGCCTTCCTCCCGCTCGCGGCCAACCAGGCCGGCCAGGCCCGCACCCACCGCGGCCAGTCCACCGGTCACCTTGCCTTTCAACGCATCCAGGTCTACGTCCGGCAAGTCAATGCCCGGCAACCGCACCTTCGGTCCCTCAACCTCAATCTCGACCTCCGGCAACGTCACCTCCGGCAGAGCGATGTCAACCTTCGGCGCCGTGACCCGCACCTCAGGCAGCTCAATCTCAGGGAACTCAGCTTCCACCACGGGCGCCCCAATCTCAACCTCAGGCGCCGCAGCTTCCAGCTTTGACGTTGCGAGATCGAGCTCAGGCAGTTCTGCTTCGATGTCCGTGGCTGTGACCTGCGAGGCCTCAGCCGCCAGCTTCAAGGCTGCGAGATCAGCCTCCAGCGCGCCAGCGTGCGTGCGGGCAGCGTTCAGCGCGTCCTGCTGGGCGCGCAATTCGCCCTCGACCCGCGTGAGCTGCTCTTCGCACTCGACCCGGCGGCGGCGGAAGAACCACCGCTCCAGGAGCCAGCCGAAAAACCAACCGAACAAAATACCAAGAATGAGCGCAAGCCAGGGATTGAGAGACATAGGTCCGCCTTTCTGCATGGTCTGCATAGATGGGATGTTGGATGAAGATGACCGTGGGAGCATGAGAACGACCTTCGCACAACCAAAACAAGTAAATGCAATACGAAAACAAATTTGCCAGCCCAAACCATCTCACTATTATGCGTATAATACCACAATACCACGCAAGTGTAACAAACGAGATTACTGCAAGCCCGGCCTCTACCACAGAACAGCGTTTTCAGAGCGAGCGCCAGTAGATGCGATGCGTCTTGTAAAAATCAACACCCAGGCTGCGCAACTCTCTTTGCATCTTGTCGTTCTCGACGCCGATCTGCACCAGGTCGGCGTATTGATAGCCGCCCGTCACGATGCTCTTTTGCATCTCGCTGAACAGTATCGCGGTGCCGCCGAGACCGCGATACTCCTCCAGGATGCCGGCGCCGTTGATGTTGACCCAGCGGGTGCGCTTGAGCTCGCGCAGCAGGTGGAACCAGCCGAACGGCAGCAGCCGGCCGCCGGTGCGTTGGACGGCGGCCGAGATGTCTGGATAGGCGAAGAGGAAGCCAACGGGATGCCCGTCCTTCAGCACGATCTTGATCAGGCGCGGATCGGCGAACCAGAGCATCTGGCTGGCCAGGCTGCTGACTTCAGCATCGGTGAGGGGCACGTTGCCATCACCCACGCCCAGCGCGCTGTTGTACAGGTCGCGCAGCCAGGGGATCACGGCCCGGAGCTCGCCCCGCGTGCGGAAAGAGGTGACCGTCAACCCACGGCGACGCTGCACCGCCTCGGAGATGCGGTGGATGCGCTCAGGGAAGGCCATATCGGCGCTCAGGTAGCCGGAGACGATATCTTCCTGAGGGTGAAAGCCGGCCGCCTCGATCAGGGCGGGGTAGTAAGGCAGGTTGTACGGCAGGCCAAAGGCCGGACGATGCTCGAAGCCCGCGGTCAACAAGCCCAAGCCATCGAACACCGAGAATCCCTTGGGGCCCAGCATTGTATCCAAACCCCGGCCGCGCGCCCAGGCAAACCCGGCCTCAAAGAGGGCGCCCGCCGCGGCCGGGTCGTTGATGCACTCGAATAGGTAGAAAAAAGCGGTGTGCGTGCGATTGTGGGCGTTGTAGTTGGCGTTGTCCAGCACAGCCAGACGGCCAACGGGGCGGGTCTGATCATAGAGAAGGAAGAAAGCCGCGTCCGAGTGGCGGTAAAACGGGTGACGGCGGCGATCCAACATACGGCGAGCATCGGGGGCCAGCGGCGGACCCACTGGGGCACATCTCGGTAGAGGGCGAACGGCAGCCTCAAGAATATGTTGACACCCCGCCGGTCTGCAGTATCGAGCAGGCGAACCTTCACGGCACACCTCCAAACTCAAGGCGTCGAGCGCAGATATTGCTCCACTTCAGGGGCGGTGACGACGCGGCCAGTCCCCCCGCGCATGGTGGTCGAAAGGCCACCCACTACGTTACCCCAGCGCAGGCATTCGCGCACCGGCCGGTCGGCCAGCCAGGCTTTCACGAACCCCGCGTTGAAGCAATCGCCCGCGCCGGTGGTGTCCACCGGTGTCACAGAGATCGCAGGCGCGTGCAGGATCTCACCATCCACGCAGGCATACGCACCCTGCGAACCATCCTTGACGGCTACCAACGGCCCCAGGCCAGCCAACGCGCGGATCGCCGTGGGCAGATCGGCCTCACCGGTCAGGCGCCGTGCCTCGTTCGCGTTGGGGATAAAGATATCAACGCTGGCGATTGCCCTGTAAACACAGGCTGCGCGCAGCGTGACTTGATCGTCCGAATTGCCGTCCATGATGACCTTCATGCGCTTGCTGCGCGCCAGGAGCAAGCCGGCGTCGAACAGCTTGCCATGGGCGATGCCCGCCAGGTACACCGCGCGCGCGCCGGCCGTAGCCAACGCCCGCATGGCCGCAGGCACGATCGGACCCGGATCTACGTAAGTGATAAAGGCACGGTCCTCGGGATAGCTGACCGACACAGTGATCCGCCGCAACGGGCCGGAATGCCGCACGAACAGCGCGTCGTTCAGCCCTTCGGCAGCGACCCGGGCCAATACAAGCCGGCTGAAGTCGTCATCGCCGAAGTCAGTCGCCCACCCGACGCGCAAACCGAGCCGGTGCATCGCCACAGCCGAGTTATACGCGCCGCCCGGCAGCATGGCGAAGCCCGTGCCGAAAATCTCTTTGCCCAGCGCCGGGAGCTGCGGCAGCCCCGTGAATATCAGATCGAGAAAATAATCGCCGAAAACGAGAACATCGTACTTTGCCATATCACTTTCTCAACCCCTACACCAAAGCGTCCCACACCGCATCGGAGATCTCCGCCCACCGCTGCGCAACCGCCAGGTCCCCCAGCAGCCGGTTGCACAGGAAGACCACGACCAACTCCGCATCGGGATCGGCCCAGGCCATGCAGCTCGCCTGGCCGAAGTGGCCGAAGGTGCGGATCGAAGCCCCACGGCCCATGCCGCTGGGGCCTGGCGGGCTCTGGGGGATCCGGCCGCCCAGGTGGAAGCCATAGGCCCAGCGCATGGGGACGCCGATGGTGGCATCGTACCCCTCGTAGCCCAACGTGGTCGCCGCGGCAATGGTCTCCGGCCGGATGTAGCGGCGGCCGGCGTACTGGCCGCCGTTGAGCAGCATCTGGTAGAAGATCGCGAGGCCGCGGGCGTTGGTGTTGAGGGTCGCCGCCGGGATGACCGCACTCCGGATCGGCGGCAGGCTGAAGGTGGTAACCGTCAGGCGTTGGGTGCGGTCGCCGCAGTAGATGGCCGCCGCCTCGCGGGCGAGGCCGCGCGGCAAGCCCAGCCAACTGCGAGCCATGCCCAGCGGCGCCGTGAAGTGCTGGCCCAGATACGCCTGGATCGTCTGGCCCGTGACCCGGCGCACCACCTCGCCCAAGATGAAGCCGTAGTTGACCAGGTGATACGCCGTGCGCGAGCCGGGCGGCCACTCGGCCCGCAGGCCGGCGACGTTGCGCGTCACCCACTCCCAGTTGGGCCACAGCAGCCATTGCGTGTAGAGTCCGCGCGCGGGGATGCCGGCCTGGTGCAGGAACGCGTGGCGGATGGTGGCCCGCTCCTTGCCCTTGCACCCAAACTCAGGCCAATACTGGGCGATGGGCGCGTCCAGTGCGACCTGACCCGCTTCAATCACGCGGTGGACGCACATGCCGGTCAGCGCTTTGGTACACGACCAGGACTGAAAGAGCGTCTGCTGGTTCACAGGCCGGTGAGCACGGAGGTCGGCCCACCCGCCGGCCAGATCCAAAGCCACGCGGCCCCGGCGTAACACCACGAGCTGCGCGCCGGGGTGCAGCCCGCGCACAAGCTGGCCCGCGAACGTCTCGCACACGTGTTGGAGGCCGGCCTCGGTCATGCCGGCCTCCGCCGGCGGGGCCGGGCGGTCAAAGTCAAGGGGGGTGATCAAGGTTGGATTCATCGGCGCGAAATCCCCAGTCTCAACACAACGCCGGGAACAGCGCGCCGTGCTCCCGGCGATAGTCATCGAGGATCGCCTTCGCGGCGGCGCCATCGCGCACCAGCGGGTGCAGGGTCAACGCCTGGTGAGCCTTGTTATACGAACCTTCCACCGCGGCCTCGATGGTCAGCCGCTCATAGGCCTTCACTTGCTGCATCAACCCCAGGCAGGCCGGCGGGATGACCCCGACGGCCAGGGGCCGCACCATGCCGTGCGCCACCAGAGCCGAAACTTCCACCACATCCTCCGCCGCCATGCCCGACACGGCGCCACCGTTGGGCAGGTTGAGGATCATCTGCCGTGCGCCGCCGCCCAACAGGCCCTCCATCACGCCCAACGCCACCCCCGCGTAGCCCTCGCCGGCCAGCAATTCGGCCATCTGCGGCTCCAGGCCAGAAAAATCGTGGCTGTTCCCGGTCTCAAGGGCCATGTACGTCTCGCCGCGCCGCGCCAGATAGGCGTGATGCCGCGCCTGCATGCCCGCGAGATCACCCTGTTGGCGCAACGTCGCCAGCTCGGTGAAAAGCCGTCCGTTCAGGCGGGCGATCTCCTCCCCGCGGGTGCAGCCGGCCCGCTGCTGGTTCGCCACCGCCTCACGTTCGTGATAATAGTAGAACAGATATTCGTTGGGGATCAATCCCATGGTTGCCACGAACGCCGGAGAAAACGGCAACCCCGGCAACCGGCCAATGGCATCGAATTTCGCAATGAAGCGCGGCAGGTAGTTGGCCTGGTTGTGCCACACGCCACGCAGCCACCCCAGGTGATTCAGGCCGAAATAGTCCAGATAGAGCTCATCGATCGGCGCCCCCAACAGGGCGGCGGCGATGCGGCCCATGCTCTCCGGCGCGTCACAGATGCCCACTGCGCGCGGCCAGCCGCCTGCGCGCACCGCCGCCTCAGTCAGCAGGCCGGCCGGGTTGGCGAAGTTGATCAGCCAGGCGTCGGGGCAGCGCTGGCGCATCCGATCCAGATAGCCCAACAGCACCGGGATGGTGCGCACGGCCATGGCAAAGCCGCCCGGCCCCGTGGTCTCCTGGCCCACCACGCCGTAGCGCAGCGGCACGCGCTCGTCTATCACCCGCGAGCCCATGCCGCCCACCCGGAAAGTGGTGATGACGAAATCGGCGCCATCCAACGCCGCATCAGGATCGCGCGTGCGCACGATGCGAAAATCCAGCCCTGCCTGCTCCAGTGGCGCCAGCAGCGCGCCGACGATGTCCAACCGCTCAGCATCAATGTCCATGAGCGCCAACTCGGCCAGGCTCAATCGCGCTTGCCGCCGGGCCAGCGCTTCCACGATCAGTGGGGTGCGCACGCCGCCGGCTCCCAATACAGCGATCTTGTGCATTACAGCGCCACCTTCTGCAGGGCTCGCTCCTGCGCGGCCCGCTCGCGCATCTGCGTCCGCAGCGTGGCGATATCCTTGGGCACGACAAACGCCACGCCGGTGAAGAACAGGCCGCACACGATCCAGGTGGACACGCAGATCAGTAAGATCGCTGTGCCCAACGATGACCGATCGGCGATGAAACCGGCGATCAGCGGCGACAACGCCGCGCCGGCGGACTCGATGAAGCTCTGTATGGACAGGGCCGTGCTGCGCACCTCGGGCAAGGTCACGTCATACACAGTGGAGATGACGTTAGGCGCCGCGAAGGGGATGAAGATCGCGGTCAGCGCCAGCATCACCAGGAACAGGCCCTGGTTGGCCGCCGGCACGCTCAGGGTGATGGTGAGCAGGATGGCGCCGGTCAGGACGCCGACCGTAGACACGATGGCCCGGCCGCGCGGGGTGCGGTGAAAAAGCGCATCGCCCAGCGCACCGCCCAACGGATAGCCCAGCGCCAGTACGATCACGGCAGCGGCCATCGTCACCAACAAGGCGTTGCCGGTGTAACCACGCTCCCTTTCCAGATAGGTGAAGAACCAGAACGTGATCACGTTCCACGGAAAGACGCCGAAGAAGCCCTGGACAAAGAGCAAACGCAGGCTCCGCTTCTGAAACAGTTGCCGGGCGACAGGCCAGCTGAAACGGTAGGCGCTGATATGCTCCAGCTCGGCCAGCTCCGGTTCGCTGCCCCCGCGCGGCGGCTCGCGCACGCCCAAAAAGATGACCACCGCCAACAGCACGCCCAGGCTGCCGGTGACATAGAACACCCCGCGCCAGCCGATCACGTCCCGCAGCGCCAGCGCCAGGATCATGCCCGTCAGAAAGCCCAGCGGCATGGTGAGCTCCAGCAACCCGTAGATCTTGCCGCGCACTTTGGGCCCGAAGTAGTCGGAGATCAGGCTGTACAAGCCGGGGTAAGAGGAGTCATCAATGCCGGTGGACGAGCGGGTGATCAGGAACGTCCTGAAATTGGGCACCAACGCGTTCAGCCAGGTGGTGGCGCCCCAGAGAAACGACGCCAGCGCCAGCAGCCTGGCCCGGCCATAACGGTCATACAAGTAGCCCCAGATAGGGTAGAAGATAGCGCCGACGATCAGCGCGCCGGTGGACACCGCGCCCATCTGGGTCATGCTGATCTGGAAGGTGTCCATGATGTTCGGCGTCAGCGTGCCGATCAGCAGCCGATCCGATTGGTGCAGCAGCATGAAGGCGAAGAAAACGCCGACCACGAACCAGCGATGCTTTGAGATTCCCGGGGAAGTCATGGTCCCTCCCACTACTTTAAAGAGGCGTCACGAAATAGGTGCTACATCTCATCTCGTGACCGGAAGTGAGCATCCTGAGCGGAGCACGGCATCAGTCCGCCGTGCGGAGTCGAAGGGTGCTCCGTTTTGGTTAAATGACAACATGCGGCATTAATTCCGTGAGGGGTCCTAACGTTCAACCTGCGCCAAGAGCGCCTCGATCAGCGGATTGAACCGCTCGTAGCGGTACGCCTCGGCATAAACCACCCCCGCTGACATCCCGGCCTGGGCGGCAAGTTGGCGGAGACCCCAGGCCAGCAAAGACGCCGGGCTCTCGGCGGCCGGCCCCAGCGCGGCGGCCACATCCAGGCCGGCGGTGCGCGCCTGGCGCAGCAAGCCCTCCACCAGGAAGACCACC
>DAOUAT010000275.1:0-9223 GCA_034433275.1 Anaerolineae bacterium
GGTCAGTGCATCTTTTTCGCCTGTTACGAGTTGTACCTGCTGGGTGAGCGCCTGCACTTGTTTGGCGAGCTGACTGTCGCCTGCGCCCTGGCTGATCTGGGCCAGCAACCTATCGCGCTCCTGCTGCAATGCGGTAACGTTGTTCAACGCACTGTTGAGCGACGCCTTGAGTTGGGCCACCTGGCTGCGCAGGTCCGCGATGGTGGCTGCATCGGCCGTGCCCGTGCCGGGGGTCGGCGTGGGGCCGGCGATCTTTTGCGCGGCCACGATCGCGGCGACCAGGGTGTCCTTCCAGCGCTTGCCCTGCAGCCACTGCGTGCCAGGCGACTGGGTGACGATGAATTCGCTGACCCCTTTGACGTTTTCGATGGGGATCGGGTATTCCTGCATCAGCCACGCGCTCAAGCGGGCCGCGGCCTGGATCTGCGCGTCGGTAGGCGCCTCGGTGGTGAAGTTGCCCGCCACCGCGATGTTGACGCCCTCGGCGATCCAGGGCTGGCCCAGGTCTACCACTTCGGTCAGCGCGTTGGTCTGCAGGATCGTGCCTTCAGCCGTGATCAGGTACTGATACAGGATGGCCCCCCACCGCTGCTGGTGCGCGCTGGCGATGCGCTCGACGGCCACGGTGGGTGCAACGGCGGTGTGGTTGAACACCAGGAACTTGATCCGGTCGGCCGCGCGGGTCTTGACGCCGCCGGGCGTGCGGGGCAGCTGCACCGAGATATCGGTCATGTCGGGTTTTGCCGGCCGGGCCGGACCGGGCTGGCTCTTGAGCAGCGCCTCAACCTGGGCTTTGAGCTGCGCGCGCTCGGCCTCGGCCGCCATCAGGTCGGCTTGCAGGTTCGCGGCCTGGGTTTGCAGCACGTCAATCTGGTCGCGCAGCACCTTCAGTTGCGCGTCGTCCACCCCTGGCGTGACGGGGATGGTCGGTCCTGCGGGCACGGCGCGCACCTGCTCCAGCAACCGCTCCTTGTACTTCTGGCCTTGCAGCCATTGCAGGCCGGGCGAACGGGTGACGATGAACTCGCTGACCCCTTTAATCGCGGTTTCGGGCAGGTTGAATTTGCGCAGCAGCCACGCGCAAAGCTGGGCGAGCGCGGCGAGCTGCGCCGCGCTGGGCGATGCCTCATCGAAATTGCCCGCCAGGTAGATGTTGACGCCGTTGTACACCCACGCCTGCCCGCGCTCCACCACTTCATCCAGCGGGTTTGTCTGTTGGATCTGGCCGTCACTGGTGATGAAGTATTGCGCCACGATGCCCGGCCACTTGCGCGCGTGCGATTGCGCCACCCGCTCCGCGCCCACTTCGGGCCGGACGGCTGTGTGGTTGATGACGATGTGCTGGATGTCGCTGAGGGCGCGTTTCACAAAGCGCGCCGGGTCGCGCGGCAGTTGCGCGGTGATGTTGGTGATGGTCGGCTCTAGCGGTGTGCCGATGCCCGACTGGAGCTGGCTCACCTGGCGCTCCAGCCGGCCGATCTTGTCCTGGAGTGCCGTCACCTGCTGGTTGAGCTTGGCCGCGGTTTCCCCCACCAGACGCAGCCGGATCTTGCCCTCGTACTCCTCCATGCTCAGCCGCTGCCAGTCCTGGGTGCGCAGCCCGCTCTCTGGGCTGACGTAAATTTCGTTCAGCGGGTAGCCGGTGAGGTCCAGGCCGTATTGCCGGTGGAAGGCGGCGAAGAGGCCCGAGGTTGATCTCTTGACCGCTGGGAATGTGAGGGGCTCGGTGCTGGGGGTGACGGGCGTAACCACCACTGGGGTGCTCGGTGTGACCACCACCGGTGTGCTGGGCGTGGTCGGCTCAGTGATCGGCGTCTTGGTAGCCAGGACCTTCTCCCAGTTGTACTGGCTGTTCATCGCAACCTTGAAGTCTTCGATGACACCGGCCCGGCCCTCAATGACCCATTTATCCGTGTTCGACCAGCGATACAGGATCACGGCGCGAATGACCTGGTTGCCCGGCTGCCGGTTCCACCAGTCAATCTCGCCGTAGGCGCGTTGCACCCAGCCGGTGTTCTCGTTGCGCCAGGGTTCGTCCTGGTCAGTTTCGGTCAGGTAGACCGGCAGCGAGCGCATACTGCGCGGGATGGCGTTCATGAAATCCTGATACGTGCGGAAGTTGTACTGCCGGTTCTGAAAGGGCGGATTCATGTAGGCGTCGGTGTACACCAGTTTGGGATCGGTGCCGTGGGTGTACGCGTGGATGGAGATGCCATCGCAGCCGTTCGGCGCCAGCGGCGTCAGGATGTCCTGGAAGTATTTGATCCAATCACCGGACGGGTTTTCGGGGTAGGTGGTCTGCGCGTTCCACGGCGCGACCGAGCCGATGATCACCTGGTCGTTGGCGTGGCCCGGCACGGCCTTGATGGCGTCACGACATTGCCGGTAGCAGCGGACGTACATGCCGGGCAGAATGACTTCGCCGGGTTGGGTCACCACGGGCGGCGACTTGGCGCGGTCGATCTGCACGCCGGGCCGTTCAACGGCGAAGTTCATCTCGTTGCCGATGATCCAGATGTTGCAGCCGCGCGAATTGCGGACGAAGTTAGCGCAACGTTGCGCGAACTCAGTGTAACGATTAGAGAAGGGGATGGTGCCGTGCGGCTCATACCCGTTGTTCAGGCGCACCATGATGCCGAATCCCTGATCAGCATAGCGGCTGTAGTCACCGCCCCCCTGGCCGTTGGGATCGCTGCCCAACGCCTCGGTGAACAGGATCCACCCGCGCGTCCCTTTCTCGGCCATGATGTGCTCGCCGCCGGGATCGTGTAAGCCGTACAGGTAGGGTGAGTCGTTCAAGGGTCGCGCCATGGCTCCTCCACCACTGATAAAACCGTAACACAACGCATCGCGCCGAAATGTAGCAAGCGTTTGTAGACACAGATTATACACAAGGATGCGCCTGTTGTCTATCAGGGGGATTCCTTTGTACAAACGCCGCCGCCGCGAGTATAATATGGGCTGTAGAATGCACTATCCTATTGGAGGCTACGCTGTGGATATTGATTGGTACGGCCAATCCTGTTTTCGCCTGCGCGAGGGCAACATTACCGTGGTGACCGATCCGTATGACAAGAGCATCGGTTACAACCTGCCGCGGCTCCGGGCCGACCTGGTGACCATCAGCCACGACGCGCCTGGGCACGCCAACGCGGCCGCCGTCAAGGGCGACCCCAAGGTGTTGACCCGGCCAGGGGAATATGAGGTGCGGGGCGTGTTCATCACCGGCATCCAGACCTGGCGCGGGGCCGGCGCGCGCGGGGAAGCCAAAGAGGAGAACACGGTGTTCGTGTTTGAGTTTGGCGAGCTGACCGTGTGTCATCTGGGCGATCTGAGCCGGGTGTTGACCCAGGCGCAGGTCGAATCTATGCCTGACATTGATGTCTTGCTCGTGCCGGTGGGCGGCGGCGCCGCGCTGGATGCGGACAAGGCGGCCGAGGTGATCAGCCAGCTTGAGCCGCGCATCATCATTCCCATGCACTATCACACACCCTTCTGCACCCTGGCGCTGGAACCGCTGAGCAAGTTCTTGAAGGAGATGGGTGTGGCAGAACCCATGCCGCTGGAGGCGCTGCGCGTCACCAAGAGCCAGCTCCCCCAAGAGGCGCAAGTTGTGGTGCTAGAGTGTAAGCAGGGTTAGCTGTCGTTCAGGAGGTCAGAATGAGGCGGGGGAAACATTATCCAGAAACGATCGGGGCGCTGGCCTTGCTGGTCATCCTGCTCATGGTTGCCGGCTGTGGCGGCGGAGGAACGTCCGCGCAACCGTCCGGGGCGCCGGCCGCGCCTGCGACCGCGACGGGCCGCAGCGCAGCCGCAGCGCTGGCCGAGGGGCAGACTGCGCTCAAGGCAGGTGAGCTGCCCCTGGCCGAAGCGCGTTTCCGGGAAGCAGTCGCCGCTGACCCGAAGTCGGCGGATGCGCAGTTTGGCCTGGGCAACGCGTTGGTGCAGCAGGGCAAGCTGGCCGAGGCCGAGGCTGCTTACAAGGCCGCGCTGACGATCCGGCCCGGCTGGGCGGCGGTGCAGGCTAACCTGGGAGTCGCGCTCTATCAAGAAGGCAAACTGGCGGAAGCGGCCGACATGTTCTCCGCCGCGCTGAAGTCGCAACCCGATGATGCTGCCACCGTCTACCTGCTGGCCGCGGTGCGGATCCAGCAGAACAACCTGGCTGAAGCCGAGCGGCTGCTGAACCAGGCGCGCGACCTGAATCCGCGGCTCCCGGAGGTATATTACGGCCTGGGGGTGCTGCACCGGCTGAAGGGCCAACAGGCCGAGGCCATCACCGCGTTTGAGAAGTTCCTGGAAATTGGTCCGGGGCAGGATCCGACGGCCATGGACTATGCGCGCGAGGAGCTCAAAGCGTTGAAGAGCGGACAGTAAGGCGGGCTTCCGACTTTAATCGTTCTTGGGCCGCGGCGCGAAGCGTGCGGCCTCGCCCAACAGCCATTGGCGCCAGAGTTTGGGCTGCAAGCCGCGCCACCCCTCGGCCAGATTCGTCAGCCTCTCCGGCGCAGGCTCCTGGCGACCGTATTGCTGGGCCACGAAGAGCGACGCCAGTGCGTCCACGGTGTCCGCGGCCTCTGGCATCTTGCGCTCGAACTCGGCCGCCCGTTCCAGCGGGGTCGCGCTGGCCAACCACGGCACACCCAGCCGGCCGGCCCAGGCGCCCAATAGCCCGAACAGCCGAGCCAACACCGCGCCATCACGGAAGAAAGCCTGCTCACGGCGGCGGAACCAAGACCAACCGCCCCCTGCCACGCCTGCGGCCAGCACCAGAGCGACCAGCCAGCCCCAGTTATTCCTGAGCCAGATCTCGACCTTGCCTGGCAGCGTTTCCGGTGTCCAGTCATCGCCGAAGCCAAAGTCATCGGGCTGCGGCTCCTGGTCAAGGCCACCGAAGGGCGCGTTGTTCTGTGGCTGGCCCGGCTCCACAGGCTCCGGCGTCACGACTACAGGGCGGGCCAGCAGCGGCTCGGAGGCTGTCGGCTCGAATTGGATCCAGCCGTAGGATGGGAAGTAAACCTCGGGCCAGGCGTGGGCGTTGCGCTCCAGGACGCGGTAAACGTCCGCGACGCCCAGGGCATCCGCCTGCTCCGTGGCCGGCTGGCCGGGCGTGTAGCCCACCACCACCCGCGCCGGCACCCCCACTGAGCGCAACATCACCACCATCGCGCTGGCATAGTAGTCGCAGTAGCCCTCGCGTGATTCGAACAGGAAATAATCTACGCTGTCAACCCCAGCTGGGGGCGCGGCGATCTGCTGGTTGTAGGTGTAGGTGCGCAGCACGGCCTCGATCGCTTCGGCCTTGTCGTAGGAGTTCTCGTAGGCCGTCGTGATGCGCAGCGCCAGATCGCGCACGCGAAAAGGCACGGACTCGGGCAGTTGCAGATAGCGTTCTTTAACCCAGGTCGGGTAATTGACCGTGTCTGCTCGGAGATTTTCTACGGATGCCGTGCTGACCGCGGAGACCACGCGATAGGTGTCATCCAGGCCAAAGCTGACGCGGCTCCGCAACACCGACACAGTGCGCACCGCGGGTTGTTCGTTGGTTTCGGTGACGTCAGCGTTGGTGGGCACGTTGACCCGCAGCGGCTGTGGCGGGGCGAAGAGCGTGGTCTGGTTCCGTTCCAGCAGTTGCACGGTGTAGGTCACGATTTGCGTCTCCGACACCTGGGGTTCACCTAACGGCTCATCGCGCTCCAGCACCACGACATCCTTATCGGTGTTGAGCCAGCCTGCGCCAGTGTATTGATCGAAGGTCGCCGCGCGCCAGTAGGTGCGCTCGGGCCCAAGCGCCTCAAAGATGGGGCGATCGGTCAAGCTGACCGGCCCGCCCAGGGTCAGGCTTTTGCCGAAGGCCGTGGTGACAACTGGCGCGTTGCGCGAGTTGATGGACTGGTACATCCGCTGCCAGGTGTCTTCGATGCGCTGCCAGGGTTCTTCGAAGGGGCGCAGCAGGCGCTCCAGCGTCGCCCGGTTCGCGACGTCCGGCAATGTCCAGGCAGCAACGATAATGAAGATGGTGAAGATGACCCCGGCTTTCAAGAAATCGAGTACGATATCGGGCGCATAGCGCACGCGGGTCACCTGCCAGCGGGCCTCGTTGCGCGCCAACTCGATGCGGATCGCCAGGAGCAGGGCCGCAGCCAGGAAAACGACCAGGAAGCCGGTCATCCCCTCGGGCGCATAGTAGGTGTTCACCAGCAGCGCCACGCCGGCCGGCAACACCGCCAGCAAGACGCGCTGGTGCCGCAGCAGGCTCCAGATGGCCAGGTAGCCGATCCACCACCCCAGCAGGCTGAGTTGGGTGACGAAGATCAGGTTATCGGCGCTGGCGCTGCCGTTGATCAGGGCCCCGATCCAGTTGGCGTTGCGTCGGATCAACTCCGCAAAGCCCTCCTGCGACGTCAATTCGGTGAAGACGAGCTGATTGAACAGGAGGGAAATCCACGCCACGCTGGTGACGACACTGTAGAAGGCTGGGAAGAATCCATCCCACCGGGTGAGCGCCAGGGCAAAGGCCAGCAGTGTGCCGCCCAGGACTGCCAGGCGCACAACGCCCAGACCTTCGCTCCACGCGGCGGCATTCATCGCTTCTGTCATGGCGAGCAGCAGCGTAAGGGCCAGGATTAACGTCCACCAGCCGCCCCCGCGCGCCAACCGCTCCGCCGGAGAGTCCGTCGAGAGTGGTTCGTTATGTGCGGGAAGCGCTTGCACCTGGCTGGTCATCTGAACACTCGCGTGGTGGCGGACATAACGCCGTTTTGCTTACTTCAGCATTGTAACGGATGAGAAGGCGATGTCAAGTGACCGGTCTCCCTTTCTGGGCCTCTGAATCGGCTCGCCAACTCGTTCTCCACCTCTTCCCAACGCAGGCCCCGGGCCGCCAGCAACACCATGCAATGGTAGACCAGGTCGGCCATCTCCGCAATGACCCGGTCATCCCCCTGGCTGAGGCCGGCGACCACGGTTTCCACCCACTCTTCGCCGACTTTTTGCGCGATCTGCGGCAGCCCTGCGGCAAACAACCTTACCGTGTATGAATCCGGCGATGGGTTGTGTTTGCGATCCTCGATAGTGTACCACAAACTGGATAGGATTCCGTCCATAGGTAGCCTCCACGATGGTACGTGACCGTTCCTGCCCCCATTCTGCGCACCTGGAGGCGAGGCTTTAGCCGGTCCGATGGTCATTTCGACCAATCGCTTGAACGCTCGATTCCAAGAGGCGACGATAAAAGCAACTCACTTCGCCGGTATGGCACGCTGGGCCGGCGGGCGCCACCTGCACCAGCAGCGTGTCCCCGTCGCAGTCGGCCCAGATGCTGATCACCCGCTGCGTGTTGCCGGATGTGGCGCCCTTGTGCCACAGCTCGCCTCGGCTGCGGCTCCAGAAGTGTGTTGCGCCGGTCGCTAGCGTCAGGCGCAACGCCTCGGCGTTCATCCAGGCCACCATCAGCACCTGCCCGGTGGCGGCATCCTGGACGACGGCGGGGATCAGCCCGCGGTCGTCCCAGTGGAGAGGGGTGGGTGGATCGGTGGCTTGGTAGCCTGGTAGATTGGTCAATGGGTTATCGTTGTTCATCGCCCTCCGCTTTCTACGTCAGCCGCACCGGCACGCCGCGGCCGGCCAGGTAGCTCTTCACTTGCCCGATGGACAGCTGGCGATAGTGAAACAGGGACGCGGCCAGCGCGGCATCGGCGCCGCCCTCGGTCAACGCATCAATAAAGTGCTCCAGTGTGCCTGCCCCGCCGGAGGCGATCACCGGGATGCTGATGGCCTGGGTCACCGCGGCCAGCACGGGGATGTCATACCCGCGCTGCGTCCCGTCGGCGTCCATGCTGGTGAGCAGGATCTCGCCCGCGCCCAGGCGTTCGGCCTCCCGCGCCCAGGCGACGACCTCCAGCCCGGTTGGCACGCGGCCGCCGTTGACGAACACCTCCCACCGGTCGCCCTGCCACCGGCCGTCAATCGCCACCACCACGCACTGGCTGCCGAAGCGCCGCGCGCCAGCGGTGATCAGTTCCGGCGTGCGCACGGCCGGCGAGTTGATGGACACCTTGTCCGCGCCGGCCAGCAGCAGGCCGCGCATGTCGTCAACAGTGCGGATGCCGCCGCCCACGGTGAACGGGATGAAGACGCTGTCGGCGACGCGGCGCACCATGTCAAGCACGATGTCACGGCGCTCGTGGCTGGCGGTGATGTCCAGGAAGACCAGCTCATCGGCGCCCTCCCGGTCGTAGACCTGGGCCTGCGCCACCGGGTCGCCGGCGTCGCGCAATTCGAGGAAGTTGACCCCTTTGACCACCCGGCCATCTTTCACGTCCAGGCAGGGGATGATGCGTTTGGCGAGCATTAGATGACCATCCGACTATGCGACTACTCGACTATCTGATTATCCGACTGCCGGATGCCCGGCGCGAATTGCATTTGGCAGATCAAGCGCCCCCGTGTACAGCGCCTGGCCGATGATCACGCCTTCGATGCCGTCCCCGGCGCGCGCGGCCAGCGCGCGGACATCGTCGAGCGAGGCCACGCCGCCGCTGGCGATGATCTTGAGGCCGCTGGCGCGCGCCAGGGCGGCTGTGGCAACCACGTTGGCGCCGGCCAGCGTGCCGTCGCGCGCGATGTCGGTGAAGACGATCCGAAGGACGCCAAGCTCGGCCATGCGCCGCGCCACGGTCAGCGCGTCCAGCGCCGAGGTCTCCTGCCAGCCATGGGTCGCCACCAGCCCATCCCGCGCGTCGATCCCGACGACGATGCGCTCCGCGCCGAAGCGGGCGACGGCCTCCGCCACGACCTCCGGCCGGCGCAGCGTCACCGTGCCCAGCACCACCCGCGTCGCGCCCAACGCCAGCGCGGTCTCGATATCATCCAACGACCGCACACCGCCGCCGAACTGGATCGGCAGCGCCACCGCCGCGCGTATCTCGGCCAGGCGGCGGAGGTTGAGGCTAAGGCTGAGGCTGAGGTTGTCATTCTGAGCGACCGTAGGGAGCGAAGAATCTCGTTCTCCCTGGGCATCAGTTCGAGATTCTTCGGCGCTGCGCGCCTCAGAATGACTCGACCCTCGATCCTTGCCCGAAAACGCCCCGTCCAAATTAACCACGTGCAGCCACTCGGCCCCCTGCTCGGCCCACCGCCGCGCCACCGCGGCCGGATCGTCCCCGTACACCGTCTGCGCGGCAGGGTCCCCCTGCCGCAGCCGCACCACCTGGCCGTGGCG
>DAOUAT010000276.1:0-3734 GCA_034433275.1 Anaerolineae bacterium
CGTCAGTGAGTTGGTGGATCTGGCCTGGATCGAGGCCGCCGGTGCGAACCAGCGTAGCAAGCTGGTGGCGCTAGACACCGCGAAGGGATTGCTGAGCTACGATGTGACCTGGGGCGTAGGCCGTTTGCCTCTGGCCGGCAGCGACAAACTGGCTCAGCCGCAGCTTGTCAGCGGTTATGGCGGCAACCTGTACATCGCCGACCCCGGGGCCAGTCAGATCTGGCGCTATCGGCCCGGCGCGACCGGCTTCGAGAACGAGCCGGAACCCTACTTCGCCGAAGACCGCCGCGTCAACATGGCTGGCCTGCAAGATATGGCCATTGACGGGAACGTCTGGCTGCTCTTCGCCGACGGCCAGGCGCTGAAGTTCTTCGCCGGCGAGCAACGGCCGCTGATCTGGCAGGGCTTCCCTGACCCGCCCAACGCGCCGACCGCGCTGGCCGTGCCGCAGGAGGGCGATCGACTCTATCTCGCCGACGCGGGTAACAACCGCATCGTTGAGGCCACCAAAGACGGCAAGTTCCTGCGCCAGTTCCGCGCCCGCGACAGCGACGACTTGCGCAACGTCAGGAGCCTGTTCATAGATGAGGCCGGCGCGATGTTTTATATCTTGACGACGGACAAGCTCTACAAAGCCGACGTGCCCGCGTCGGAAACAACCACCAGCACGGGCGCAACGAACTGACCTGGGTGGCGCGCCCACAATCCAGCGGATTGTCGCACCGGCTTGTAGCGTAAGCCGCTGGATGGCGCCGCATGGAACCGGAACACCCCCGGCGCCGTCTCTCGTGAGGCGGCGCCGTTTGAGCTCTGCAATTGACCCCGCGTGTTTGGGGATTCACTGTTGACACGGGTATAATTGATGGGTATGGATAACGAAAGTGTGACATCTTCTCCCCGCCCTCGCCGGCGGGTGTTATGGTCGGGGTTGCTGCTAGGCGGTTTGTTGACGACCTTCGTGGCGATCCTGGCCTATGTGGCCTACCTGTTTCTGGCGTGGGGCCAGACCGCAGTCGCCCAGGCGCCCGATCTGCCGCCGTTGGCGCTGCCGAGGCTGGTGCGACCTGCGGCTGAGCAGGCAAGCGAAGCATCGGCCGCGGGCCTCGCGCTCTTTCAGCCGGCCAGCCGCCGTCAGCAAGAAATCGCGCCCGCCACCAATCGCACCACGATCCTGATCATCGGCGTCGACGCGCGGCCCAAGCAGACCTTCGAGCTCACCGACAGTATCATTGTGCTCACCATGAACCCACAGACCGGCTCAGCCGGCATGTTGTCGCTGCCGCGCGACCTGAAGATCCGCCCCACCACCTTCACCCAAGCGGTGAAGATCAACATGGTGTACCAGATCGGGGTGAACCGAGGGACGCCAGGTGGCGGCGCGGCGCTGCTGGGGGATGTGGTGACCGAGATGATCGGATACCCGATTGATTATTATGTCAAAATCAACTTCGAGGGCTTCAAACAGATCGTTGACCTGATCGGCGGGGTTGACATCAACGTCACCAAAGAAATCTACGACGATAAGTACCCGGACGACAACTACGGCTACGAGCCGCCGGTACACTTTCTGCCCGGCCTGCAGCACATGGATGGCGCGACTGCGCTGAAGTACGCGCGTACCCGTCACGCGGACAACGATTACATGCGTGCGGCCCGCCAGCAGCAGGTCATCATGGCGATCAAGGACAAGATCATGCAGCCGGGCCAGCTCGAGGCGCTGCTGCCGCGGCTGCCGCGCCTGGCGACCGCGATGGCAAACTCAGTGCAAACCGATATGCCGGTGGACAAAGCTATCGCCCTGGCCCGCGCGCTGGACAAGATCAACCTGGACAATCCGACGCGCGTGGTCATTGACACCAAGATGGGAACGCCCGGTTACGAGGACCCGGCCCAGGGCGGCCTGGGTTCGTTTTTGGTGCCCGACATGAACAAGGTGCGAGCGGCCGCCGACGCCATCTTCTCCGACGCCTTGCCTGAGATTTCGCCCGAAGAGACGACCCGCCAGGCCGTGCAGGCCGAAGCCGCCAGGATCATCGTGCTCAACGGCACGGCCGAGCGCGGGGTCGCGGCCAAGACACAGAGCGACCTGATCACGGCCGGCTTCAACGTGATCGCGGTGGGCAACGCGGAGACGGCCGACTACGCCGAGACCACCCTGGTGACCCACGACGGCCAGACCCCCGCCACGGTGCAGGCCCTGCGCGACCGCTTCGGGATCACCGATGACCGCGTGCGCGCCGAGCCGGCCAACAGTGCTGTGGATGTGATCCTGATCATCGGGCAGGATCAGGTCGGGACCGCGACGGCCGGGCAGTAAGACTGAAAGCATAAGCTCACCTATCCCGCCTTTACCGTTATCGCCATCTTCGTGCTGACACCTACATCCACCTGCGCACACCGCCGATGCGGTGTGAACAGGCCCCACCTGGGCATCATACCAGCGTGAATTGTAGTAGCTCAGCCCCTCCCCGCCGGGCAGCCCTTGCTCGTGATACTGGCCGGTGAACCGCTTGGTCGTGATGCCGGAGAACGCACTCCCGCCGCGATTCCCGCCGTAGGGGTAGTAGAAGTTCCGGCTCTTGACCGTACCATCCCGGTTGACCAGTACGCTTGTGCTGCGGAGATGGTCGCTCACGACGTAGAACACGCCGTTGTCGGTCGCGTAACCGGTGCGCCGCATGGCGCCACCCTCATAGTACTTGGTGATGGCGCCGTTCTGCCATTCGTACAATCCCGCGATGTAGACGGTGGTCACGCCCGCCACGGCGCCTTTGACCCGATTGCCCGCCGCGTCGCGGACGCTACCACCGGATGCGCGAATCATTTTGTCTCGGGACTACGGGGGAACAATCCCAAGCTGCCAGCCGTTGGATGTAACAACATGTTGAACGTGACGGATAGGCGAAGCATAGATGGTAACCGTCTGCGACATCGAGTGTGTAGGCAAAGTCTTGCCTGCCCGTAGTTTTTGGTACTTCCTCCAAGTAGGTGGGTGCAAGATCGTCCAATTCGTTAGGAAATCGGCCATGATCGCGTTGATAGTTCTCTAGTGCAAGAAGAATATCGCTAGCCTGTGTCTGATCATTTCGAATACGATCCGCTGTGCTAGTACAGGCAACAATGCAAAGTACCACCAGACAGCACAAAATGAGTATTACCCACTTCATCGCCGATCCTCCTGTGCTGCCGCGTTAAACATCGGAAGGAAAGGCAGCGCATTATCACCAGGACATTCCGTGACATTGACATCCCGATGGCCCACTACGAAGTCAATGCCATACTCACTATCTAGCCAGTGGATCAAGTTCACCGTGCTTTGGACCTGCAAAGGCGTCGGCCCAGAGTCATCGCGATCCGACCAGAAAGTGATGCCTAGAAAGGCAATCGTTGGTCCAGGCTGGAAGTCGCCTAGAAGCAGCACGCCGATCTTGCCACTGTTGGTGTTATTAATGTGGGCGCCGCGAACTCCGATATCTCGTCCTTCATAGATGGTTCCGGCCCGCCTGGGAACGGGTTGAAGTAATCAATCACATGCGCCATCTCATGCACGGCTGTCCCACGCACAAAGTCGGCAGCCTGCAGGAACAAAGAGTCGGCAAACACCACCACGTTCGCACCCGGAAAGGTGTGCGCATGCGCAGCATGCGCCGGATCAAGATAGTAGAACAACGCATGCGCCGTACGCCAAAACCGGGCGCCGTAGGGCAGCAGGCGGCTCAATTGCGTAAAGCCCC
>DAOUAT010000277.1:0-3876 GCA_034433275.1 Anaerolineae bacterium
CCCCAAAATCACCGGGTGTCCCGGACGTATCGCGATGCCGTGAACGAGCAGCTCGCCTAACTCTGCGATGATCCGCGCCGTGAAATCCTCGGAACCAGCCGAGGAGCCGGCATTGACGATCACCAGGTCATGGGTGGCCGCGGCGTCCAGCACACGCTGACGGATGGCTGCACAGTCGTCGGACAGGGGCGGGAGGCGGTGGGGTTCACCACCCCATTCACGGATCAGCGCGGCCAGTACGAGGGAGTTGTATTCGATGATGTCGCCGGGGTGCAGGGCGCTGCCAGGTGCGACCAATTCAGTGCCGGTGGGTTGGATCGCGACGCGCGGCCGGCGGCGCGCCTTCACGCGCGCATGGCCAGCGCCTGCGATGGCGCCGATGTCCTGGGGGCGCAGCCGGTGGTTTGCCGGCAGGATCAGCTCGGTGGCGACCATGTCCTCACCCATGGGCCGCACGTGTTGCCAGGGCGGGACGGACGCCAAAATCTCGATGGTTTTGTTTGTAGTGGCGCCTCCTGGCGTCGCGCGCACCTGCACATCCTCCACCATAATCACCGCGTTCGTGTCGGGCGGCAGCGGATCGCCGGTGTCTACGTAAAACGCCTGCCGGCCAACGGTCAGTTGCAGCGGCTGCGTCTCGCTGGCCCCATGTGTGTCCCCGGCGCGCACCGCGTAGCCATCCATCGCTGATGCGTGATAGTGGGGCGATGAAATGCGCGCCCAAACCGGATCGGCCGTGACCCGGCCCAAGGCATTAGCCAGTTCGATAGACTCCCCTGGCAAGAAGTCGTCCAGCCCGGCTGCGGCCAAAGCATTCCACCAGCGCGCCAACGCTTCAGCGAGGGGAATGTCCTCCAGATAGGGTGAGTGCGAATGTTGCGACATAATGATAGCTTCAGGGATAGGCGTTATCAGGGAGTATAGCGCATCGGGGTGAACCCGGCTACTCACCAAAGAGAACCCCGGTTTCGACGAGAAACCGGGGTTCTTGTGTTTGTCACACCACCAACCGCACCGGCTGTTCCAGCGCGGCTTTGAGCGCCTGCAGGAACTGGGCCACTTCGGCGCCGTCGGTGACGCGGTGGTCGGCCGAGAGCGTCACCTTCATGCGCGTGCCGGCGACGATCTGGCCGTCGGGGGCCACCACGGGGACTTTCTTCACCGCGCCCACGGCCAACGCCACGGCCTGCGGCAGTGTGATGATGGCGCTGAACTCGTCCACGTCGAACATGCCCAGGTTGCTGACCGTGAAGGTCGCGCCGGTCATGTCTTCGGGCTTCATGCGGCCCTCGCGCGCCCGCGCCACCAGCTCCTGCGCTTCCCGGCCGATCTGCGCCAGTGGCTTTTTGTCGGGTTCGCGCAGCACTGCGGTCACCAGGCCGGTCTCCCGCGCCACGGCGATGCCGATGTTCACCGCTTCGTGAACACGGATGCCGTCGGCGGCGAACGAGGCGTTGACGTTGGGGAACTTGCGCAGCGCGATAGCCGACGCCTTGACGATCATGTCGTTGACCGAGAGCTTCTCGGCCTCGGGCAGCACCGCGTTGATCTGGCTCCGCAACGCCATGGCCGCGGCCATGTCAATCTCCATGGTGACGTAGAAGTGCGGCGCCTGGGTCTTGCTCTCCACCATGCGGCGGGCGATGGTTTGGCGCATGCCGGTCAGCGGCTCCAGGCGGTAGCCCTCGGCCGTCGGCTCATAGGATGGCGTGGGCATGGGCGGCGGCGCGGGCGGCGCAGCCGGGACCTTATCCAGCTCCTTGAGATGGGCTTCGATGTCGCGCTTGATGATGCGGCCGCCGGGGCCGGATCCCGCCACCTTGCGCAGGTCAATCCCCAGCTCGCCGGCCATCTTCACCGCCACCGGCGAAGCCAGCAACCGCCCGCCCTCAGCCACCGGTTCCGCTTCCGGCGCAGCCTCAGTCTTAACCTCAGCCTTAGCCTCAGCCTTAGCCTTAACCTTAGCCTCAACCTTCGCCCCGCCCAGCCCCAGCGCCGCGCGGTCCACCTGCTCGCCCGCTTCGCCGATGACGCCGATGGGGGTGCCGATGGGCACGCTCTCGCCGGCCGGGGTCAACACCTCCAGCAGCACGCCGCTGCGGAACGCCGGCACCTCCACCGTCGCCTTATCGGTCTCCACCAGCAGGATCGTCTCGCCCTGCGTCACCGGTTCGCCCGGCTTCTTCAGCCACTCGCCCAGCTTGCCCTCGGCCATGTCGAAGCCCAGCTTGGGCATGGTAATCAATTCAGCCATTCTTGTTCCTCCTCAGGGGGCAGGAGTCAGGTGACAGGGGGCAGGAGTCAGGGGTCAGGGGTCAGTCCGGTTTCCCTCGTTTCCCTGTTTTCTTGTCTCCTTGTCTCCGCGTCTCCGCCTCTCCCTCTCCCCGTCTCTCCTACTTCAAATACATCACGTCCTTGACGGCGTTGATAATGTCGGGCACTTGCGGCAGGGCCATCTGCTCCAGGCGGCGGTTGTAGGGCAGCGGGACCTCGGCCTGAGCCACGCGGCGCACCGGCGCATCCAGGTGATCGAAGGCCAGCTCGGTGACACGGCTGGCGATCTCCGCGCCGATGCCGTAGGCGCGCCAGCCCTCTTCAACCACCACCATGCGGTTTGTCTTCTTCACCGACTCGATGATGGGGCGGGTGTCCAGCGGCCGCAGGGTGCGCAGGTCAATCACCTCGGCGCTGATGCCCTCGCCGGCCAGCTTGTCGGCCGCTTCGAGAGAGAGCTGCAACCCCTTGGAATAGGAGACGATGGTGACGTCATCCCCCGCGCGCTTGACATCGGAGACGCCGATGGGCACCAGGAAGTCCTCGTCGTCCGGCACTTCGCCCTTGGCCTGGTAGAGGGTGGCGTGCTCGATGAAGAACACCGGGTCCTCGTCGCGGATGGCGGCCTTGAGCAAGCCCTTGGCGTCCGCGGCCGTGCCCGGCGCGACGACCTTGAGGCCGGGGAAGTGCGCGAAGACCACATCGGGCGTCTGCGAGTGGGTGGCGCCGAGCTGCCGGCCGCCGCCGCCCACGGTGCGGATCACCATGGGCACCTTGATCTGGCCGTTGAACATGTAGTACAGCTTGGCCACGTGGTTGACGATCTGATCCATGGCCAGGAAGGCAAAGTTGATGGTCATCAGCTCGGCCACGGGGCGCAGGCCGGCCAGGGCCGCGCCGGCCGCCGCGCCGACGATGACGCCCTCGGCGATGGGGGTGTCTTTCACCCGCTTCTCGCCGAACTCATCGAGGAAGCCGCGGGTGACGGCGTAGGTGCCGCCCCACTTGCCGATCTCCTCGCCCATGATAAACACCCGCTCGTCGCGGTACATCTCTTCCCGGAGGGCCTGGCTGATGGCCTCACGAACTGTCATGCGTGTCATGTCCATTACCTCTTATTCCCCGGCGGACAAACCAGGTTTCTCCGAGAAACCTGGTTTGTCCGCCGGCCATCCTTTAGCGATGCCCCATCGGGTTGACAAAAACGTACTCGCACAGCGCCGCGTCGTCCGGCTCGGGGCTCTCTTCGGCGAATTTCACGATCTCTGCCAGCTCGACCTCGACCGCCTCCCGGATCCGGGCGAAATCGGCCTCGGTGGCCTGGCCGGACGCCAGCAACTTATCGCCCAGGCGAGCGATAGGATCGCGTGCCCGCCATTCGTCGATCTCAGCTTTGGAGCGGTAACGCTCTGGATCGCCCATCGAATGGCCGACGTAGCGATAGGTCAGCGCTTCCAGCAGCACCGGGCCTTCTTCACGGGCCAGGTCCAACGCCTCTTTGATCACCTGGTGCGTCTCGAAGACGTCCTGGCCGTCAATCTGGCGATGGGCAATGTCGTAGGCGCAGCACTTCTGGTAAATGTTCGAGACCGCCGAGGCCTT
>DAOUAT010000278.1:0-12026 GCA_034433275.1 Anaerolineae bacterium
GGACAATATCGCTATTCCGTGCTGCCGACCTTGCAAGGTGAGTACATTATCGCCAGGATCCTGCTGAAGCAAGATACGTCAGGCGGCGCGGGCCGGATCACCGGCGATGATACGCTGGATCAAACGATTGATGAAATACCCCTGTGGTTCAAGCCTGCCCCCGGTCAGATCAACGGCGTGGTGGAGTTCTCACAAGCCTTCGACATCGAGCCGGGCGAGTTGGCGGTACGTCCTGGCGCCAGCACCAGCTTCTATGCTGTGCTGATCGTATCAGACGCCGCGGCCCCCACCCGTCGCCTGAGCAACAGCCTGGAATACACCCAGTTCCTGCCGATCCAGGCGCAAGGCATGACCATCGTCCGGCCGCAATTGGCCGCTGAAGGGCAAGCAAACCTGCGATGGCATGTGCGCTTGAACGGTGCAACGCTGCTGCAACAAGCCGCAACCGACATCACCTTGCCCTTGGAGCCGATCCTGGCCAGCGGTGGCCTGGGCCAATATCGCTTCACCCTTGAAATTGAAGTTAATGGCGAGTGGCGCCCGGTGAGCAACGATATCGAGATCCAACTAGCCGCGCGGCCCGCGCCCACCGCCACCTCGTCGGCGACGCCGGCGCCCATCGGGACATTGGTCGCCATCACCACGCCCGTCGGCAGCGAGACGCCGGTGGCTACGCCCGGTGCGCCGCCCAGTGTGCCGACACGACGTCCCACGCCGGAGGTAAGTGATACCGGAGGGACCCCAACGCCAACACCGACGCCTTCCTCTCTCACGCCCAGCCCCATGCCCACGCGCCCGGCATGGGCCAGGGACTTCTGGGCGGAACGGTACAATCTACAGTCCGGCCAGTGCACCACCCTGCACTGGCAGATCGAAAATGCCATCTCTGTATTTTTGGATGGCACACCAACTGTGGGCACAGGCTCCAAGACAGTTTGCCCGACCCGTACTACCACCTACACACTGCGCGTCAACAGTGGCGCCGGTGTTCAGGAGCGTAGCATTGGTATCCTGGTTGTATCCCCCGTCCAGGCTGCCTTCGAGTTTTCGGCCGATGACTCCCAGATTCTGGCTAACGGCTGCACCACCCTGCGTTGGCGCGTGACCAATGTCAAGGCTGTCTACCTGAATGACCAGGGCGTCTCGGGGGAGGACGCCAAGGAGGTATGTCCTACAGCCACCACCGAATATACGCTCAAGGTGATCAACAACGATGACACCGTCACAACCCGCAAACTGATGGTAGCTGTCGCTACTTCAGCCAGCAGTGCGTTCCGCTTTTGGTCCGAGCACTACGCGCTGACCCCGAACACGTGTACCACGCTGCACTGGCAGGTACGGAATGTGCGCGCGGTCTACTTCAACGACCAAGGGGCGCCCGGAGAAAGCACTCAGGTGGTGTGCCCTACCCTTACCAGCCAAACCTACACGCTACGCATCATTGACACCAACAACCAGACGATCATCAAGAAGCTGACCTTGGAATCCGGAGACCCTGGCCTCGGAGCGCAGGAGCTTATCGCACAGGGTGTTGTGAGCGAAACACAGCGACAGAATGATGTTGATGGGACCACAGATGGGGATCAGCCCGGCTACCTGGTCATCGTTGACGGCCTGCGCCCACGCTTCCTGCCGACCACACCCTGGTCGCAGGCCGCCGTTACCTTACGTGTGCTGCAGACGTGGATTGACGCCGGTGATGAAGGACCGGTAGACTGGCCGCTGAACCCAGGGCAATTGGTCGAGTTCCGCGCGTGGTGCAATGCCGCCGACTGTCCGCTCTGGCAAACCAGCCGTTCCTATCTGTTGCTGCGTTCAGAATAGGTCAATCCGGGATCACAACCGCGGACAGATCGCCTTCCGGCTCGGGCCATTGCATCTGAAAACCTTCCAGGGTCTCGCGAATGACCCGACTCACCACCAGGTTGCGATACCATTTTCGGTTGGCCGGCACCAGATACCAGGGCGCCCACGACGTACTGGTGAGATTCAACACATCTTCGTAAGCATTCATGTATTGATCCCAGAGTTCACGCTCTTTCAAGTCGCCGAGGGAGAATTTCCAGTGCTTGGTCGGATCATCAATCCGCTCTTGCAGCCGCTTCTTTTGTTCTTCTTTGGAGATGTGCAGGAAGAACTTCAGGATCGTGACACCGTTCTCGACCAGGTGCTTCTCGAACGCATTAATCTGATCGTAACGCTGGCGCCACACTCCTTGCGGGACCAATCCGTGTACGCGCACCACTAACACATCTTCATAGTGCGAGCGGTTGAAAATACCAATCATGCGTTTGGGTGGCGTCACCTTGTGTACACGCCAGAGGTAGTCATGGGCCAATTCTTCTGTAGTGGGCACCTTAAACGGCGTTACCAGACACCCCTGAGGATTGATGCCGCTCATCACGTGCCGAATAACGCCGTCCTTGCCGGCCGTGTCCATGGCTTGCAGCACGATTAGCAGTGCATGTTTGCCTTCAGCGTAGAGGAGTTCCTGCAGCTTAACCAGTTCTTGCTTATCGGCTGCCAATAGCTCCTGAACCTCGGCCTTATCCTTAAATGACCCGGTATCGCCCGGCACGACATCCTTGAGCTTGATTTTTTGGCCTGGTTTGACCAGGTGTTTGAGGTGCAACGCGTTCTCTTTCATCAGGGTTCTCCTTGCAATGCGAGGCGTCACGACATGATATCAACGACGGTAGCACGATTAGCGGATTTTGTCAAGACATTCTACAAGGCCGAGCTCAGTTTTACATCCCCAATTCCTGCACAAAACCGGTTACACCAAACCCAAAAGTCTGTGATACAATCCCGATACTGGTTTCCATCATAACAAGGAGGTTCTCATGACCCGCATCGTGGCGGACACCACCTGTGGCCTGCCGTCGGAGATGGCGCGCCGGCTCGGCATCCCCCTGGCGCCGCAGATCATCAACTTCGGCACGGAATCATACCGCGAAGGCGTGGACATGGATCACGCCGCGTTCATGGCCCGGCTGCGCGCCGGCCCCGATCTACCCAAGACGGCGGCCCCCTACCCCGGCGATTTCATCGAAATCTTCCAGGAGTTGACCCGCGCGGGCGATGCCATCGTCTGCATCCATCCTTCGGCCGATGTCAGCGGCACGGTGCGCTCGGCCGAGATCGCACGGCAGGACTTTCCCGGCGCCGACATCCGCATCATTGACACCCGCACTATCGCCGGCCCGTTGGCATCCATAGTGTTGGAAGCCGACAAGCTGGCGAAGGCCGGGGCCAGCGCCGATGAAGTTGAAGCGCTGGTGCGCGCCATGATGCCGCGCGCGCGCATCTATTTCCTGGTGGACACCTTGGAGTTCCTGCGTCGCGGGGGTCGGATCGGCGGCGCGGCGGCGCTGATGGGCACGATCCTGCAGATCAAGCCCATCCTCACCTTTGCCAACGGCCGCGTTGACCAGTTCGAAAAGGAACGCACCAAGAAACGGGCCCTGGCGCGCATCAAAGAGGTGGTGATGGCCGAAGCTGCCCACGGGCCCCAGGCACACCTCACGGTGATGCACGTCGCCATGCCCGACGAGGCAGCAGCCCTGGCCGAGGACCTGAAGGGTGTGGTCAGCACGACCGACGCGCTGATCATGGACCTGGTGCCGGCCATCGTGACTCATGCCGGGCCCGGTGCGCTGGCCATTGGCTTCTTCACGCCCGCGTGAACGGATCCGGGCGCCATTGTCATAGAGTGACCTCAGGGCAATTTACAGATCGCGCTCAGGAGTCCTTCAATGTCACTACGCATCACTGAAGTAGACACCAGCTCGCGCCGCGACGTGCGGCGCTTCGTTGCTCTGCCGTTCCGGCTCTATCGCGACTGCACGCCGTGGGTGCCGCCGCTGGTGGACGACGTTAATCTGATGCTGGATCGGCGCAAATACCCATTCTACCAGCACTCTGACGCCGCCTTCTTCCTGGCCGAACGGGACGGCGTGGTGGTGGGTCGCATCGCGGTGCTGGACAACCGCCACTATAACGAACACTGGGGCAGCAGAACCGCCTTCTTCTACCTGTTCGACGCCGAAAACGACCGCGAGGCCGCGCTGGGCCTGTTCCGCGCCATCGAAGACTGGGCGCGCGGCCGCGGGCTGGACAAGATCGTCGGCGCCAAAGGCTTCCTCCAAGGGGATGGCATCGGCGTGCTGGTGGAGGGCTTCGATCATCACCCGGCCGTGGGCATCCCCTACAACCACCCGTACTACGGTGAGCTCATCGAGGCCGCGGGCTACGGACGCCAGCGTGATTTCCTGTCGGCCTATCTGTCGGGCAACGCAACCCTGCCGCCTCGAATGATCGCGATCGCGGACAAGATGATGGCCCGGCGCGGCTTCAGCATCAAGTCCTTCGAGACCAAAAAAGAGTTGCGCGCCTGGGTGCCGCGCATCGTCCAAACCTATAACGACACCTTCGTGGACAACTGGGAGTTCAACCCCATCACCGAGGCGGAAGGCCAGATCATCGGCGAGCGGTTGCTGAGCATCGCCGACCCGAAGCTGATCAAGTTGGTGATGAAAGGGGACGTCATCGCCGGCTTCCTCTTTGGCTTCCCCGACATCTCCGAGGGCATCCGCCGCGCCCGGGGCCGCATCTTGCCGTTCGGTTGGTTCTGGCTGCTGCGCGAGTTCAAGCGCACACGCTGGCTCAACCTCAACGGCGCGGGCATCCTGGCCCAATACCGTGGCCTGGGCGCCAACGCCATCCTCTATGTTGAGATGTTCAACACCATCCGCCAGGGGCACTTCGAGCACGCCGACCTGGTGCAGATGGAGGAGCACGTCCTCACCCTGGCCGACACCCAAACGGCCGGCGGGCAGATCTACAAAAAGCACCGCATCTATGAGAAGTTCCTGAGCTAACGCTCGTTCCTGCTCCGGCTTGCGAACAAAACGGGGGTTGCAGGCGGCCTGGCCACCCGCAACCCCCGTTTTGTTCGCTTAACCGCCTCCGAAACCATCCTCATCTTCATAGCACCATTTAGCAGTATCTGATTTTGCCCCCGCCCAATGAAAGGCGGGCGTTGCATCGCGCCCTCTCCCTTCCAGAAGCCACACACCGGAAGAGGAGGACGCCCATGTCTCGCCCACGCCTAGCCCACGCCATTACCCTGATCTGCCTGGTGCTCCTTGCCCTGACGCCGGTCACACCTGCTGCAACCGCCTACCTGGGACAGAGCCCAACGCACGAATCAATCGCCTCCCCGATGGAGACACCATGGGGAGGGTAAGGATGGCAAGGCGAAATTGACACGCACCCTGGCTCGCGCGATAATTGAGCCATGCCCAATGTGAAACGAATCCTGATTCTAACTGCAGATGCCGGCTTTGGCCACCGTGCCGCGGCCAACGCCATCGCGGCCGCGCTCAACGAACGCTACGGCAGCGCCTGCACGGTCACCGTCGTGAACCCACTGGACGACCCGCGCGCCCCCCGCCTGCTGCGCCAGGCCCAGGAGGACTATGACCGCGTGATCCGTCAGTCGCCGGAGTTGTACCGGCTGGGCTTCGAAGCCAGCGACAGCGCGTTCCCTGTCACGATCGTCGAGCAAGCCCTCATCGCGATGTTGTACGTCACGCTGCGTGATGTGGTTGAGGCGCGCCGGCCGGACGCGATTGTCACCACCTATCCGCTCTACCAGGCGCCGCTGGCCGCGCTGTTTGCGCTCTCACAGCGCTACATCCCCCTGCTCACGGCGGTCACCGACTTGGTCACGGTGCACAGCCTGTGGTTCAACGATGATGTGGATCGCTGCCTGGCGCCCACCGAGGCAGTGCGCGAGAAAGCGCTGGAGCAGGGCCTGACCCCCGAACAGGTGGAAATCACCGGGCTGCCTGTCAACCCCACCCTGGCCCGCCCGGTGGACAAAGCCGCGTTGCGCGCCGAGCTAGGTTGGCCCGAAAACCGCGTGGTGGCCTTGCTGGCCGGCAGCAAGCGGGTGACCCGGCTGGAGCCCGTCGCAGACATGCTGGATCATTCCGGCTGGCCGCTGGCGTTGGCCCTGGTGGCCGGTGGCGACAAAGAATTGGTGCAACGCTGGTCGGCCCGTCGCTGGCACCAGCCCACACACGTCTACGGTTATGTCAACGACATGGCGCGGCTGATGCTGGCGGCCGACTTCATCGTCTGCAAAGCGGGCGGGCTGATCGTCAGCGAGGCGTTGGCGGCCGGGCTACCGTTGCTGCTGGTGGAGGCGATCCCTGGCCAGGAAGAGGGCAACGCGGCCTATGTCACCGCGGGCGGGGCCGGAGACCTGGTTGAGGACCCCCTCGAAGCGCTGGAAACGATTTGCCACTGGCTGGAAAAAGAAGGCGCGGGCTTGGCCGAACGGGCTGCACGAGCACGGTCACTCGGTAGGCCGCGGGCCGCACACCACGTAGCGGAGCTGGTATGGGAGGCGGCGCAGCGCGGCCCCCTCCGTCGTGATCATCGTTTCGGCCGCCAGATCCCGCTGCTGCAGCAGCTCCTGCGCAGCCTGGATCTGAGCCTGACGCTGGCGGATGAAGACACAACCGCAGGTTCGATGGTTGAAACCACCGCCTCACGGTGAAAAGGCCCTGCAGGGCCTGGGCACAACGTAACACGTCAGCGCCTACGGGCGCTTCTCACGTTCAGCCAGGGAATCCCAATCCCTGAACGTGCTCAACTGGGGGCGCTTCTTCTGTTCAGCCAGGGATCTCCGTTCCCTGGCCGTGCCCGGCCCACTCATCCACACGGGCCAGGGCGTCTATCGCAGCCTGCTGCGCGGCGCTCTGCTTGCTCGGCCCTTCACCGACACCGCACACCAGATCCCCCACCGACACCTGCACCGTGAACACCTTGACGTGATCCGGGCCGGACTGCCCGGTCGTGCGGTAACGGGGGGTGATGCCCAGCCGGCCCTGAGCCAGTTCCTGCAGCCGGCTCTTGGGGTCCTTGTCAATCACCTCGGCCTGAGCCTGAACCAGCTCCTCTTCCATCATGGGCAACACCCATCCGGCGACGGCGGCCAACCCCTGATCCAGATACGACGCACCTACAAATGCCTCAAACGCGGCGCACAGGGTGGCGGGCCGCGCGCGGCCGCCGGTCTCCACTTCACCATGCCCCATGAACATCGTCGGGCCGATGCCCAGCTTGCCCGCCAGGCGCGACAGTGTCTCGCGGCGCACCAGCGCCGCGCGCAACGCGGTCAGCTCCCCCTCGCGCGCCCCGGGAAAGCGCCCAAACAAAAATTCGGCCAGCAGGAAATCCAACACCGCATCGCCCAGATACTCCAGGCGCTCGTTGTCATCCCAATCCAGATCAGCATGCTCGTTGAGGTACGAGCGATGGGTCAGCGCGGTGCGCAACAACGCGGGATCATCAAACGTCAGCCCGTTACGCGCTGCAAATTCCTGCACGGCGTCAAAATCGTAAAACATCCGGTCTCCGTGGATCACAAAGGTAAACGCGTCGCAGTATAGCACAGGGCAGCCGCTTTGTCATTCCGGCGAGGTCATGTATAATCTAGCAAGATGTTGAGAAACCCCAGCCGAGCCCGGTCTGGGGTTTTTATCGCATTGAGAAGACTGTCCGCACTCACGCAGGAGCAGATCATGTTCGGTCTTTTTCGCAAAACCCCGGCCCAACAAGCGGAAGATGACGCCAAGATCCAGGCCAGCCTGGCCAAGACGCGGCAGGGCTTCTTTGGCCGCATCAACAGCTTGTTTCAAGCCAACGAAGTCACCGACGAGACTTGGGATGAGTTGGAAGAGATCCTGATCCAGGCGGACCTGGGCGTCAACACCGCGCTGGGGCTGGTGGAGCGTCTGCGTGGCCGGGTGCAGCGCGAGCGGCTGAAACGCGTCGAGGACGTGCGCGCGGCCTTGAAAGATGAGCTGGTCAAGCTGATCGCGCATCCAACGCCCACAGTCATCGAAGAGCCGCGCATGCTCACCGTGGTGCTGGTCGTCGGCGTCAACGGCTCGGGCAAAACCACCAGTATCGCCAAGCTGGCCCGCTATTACAAGGCGCGCGGCAAAAAGGTCACCCTGGCCGCGGCCGACACCTTCCGCGCAGCCGCGATTGACCAGCTCAAGATCTGGGGCGAGCGCACCGGCGTAGACGTCATCGCGCAGGCGCCGGGCGCGGATCCGGGCGCGGTGGTCTTTGACGCGATCCGGGCCAGCCAGGAGAGCCGCAGCGCCGACCTGCTGATCGTGGACACGGCCGGGCGCCTGCACACCAAGTTTAACCTGATGAAGGAATTGGAAAAGGTGCGCGCGGTCTGCGCCCGCCAGGTGCATGCGGCGCCGCACGAAACGCTCCTGGTGCTGGACGCCACCACGGGCCAGAACGCCATCAGCCAGGCCAAGCACTTCAAAGAGGCCGTCGCGGTCACCGGCATCATCCTGACCAAGCTCGACGGGACGGCTAAGGGCGGCATCGTCTTCGCCATCGAGCAAGAACTGGGCATCCCGGTCCGCTTCGTCGGCACCGGCGAAAAAGCTGACGACTTCGCTGAATTCGATCCAAAGGCGTTTGTAGAGGGAATTTTAGGGAACTGATGGGTTTGACGGCAACACCTGGAACTGAAGGAATTCAGGGGCCATCCGTCCCGCCACATCTCACACAGCACGCAATACGCAACACGGAACACGAGGTAATCCATGGAATACACCCGCACCCAGTTGGCGCTGCTCTCCGAGCAAATTGATGCCATGCGGAGGCGTCTTTGACGTCGCAGGCAAACAAGAAGAGATCGCGAAACTAGAGGAAAAATCGGCCAGCGCCGATATTTGGAACGATCCGCAAGCGGCCAAGGCAGTGATGCGCGATCTGGCCGCGCTGCGCGATGAGGTCAACACCTGGGATGGGATCGCCCGGCAGGCGGAGGATGCCCTGGCGCTGCTCGACCTGGCCGAGGAAGCCGGCGATGCAGAGACCGCGGCCGAGGCGAGCCGAGAGGCTGAAGCCATCGCCGAGCGCTACGCTGCGCTGGAATTCCGATTGGCCATGAGCGGCCCCTATGACCGCAGCGGCGCCATCCTGTCCATCCATGCTGGCGTCGGCGGCACCGAAGCGCAGGATTGGGCGCAGATGCTGATGCGCATGTACCTACGCTACGCGGAGCGCCACGGCTATACCAACGAGATCACCGACCAGCTCGAGGGCGAAGAAGCCGGCATTAAAACCGTCACCCTCGAGATGGATGGGCCGTGGGCCTATGGCCACCTCAAGGCCGAGCGCGGGGTGCATCGCCTGGTGCGCATCAGCCCCTTCGACGCGTCCGCGCGGCGGCACACCTCGTTCGCCCTGGTCGAGGTGCTACCCATCCTCGACGAGACGATCGAGATTGACGTCAATCCCAGCGACCTCAAGGTGGACGTCTACCGGTCGGCGGGCGCAGGCGGCCAGAACGTGCAGAAGAACTCCACCGCGATCCGCATCACGCACATCCCCACCGGCATCGTGGTCACCTGCCAGAACGAGCGCAGCCAGCTCCAAAACCGGGAGTCGGCCATGCGCGTGCTGCGCGGCAAGCTGTACGACATCGAGCTGCAGAAGATGGAGGCCGAGCAGGCCCGTTTGAAGGGCAAACACGTCGAGGCCGGCTGGGGCAACCAGATCCGCTCCTATGTGCTGCAGCCTTACCAGATGGTGAAAGACCTGCGCACCGAGGCCGAGACCGGCAACACCAGCGCGGTGCTGGACGGCGAGATTGACCTGTTCATCGAGGCGTGGTTGAAGGAGCAGATGGGCGTGCGCGAGTAGGTTTTTCATTCTTGCGAATTTACGCAAACCGTCTATAATTCATACAAGCAGGTCACAAACAGCCACATACACGGGGAACCAAGGCATAAACGTAGGCGTGCGGGCGCCGCGCGGCGTACAGGCTCACGGTAAAAGCTGGGTGACAAGCCATGCGTCTTGGTGGCGCGCCTTTTCTCATGTTGGAGGATACCGTGGGTCAGTACACCGATCGTAACCTGGCTTGTCGCGACTGCGGCAAGCAATTCACCTTTACTGCGGGCGAGCAGGAATTCTATGCTTCCCGCGGCTTCAGCGAACCGACGCGCTGTGGCGAGTGCCGGGCTGCCCGTAAGGCCGGCCGCGACAGCGGTGACTTCGGCGGCCGGGGCTATGGCGAGTCCCGTGGCGGCTTCGGCGGCGGCCGGGGCCAGGGCGGGCCGCGGCAGACGTTTTCAGCCGTCTGCGCCGATTGCGGCGTGACCACTGAGCTACCTTTTGAACCGCGCCAGGGCCGTCCGGTCTACTGTCGCGACTGCTTCGAAAAGCGCAACCCGCGGCGCTAACCTGTCACAACACCGTTATCCAGCGGGCGCGCCGGGCCGATCAACGGCACCCACCCGGTTAGCGCCCGCTGCCATTTAAGGCTATAATCTCTTTTCGTGCGTTACCTCAAACAGCTCGTACTCCAAGGGTACAAAACTTTTGCGGCGCGCACCGAGTTCTTCTTCGACGCTGGCATCACCGCGGTGGTCGGTCCCAACGGGAGCGGCAAATCCAACGTGGCGGACGCCCTGCGCTGGGTGCTCGGTGAGCAAAGCTTCAGCGCGCTGCGCGGCAAACGCACTGAGGACATGATCTTCTCGGGCAGCGAACAGCGCGCGCGCATGGGCATGGCCCAAGTCACCCTCACCCTCGATAACAGCACCGGCTGGCTGCCCATTGACTTCAGCGAGGTCGAGATCACCCGCCGCGCGTTCCGGTCGGGCGACAACGAGTACCACCTCAACGGCAACCGCGTCCGCCTGCGTGACATCACCGAGCTGCTGGGCAGCTCCGGCCTCAGCGAGCGCACGTATAGCGTCATCGGCCAGGGGCTGGTGGACCAGGCGCTGTCGCAGCGGGCCGACGAGCGGCGCAAGCTATTCGAGGAAGCAGCCGGTATCACCGTACACCAGGCGCGCCGCGAGCAGTCCGCACAGAAGCTGGCCGAGGCCACCACCAACCTGACCCGGGCGCGCGACATCATCAGCGAGCTCGCTCCGCGGCTGCGCTATCTCAAGGGTCAGGCCCGCCGAACGCAGGAGTACCAGCAGCTCAAACGCGACCTGGAAGCCCACCTGCACACCTGGTACGGCTATCGCTGGCGCCAGGCGTTGTTGGCGATCACCGGCGCGAAAGAACGGGCGGCCGATGCCGCAACCGCAGCCGAGGAACAGACGGCCGCGCTCAATGCCCTGCTGGAACAGGTCAGCGCGCGGCGGACTGAACGCGCGGCGCTGCGCGACCAGACCAGCGAATGGCACCGCCTCAGCAGTGGCCTCCACCGCCAGGCCGAGACCGCAGGCCGCGAGCTGGCGGTCCGCTCCGAGCAGCTGCGCCTGTGGCGCGAACAGCACGACGAACTCCAGCGCGAGCTCATCCATCTGCGCGCGGCGTTCGAGGACGGCGTGGGGCGCCTGCACGCTGCGGAAACCGAGCTTGCCGCGGCCCGCGCCGGCCATGAGGCCCACGCGTCCCGCGTCGCCGAGGCGCAGCGTGAGCTGAACACGCGCGAGCAGGCGCGGCGGGACCAGGCCGCCCGCCTGGCCCAAGCGCAGGATGCCGCCCTGGCGCTGAAAACGCAGTTGGCCGAGCGCCGCTCGCGCCTGGGCCAACTGGCCGAACGCCGGAGCGAGCTGGCCCGCGCAGACGCGGAGCAGGCGCAGGCCGCGCACGTCGCGGCCGCGCAGGTGGCCGACCTCGAGGGCCAGCTTAAGGTGCTGGCGGCCAAAGCCGCTGAGCTGGCCGCGCAGTTGGCGGAGAACGACCGCGAACGGCAGGCCCAGGGCCAGGCATTGGCGGCCGCGCAGGCCGAGGAACGCACTGCTGCCGGCCAGGTCGCCGAGGCGCAGCGGGGCCTGAGCCGCTTGCAGGATCAACAGGACATGCTGCTGCGCCTGCGCGACGAGGGCGCGGGGTTGAGCGCGGGCGCGCGCGCGGCCCTGGCCGCCGGCCGGGCCGCGGCCCAAGACGCGCCATCGGGCGGCAAGCCGCGCCCGCCCGGCCTGCCCGGCATCGTCGGCGCACTGGGCGAG
>DAOUAT010000279.1:0-5979 GCA_034433275.1 Anaerolineae bacterium
CAGGCAAACACGGGCGTGGGCCGCTGGGAGATCATCATCGTGGCGGCGTCAGGCCGGGGTGCAGCCGGGCCGGCCCACGGTGCGGGCGGCGGAGGCGGGGCAGGCTGCCAGGGCTGCTGTTGGCCGGGCCGAGGCGTGGGCTGATCTGCGCCGGGCGCGGCGGTGCGCACGAACGGGCCGGGCGCTGGTGCGGCCGGCCTGCCGCCTGCCAGCACCGTCGGCTCGTTTTCGCGGCCCGCGGGTTCGCTGCCCATCTTGACCGTCTTCTTTTCTTCCATGGAATGCGTCCTCCTTGTCTGCCCAGAGCTTGAGATGGGTGTTTATTGTCGAAACTGCAATACGCTATCGCCGACGGCGATCAGGTCGCCGGGCTGCAATAACACGGCATCGGCGACGCGCGTCCGGTTCACCCACGTGCCATTGACCGAGAGATCCTGGAGCCAAAACCCACCCCCGCGCCACTCGACCTGCAAGTGGCGGCGGGAGGTGCGCAGGTCGTCGGGGTTCAGGTCGCCGCGGCCGATGACCAGCGGGGTTCCGGCCAGGGCCCATTTTTGCCCGGCGGCTGGCCCATCGGTCACCAGGAGACAGGCGCCGGTCGGGGTGGGCTTCGGCGGCGGCGTGCTGCGGCTGGCCGCGGGTTGATAACCCAACGCCTGGCCCATGGCGTTGCCGTCGCGATAACGTTTCTGCCAGCTCTTTTCCAGCGACTTCAGGGCCACCTGCTCCAGGTCGCTCGACACGGTGGGCGCCCGCTGGCGTGGGGGCACGGGGGCCGTGTGGATGTGCTGATCCACCACGGTCATGGCGGCCCGCCAGTCGTTGCCGTCGCCCGGCAGCGGAAAAGGCACATCCCCGGTCAACATCTCATACAGCACGATGCCCAGCGAATACACGTCGCTGGCCGGCCGCACGGGTTCGCCTTTGGCTTGCTCCGGCGACATGTATTCCGGCGTGCCCACCAGCTTTGTGCCTGTCACCGTGATGGCCGAGGTCAGCCGCGCGATGCCGAAGTCCACCACCTTGACCTCACCGTTGGCTCCGATCAAGATGTTCTCCGGCTTGACGTCGCGGTGGACCACGTTTAGCGCGTGGGCATAACCGAGCGCGTCGCAGGCCTGGCCCATGATGTGCGTGATCTCATCTTTGGTCAGCGCGCCCTGGCCCAGGCGCTGGCGCAGCGAGTAGCCGTCCACGTAATCCATCACCAGGTAGAGGTGGCCCTGGGGGCTGCGGCGGAAGGCGTGTACCTGCACGATGTGGGGATGGTGTTGCAGCAGCGGGCCGATCTGGCTGCCCTCGACTTCGAACTTCTGCACCAGGTAGGGATCGGTGGCGCGCAAGATCTTCAGCGCCATCACTTGGCCATCAGCCGTGCGCGCCTTGTAGACGTACGACATGCCCCCCTGGCCGACGATCTGCTCCAACCAGAAGCCGTCGAACCAGGTGTAATCCGCCTGGGGCATGGGCGGCGTTGCTGGGCCGGGCGCCGCAGCCTGGGCCCGTTGGTCGGCCGGCGCTGGTGCGCCGTGGGCCATTGCGGCATCGGCAAACAGCCACTCGACCTCACCCGTGCGGATGCGATTGCCGGCCGCGAGGGGTTGCGCCACGATCCGCTGGCCATCCACCCAGCTGCCGTTGGCGCTTTCCAGGTCGCGCAGCACGTAGCCATCGCCGGCCGGGACGATCTCGGCGTGGTAGCGCGACACCATCAGCTCAGCGCACAGCACCACGTCGTTATCGGGGTTGCGGCCCAGGGTCAGGCCGTGGGCGCCGATGGGGAAACGCTGCCCCTGCCAGGCGCCGGTCAGGCCGATCAGGTAGTGGGAGGGTGGGCGTTCGGGGGCGGGCGCGACAGGCAAGGGCCGTGGCGTAGCCGTTTCAGGGGCCGGGGCGACGCCGCGGCGTTCCTCTGCCGGCGCGGCCCGGAGCGGCGCTGGCGCACCAGATCGGCGCCGTGGCCGGGCCAGCAGGATGCCCACCAGCAGCACTGCCAGCGCCAGCAGCCCGATTGCGGCGACCAACAGGGGGAACAGCCAGGATTCCATGCGCCCCATCCAGGTCACATGGGCAGGCGTCCGGCTTGCCAGCGCAAGGCCAACTCCGGGGGACAGTCGGAGGGCGCCTGTCCAGCATCCCACGCTACGGAAAGATCACGATAGTTTGCACACATTCAACGGTGCAGCCCGTCGCGTGCCAGCTGCGACTGTGCTGATTATAGCAAACGTTGAGGTGATGCGCAACTGGGAAAAACGTGCAGCCCGCATTTCTTTTTGCGAATCTTGGGTTCGTGCGGTTTCATGTCTTCAACAGCACGCGTGGCCCCAATCCCTGCTGGGCGGCACGCGCAGCGTCCAGGTCTCCGCACCGAGCGCGACCGGGTGGAACGTGCGGCGCAGCTAGAGCGCCTGCCCCCAGCCGCACCGCACCAGGATCGCCTGGCCGGGACCGAGGCCGCGCGCCAACTCCGGCGCCAGCAGGGTCAGCTCCTGCGCCGGGCCGGCGGTTGCGCGGGCGACCAGCGTGGCGGTGGTTTGGAGCATCAAGTTACAATCCAGCTTGTTTCAATTCATCCTTAAGCGCGGTTAGCCGCCGGTTATCTTCTCTAATTTGTGCGATGAGCGTGTCCCAGCGGGCCGATTCACCCATCTCCCGGAGCAAGCTGCGCACCCGTACAAGATACCCCGCGGCCTCGGCGTAATTGCCGCGCCCGCGCTGCTGGATCAACCCATTTGACACATTGAGGTAGATTTCGATCGCGGCTTGTGGACGCGTTGCTTCAGCCGCGCGAGCCACGGCCAGGTCGGTGTGATGAGCGCGGTAACGCGTTTGCTTGTTCAGGATGGCAAAAGCGTCCAGCGCCAGATCGATCTCTCCTTCGTCGAGGAAGATATGCACGCGCAGATCGTGTTGGTTTGCCTGTGCCAGGGTGGACAACAGCGCCGCGCGCTCCACTTCCCACACGCCGATCTGCTGTGCAGGTGCGCGAACAGTGTGATAGGCCTCAACACTCGGCCTGATGGCGAAAAGCTGACGGGCAAGACCCAGCGCAGCCTGAGGATTTTGCCTCTTCATTTCGTAAGCGATCAGCCAGTCAAGCAGCCGTGTGTCGCGACTGTGGCCGATGCGTGCGCGAATGAGTTGGGCGAATTCTTCTTCCAGCTCAACTGCCTGGAACAGGTCGGCGAGGCCCAGTAATCCATAGTCTGAGGCAGACTGGCCTGCGGCCTCGCTCGCTTCAGCGTTTCGCTTCAACAAGAGCAACCGCTCTACCAGATCGCGGGTGCGGCCAGTCTCGCGACAGACCCGCAAGAAAGTCTCATCATCAAGGTGATCGGCCTCCAGTTGCAGAAGGAATCCGCCGATCGTTTCTCTGCGCCATTGCAGGGTGAACCCTTCCCCGCCAGGCGCCGGCAGCACGGCGCGAGCCCACTCGGCCAGCATGGCCTTCTCGTCAGCGGTGACCTCAGACAGCATCGCGTGCGCACATGTGTCGCCGACGCCAGCGCCTCCAAAATTAATGTCCCAGCGCCAGGCGCGAAACAGCGTTTCCAGTATCGCGTGCCGCCGAACCGGATCTTGGATGTGCCGCAGGCAGTCGCCCAGACCCTCGGCGCATTGCTCTACGACGGCCAGGTATTCGCCCTCTTCTTCGTAGAGCTGATCGTAGTCCTCCAGGAGGGTGTCTGCCACGGTGGTATAGACGATAGCTGCGTTGGTCCAGTCGCCGGCGGTCGCGTATTCGTGACCGGGTCGGGTCACCTGACTGACCTGAGCGGCGGCTGCATACGATGCACCCCATTCGTGAGGCGTGTGCGACGTGATGCGCCTGACTTGGCGACGTATCGCATCAGCATTCACCGCCGCACGGCCCGTTGTCTCACCGGGCAACGGCAGCGCGGCGATCGCGGCTGCGTCCGGGTAGCGATCGATGATGCGGAAGATGATCCGGACCAGTTCTTCCGGGCTGCGACGCGCCAGCGCAGCGCGCAGATCCTCCTCCTGACAAAAGCGCTCTGGATGGCGCAACCAGATCAATAGGACCGCCACCGCGTGCTTACATTTGAGGCCAACCGGGCAAGAGCAGATGCCGGAAACGATGCCGCGGTCGCCCAGGGTTACTTCGACTCGGTAGGGTTCATCTGCGGAGCCCCAACATTCGGCCTTCAGGGTCATTCCCTGGATACGCGGGTTGGCAACCGCGTCGGATCGGGCATACTCCTGGCCGCGGCTGAAGGAACGGCCATCGGCCCAAGCGCGAATCTGCTCTTCACTCAGTGAGGGGAGATGGCTCATACAAATCCTTTCGAATAGAGAGCGCTACCTTGCTTCCACGATCGCAATCTCTTCCTCCGTCAGCCCGTACAGCCGGTACACCACCTGATCGGTCAACCGGTCGGTGGCGGCCAGCCGCGCTTTGAGCGGCAGCAGCGCGGCCAGGCTGGCTTCGTATTCCTTTTTGAGGGTCTCCTGGAACTTGCGGCCGGCGGGGTCAACGGCCAGTTTGCGCCGGTTCTTCTTCAGGATGTCCAGCAAGTCTGCGTAGGACAGCGGCGCTTCGCCTTTTTGGTAATCCCCCAGGTAGCTCCTGAGCTGCGATTTGCCGGTCAGTGCTTCGACTGCGGCGCCGGTCTCCCGCTCCAGCCAGGCCAGGAAGCCGCGCATCTCGTCGCTCCGCTGCCGGTTGAGCGCGATCATCTGCTCGGCCAGGGAGGCGAGGAGGTCGTGGACCACGTCGGATCGCTCCGGCTGCGCGGCCAACTGCGCGGCGACGAAGGCCAGGACGGGGCCGAAGTCGCCGGACGCAACCGCGGCTTCGGCCAGGTGTTGGGCCTCGGCGGCCAGCGCAGCGCGGGTGTCGGCGGGGGTGGTGAAAGAAAAGTTGGGCAGCGGAAACGGATTCAGATAGGCGGTCTTCATGCGAAAATAACCGCCACGCAAGTCGGTCCCGGTCTGCTGTAAGAAAAAGGTCAGCATCGGGCTGTTCAACAATGCCGTCAGGGCGAGCAAGGAGATCGCCGAATTCTCTTTGACGCGAATAGCGTATACGGTATCAATGATGTAACGCCCTTCACGATCACACGTGAACTCGCCCCGACCAGCGACATCCGGCAGGACGATCTTTGAAGAAGGTAGCAGGTGCATGTTTTGAGGACGGCCATAGCCATACCAATCCTCACGGCCCTGAAAGGCTCCTTTATCGCGGCCTTCCAGGATCGTCCGATTCGTGGCATGGTTGAGATAAGCCCACGCCTTGGGATATAGCATTGCCATTTCTTGAGCAGGGATCAGGCGCGCCTCTCTGTCTGTCAGCCGATACGGGAATAACAGATAATTGGCAGTTTCATAGTGATACCGGTCAATATTGCGACCGGTCAAGGATGGCCGCATCAATTCTGGTTCAAGCTCCACCAGGGTTTCCAAGGAGCGAGAGTAGAAGGCTGCCCCCTGGTGGGCCATCTGGAAGACCTCATCGGCACGCGTGCCGGCGCCTGTGAACACGTCGGCGATATCTTGCAAACGCAACAATCCAGTCAACCGACGCAATAGTGCGCCGACACTGTCGGTTGCGAAATTCCAGGCATCTGTACTGAGATTGGCTGAAGGGATCGTGATGTGCTGCCATCGGCCGGCGCGATCTGGCCGAGGAGCATCTTCGTCTGTAGCTTCATCGAGCAGGGCAACAACTGTGCTGGTGTCAGAAGCAGAACGCAAGAATAACAGGCAGGTGTAGGTTGTCACCCCAGGAAAAACCTGAAAATGCCCGAAATCCACCAGATATTCGACAGCCCTGCGGTGCGCCAATAGGCCCCGTAACCTCGCTCCAACCTGAGTTGTGAACCATTTGTTTGGCAGGATCATGCCAAGACGACCTCGTTTGCCCAATAGCCTCAGCCCATGTTCGGCAAAACACAGATAGATATCATACTCTCCTACGCGAGCCGAGTCGAAGACGCCAGCATAGTAGGCCCAGGCTGC
>DAOUAT010000280.1:0-4132 GCA_034433275.1 Anaerolineae bacterium
AGATCAGCCGCGCTTTGGGAAGAATTATCGCGCCTGTGCTACAATAACATCAGTGGTCTGCCATCCCGCGCGGGGCGCCGCGCCTCACGCAATCCGCAACGTGCAACGCCTGATCGGAGCAACCTTCGTGATCACCCAACTCCGCATGTTAGAAGAATTCCACCGCGTCTTCGGCGCCCACCTGGAGGCCGCGCCCACCGCGGCCATCTCCGACGAGACCATCGCGCTGCGCGTCAGCCTGATCCAGGAAGAGCTGAACGAGTATCGCGCCGCGGCCGAGGCGCGCGACCTGGTGGCCGTAGCCGACGCGCTCAGCGACCTGATGTATGTCGTGCTGGGGACCTACGTCTCGCACGGCCTGCAGGATGTCGCCGAGGCGTTGTTCACTGAGGTGCATCGCAGCAACATGAGCAAGCTGGATGAGCACAGCCAGGTGATCTACCGAGAGGATGGCAAGGTGCTGAAGTCTCAGCTCTGGCGACCGCCGAACCTGGCGCCGATCCTGGGTGAAGATGCGGTGTCAGGATGATATGATGGGGCGAAGATGGCGCAGGATATCGAAGATCTGACCTTTGCCGCCGAGATCCGGGGCGCCGAGCCGGGCCTGGCGCGGGCCAACCTGCTGCTGGCGCGGGAGATCGCGTATCCGCGGCTGCGTCTCGCCCCCTGCCTGACGCAGTTGGACGCCTGGGCCGATGCCGCGCGCGACCGGATGCCCCGGTCCGAGTCGCCGTTGGGCCGCGCAGTGCGGCTGGCTCGCTACCTGTTTGATGAGGTGGGGCTGACCGGTAACACGGAAGAATACGACGACCCGCGGAACAGCTACCTGAACGAGGTTATGGACCGCCGCACCGGCCTGCCCATTGCGCTGTCCGCGATCTTCCTGGAGGTGGCCGGCCGGATCGCGCTGCCGGCCGAGGGCATCGGGCTGCCCGGTCATTTCATCGTGGCGGTGCGTGACAGTGGGTTGCAGCACTTCCTGGATCCGTTTCACGGCGGGATGCCGCTGGAGCGCGCTGACATGGCCGCGTTGGTGCGGCGGATCACCGGCCACGAGGGCAACCTCCGGACTGAGTGGCTCCAACCGCAACCGCCGCGCGCGATCCTGGCGCGCATGTTGTTCAACCTGCGGGGCGTCTACGTGCAGCGCGAGGCCTGGCCCCAGGCGTTGGCAACGCTGGAGCGGTTAAGGCTGCTGCAGCCGGCCGTCCCCGATCACCTGCGGGACATCGGCCTGCTGCGCTGGCGGACCGGCGCACGCCGCGCAGCCGTCGAAGCGCTGGAGTCGTATCTGCTGGCCGCGCCCGCCGCCCCGGATGCTCGCCAGATCCAGCAGTCCCTGAACGGGCTGTTGGTCGAGTTGGCGCGTTTGAATTGACGACGAAAGCCATCGTCGCGTAGAATAGTGACACGATTTTCCGAGTATTTCGCAGGTGCATATCGGAGGTGATAGCATGGGGAGGGTTGAAATCGGCAAGTACATCGTGATGGATCCTGAGATCTGTCACGGCCAGATCACGTTCAGGGATACGCGCGTGCCCGTGGATACGGTGTTGGCGTATCTCGCCAAGGGTTATTCGGTCGATCAACTGCTGCGGAGCTGGCCAGAGTTGTCTCAACCAGCCATTCAGGAAGCCCTGGTCCTGGCAGCGCAATCCTTCCAGTCGCGCTATTCGCCGCGCGAGATGGTGATGCCGTGAGCCAGATCATCCTCGACGATCAGCTTGCCGACCTGGCGATTCGGATTCCGCTCGCCCGGTGGACCACGGTCCAACGCCTGCGTGAAATTCGCCCTGGCGAGGTGATCAAGGATGAGCGTGTTCCGTTAATTCTGCGTGAGTTACGCCAGCCGACCTTTGTCACGATTGATATGGGCTTTTGGAACGCAGGATTGCGCGACCCGCGCTACTGTATGCGCTGTTTTCCACTGCGCATAGAAGACCAGCAGGTGCTTCCCGGCCTTCTGCGGCAGGTGTTGCGCTTGCCTGAGTTCGCTACCAGGGCAGCGCGCATGGGCAAGGTGGCGCGTATCAGCCAGGCGCAGGTAGACTATTGGCAAATCGGCGACGTACACATGCGACGACTTCTGCTTCAAAGCCAGTCCACGGGCAGGATCCTTAGGGAGGAAGCGCCGATCTATGTGCCCCAAGCGCAAGAGCCGGCAGCGGATGTGATGGAGGAGACGCACTGATGCTGTTCGAGCACCTGACCTGGATAGACGTCGAGCGCTCCCTGGCAGCTGACGACCGCATCGTCGTGATCACCGGCGCGTGCGAGCAGCACGGCTACGTCAGCCTGCTGGCCGACATCCTGGCCCCGGCGGCGATCGCCCAGGCCGCGGCCGAGCGCGAGCCGGTGTTGATCGCGCCGTCGCTGCCGTTTGGCATCTCGCCCTACTTCACGGCCTACCCCGGCACCATCAGCCTGCGGCCGGAAACCTTCGCGGCCGTGGTGCGTGAGGTGCTGACCGGGCTGGTGGCGCAGGGCTTCCGGCGCATCCTGGTGAGCAACGGCCACGGTGGCAACACCGGCGTGCTGGTCCCGCTGCTGGTGGAACTGGGGAACGCGCACTCCGAGGCCAAGTTTGAGCTGTTCCAGTGGTGGACGCATCCCGACGTGGTGCAGGCCGGCGACGCGTTGGGCCTGACGCAGCGTCACGCCAACTGGTCAGAGAACTTCCCGTTCACGCGGGTCGGCCCCGTGCCCGCGGGCGACAAGCGGCTGGTGGCTCTCTCCCGCACGGCCAGCGCCGCGGCCACCCGCGCCGCCCTGGGCGATGGCTCCTACGGCGGCGCGTATCAGGCCCCGGACGAAGCGATGGCGACCTTCTTCGCGGCCGCGGTGGACGCGATGGTCGCCGCACTGCGCGCGTTGTGAACCTGGCAGAGCGCGTGACGGAGTTGAAAATGGGACGCGGATGAACGCGGATGCTTGCAGTTGATTTTCTTGCGCTCGGCCGGTCTGTGATACTGGGATAGAGGCTTCAGCCGGTCTCTCCCATCGCTGCCTGGAGTGACTGGCTATTGAGCCTTCGCACACCCTGGAATCCGATTCGGCGGCTAATCACGCATCACGGAGCACGCATTACGCATCACACCTCTTTTCCCAAACGCATCGGCCCCTTCATCTTCACCCTGCTCGCTATCGAGTTCCTGGACGAGTTCGTCTTCGGCGCGCGGGAGGCGGCCTGGCCGCTGATTCGCGATGACTTGGGGCTGAACTACGCGCAGGTCGGCCTGCTGCTGGGTGTGCCCAGCGTGGTCAGCAACCTGGTGGAGCCGTTCCTGGCCGTGCTGGGCGACGTGTGGCGGCGGCGGGCCATCGTGCTGGGCGGCGGTGTGGTATTCGCGGCCGCGCTGCTGCTGACCGCGCTCAGCCGGAGCTATGCGCCGCTGCTGCTGTCGTTCGTCCTGCTCTACCCAGCTTCGGGCGCGTTCGTCAGCCTGTCGCAGGCCACGCTGATGGACCTCGATCCCGCTCGGCACGAGCAGAACATGGTGCGCTGGAACCTGGCCGGGTCGGTCGGTGTGGTCGTGGGGCCGCTGGCGCTGGGCGGGGCGGCCGCGCTGGGGTGGGACTGGCGCGGGCTGTTCGTCGCGTTCGCCGCCTTGTCCGCCGGGCTGCTCGCCGTGGCCTGGCGCATGCCCTATCCGGACGGCGGCCCCCAAAGCGCTGGTTTTGACCTAAGGTCATTTTGGGCCGAGCTGCGCGCAGCGGCCGGCGCGCTGCGCCGCCGCGACGTGCTGCGCTGGTTGGTTCTGCTCGAATGCTCCGACCTGATGCTGGATGTGCTGCTGGGCTTCCTGGCGCTGTACATGGTGGATGTGGGCGGCGTCACCCCGGCGCAGGCGGGCCTGACGGTGGCCGTGTGGACGGGGGTGGGGCTGCTGGGCGACTTCCTGTTGATCCCGCTGCTGGAACGGGTGCGCGGACTGAGCTACCTGCGGGTCAGCGCGGCCCTGGAGCTGATCCTGTTCCCCGCCTTTTTGCTGGCGCCAGGCTTCTGGCCGAAGCTGGTCGCGGTCGGTCTGCTGGGTCTGTTCGTCAGCGGGTGGTACGCGGTGTTGCAGGCGCAGCTCTACTCGGCGCTGCCCGGCCGCAGCGGCGCGGCGCTGGCGGTGAAGAACGTCTC
>DAOUAT010000281.1:0-4072 GCA_034433275.1 Anaerolineae bacterium
GTGCTGCCGCCAGCCGCCCCAGACGGCGTCCGCGTTCTTGGTGTCATAGAGCGCGCTCTTGCGGACCAGCTTGGCCATCGCGGCCTTCATGAACTCCACGGTGTTCAGCCAGGGCAACGCCTGCTTCACCGGGCCGCCCAGACGGGTGGCCAGCCCCAGGAACACGTCGGTGGTCGCGCGGGTGTCATACAGCGGTGTGACCACCGGCTGCTGGCCGCTGAGCGCAGGCCGGTCGCCGGGCGGCGTCACCACCTGGTAGCCCCAGCTTTCCAGGTAGGTGTGATCGGGCAAGATCAGGTTCGCGTTCAGGGTCGTTTCGTCCACCTCAGAGCTGAAGGAGACAACGAACGGCACGTTGCGCAGCGCTTCGGCGAACCCGGCCGCCACCGGCAGCTCGTAGCGCGGGTTGCCGTATATGAACAGCACATCCACCTGGCCCGCTTTCATCGAGGCGATGAGCGCCTGTACATCCGCAAAGGTCGAGGCGCCTGCCATCGCGAACATGGGATCGGCCGCGGGCGGGGTCAGGTAGAAGGCGCTGGCCGGGTCGCTGGCGTGGCCCGCCAGCGCGTTGAGCGCCAGGATGGCGGTCATGGCTTCCGAACTGTTGGTTTGGCCCGCGACGGCCGCGCCGGGGATGGCGGTCGGCCGGGCGAAGCTGCCGAAGGTCTGGGCCAGCTTGACCAGCCGCTCCTCGGAGACGCCGGACAGCGAGGCGATGTTGGCCACGTCGGCGCCAGAGAAGAGGCCCGCGTAGGGGCTGCTCTTGGCGGCGCCCAGGCCCTGCTCCACCATGATCTTGCCGATGGCCAGGGCGACTAGGCCCTCGGCGCCGGGCGCGGCGGGCACCCACTCATCGGCGACCGCGGCCGTGGCCGACATGCGCGGCTCGATCTGCACCAGGTAGCCGCGTTTGCCCAGCGCGCCCCCGCGCATGGCGCCGTACCCGCGGCCATAGGCCACAGGCGAGAGCCAGGTCTCGGTCAGATTGGCGCCGAAGGAGAAGACCACGTCGCTGTTGGCCAGATCGAAGAAGGGCAGCGAGGGCTCCGTGCCGAAGAATTGTCCCGTCAGGCGGGCCAGCGTGCCGCGGCCTCCATAAGCGCCCTGCACGTCGTAGAAGACCGGCGGGGGCGCGGCCAGGGCCTGCAAGAAAGGCCCCACAATAGCGGCCAGGCTGTCGGAGACACCGGCGCCGAGGAAGGCGACGCCGCCCGGCTTCGCCGCTTTGACGCGGTCGGCCACCTGGCTCAGGACAGCGTCCCACGGCAGCGCGGTGGCCTTTAAGCCGCCGCCGGTCGTGAAGGGGTCGGCGGCCGCGGCCGGCGCGTTACGCGCGTCGTTGCGCACAGCGTTGCGCAGCCGGTCGGGGTTGTAGAGCACCTGTAGGCCGGCCTCGCCGCGGGCGCACAGCTTACCCCGGTTCAATGGGTGTTGCGGGTTGCCCTCGATCTTGCGCGCGCGGCCGTTGCTGACGCGCACGATGATGCCGCAGCCGGCGGGGCATTGACGACACGTGCTGGCGTACCACACGTTCTCGCCGGGGAGCGCCTCCTCAGGCGGGACGACGTAGGGCTCCAGCGTTTCGTGCCGCTGCAGGTTGACCGTGCAACCGCTGACGGCCACTGCCGTGCCGGTGAGGCCGCTCATCTGGATGAATTGGCGTCGGGTGATGCGTTTGGTCATAGCGATCATCCCTCTCAATAATGGCAGGTCGCGCAATCAATCAGGCGCGCGACCTTTTCCGGCGCTTGCTGGCGATGGCAGCTCAGGCACCAGCCCATGTTGTGGTTGTACGACTGGGCATAGTCCATCTGCGCGACGTTGCCGTGGCAGGTTTCGCAGGCCACGCCGGCCGCCACATGAGGCCGGTGGTTGAAGTGTACGAAATCGGGCTGGTCGTTGATCTTGATCCACTGCACGGGCTGTTTGTCTTCCCAGTATTTGACCAGTTGGTCAATGTCCTTCTGGTCGGCCGGGTCCTGGGGGTTGATGTTGGTGTGGCAGCCCATACATTTGGACAGGGATGGCAGCCCGGCGACGGCGCCGCGCGCTGCGCCAGCATGGCAATAGAGGCAGGTGGCGCCTGCGCTGATGTGTTTGCTGTGCTGGTACACCAGGGGTTGGGGCGGGGCGGCATAGGCGCGGGACAACAGTAGGATGCCGCCGACCAGGCCGCCTGCCAGGAGCACCAGGGCCAGGCCGATGGCAAGGGCCAGGCGCGGGTGCTGACGGATGAGGGATAGGATCATGGGCGGTTTCTCCTTTCTCGCTGAGGCGGCTCGGTCTGGCGAGTTGGGACAGCCTCAAGTGAGTGGGGTGGAGTTGCTGGCGGTAGTATACACCACCCCGCAACGCAAACGCAAATCGTTGTGTGCGCGAGATTCCATTTCTCGCGGCTGGAACGAGATTCCTCGCTGGCTGCACGCCGTTAAGAGGAGGTTCGGGGCAGAACCGCTCAGAATGACTCCTACTATTGGGCCGAGGGCTGCTTGCGACCCGAACGCACCAGCCACAGCCCGATCAGCACCCCCGAGATGACGATGAACGGGATGCCGGCAGCGATGAGCACCCCGACCTGGCGCTGCGCCTGCACCCGTTGCACGAAGCTGACCTCGGCCGTGCCCGCCGCGCCGGCCACGCGCACCTGGCCGGTCCACGCGCCGGGTCGATCAATGACGAAATGCGCGGCGTAGTCTATTTCGTTGCCCGCGTTGGTATGGGTCGCGGCTTCTATCAGACGCGTGCCGCTGGTGGTTTCGGCCAACTCGACCTGGATAGTCGCGTCGTCCACCCGGCGGCCGGTGCTGGCGTCGTTGACGCGCACCACGATGGTCAGCGAGCCCACCTGTGCCGGCTCGGGCGCGGCGGTGATCAGCAGCCGATACGGGCCCACCACCTCGTCGCCGGTGATGATGCGCGTGCCGCCGCCCGGCCCCAGGTTCTCGGCGTGGGCGGGAAGGGCGAGGAGGGCCAGGAGTAATACGAAAACCAGGAGTATGCCACCTACCCCCCAACCCCCTCCCTGTGAGGGAAGGGGTGCCTGACTCCCCCTCTCCTGCAAGGAGAGGGGGTAAGGGGGTGAGGTCCTTGTTCGTTCCATCTTACCCTCCCGTCACCATCATCATCGTCCCACGCATCTCCATCGGCTGCACCAGGATCCACAGGCCCAAGGCCAGCAGCGCCAGAGTCAGCGCCATCCAGGGCGCGGCCGAGGCCAGAATGTAACGCAATCCGCCGGATTGCGGGCTGCGCAATCCAGCGGATTGCGTTACGGATGCGATCTGGAACGCCACAATGATCGAGCCGAACGCGCCCAGGTAGAGCAGCACCGCCTCGATGGGGAACAGCCAGCCGTAGGGGACCAGCGGGCCCAGGCCCCACTGTGGCTGGCCCGCGTACAGCCCCACGTCGGCCAGGAACGATTGCGCCACCGGCACGATGGTCAGCGCGCCGGTGAGGAAGTGAAAGGTGTAGTGCGCCAGCCACATGCCGAAGCCCAGCGGTGCAAGTGAATAGACATAACGCAAGATGTTAGCGTTCAGGCGCTGCCCCTTGAGGCCGCTCAACGCCCGCCCGGCCGCGGCCGCCGACGTCAGCGATACTGCGGGCAGCACCACCAAACCCAGCGCGAACAGCAGGATCAAGCCCGGCAACGGCGAGCCGGTGTTCAGCCAGCGGGCCAGCCCCTCTTTCAGCGCGTACACCGGCCGGATCATGGCGAACGCGTTCAGGAACGCGCCGAAGGTGAAGACCACCACCAGCGCGGCCAGGTCGGGCCGCTGGCTGAACCGGCCGATGCCGGAGCGAAACGGGTCGCGCCACAGTTCCGCGGCCGGCGTCCGGCCGATCAGCCCCACGTTGTCGTAGGGGCACGCATGCACGCAGTCCAGGCAGAAGGTGCAGTCCATGTTGCCGACCTTGCGCGGCTGGAACAGCGCCAGCTCGCAGCCGCGGCCACCTACCCCCCGGCCCCCTCCCTGCGAGGGAAGGGGTGAAGCGGCAGGCATCCTGAGTGGAGCACGGCTGCGGTCTGGCCGTGCGGAGTCGAAGCATGTCCTGAGCGTAGTCG
>DAOUAT010000282.1:0-13519 GCA_034433275.1 Anaerolineae bacterium
CTTCACGCCGCAGCTTCTCCTGGCTGCGGCAGCCATTCCACGGTGATCCGATGGGCGATTTTGCGAAACTCAGGGTCGCCGGTCAGCAGGGTCGCGGCCAACTCTTCGGCCAGGGCGGCCGCGAACGCGTCGGCATACGGGATCGCGTGGTGCGCTTTGATGTGAGCCGCCGCGAAGGTCTGTCGGCGGTCAGCTTCGATGACTTTGATCGGCAACTGATCTATGGCCGCGATCGCGCGCTGTGCGGCCGGCAAACCCTGGTCACGTTCGGTGATGTAAATCGCCTCGCCGTAGTTGATGATGGAGAGATAGGCTGTGGCCTGCCGGGCGCGCGTCGCGGCCAGCACAGCTTTCACCTGAGAGGCGCCTGGCTCATCGGCGAGATAGGCCAGCAGCGCGAAGCTGTCGAGGACGTAACGCGGCTGCTCACCGCTCACGATCGCGCTCCTGGCGGCGCTCGTCGAGCAGCGCCTGCGTCAGTGAGGCTTCACTTTTCAGGATGCCGGCAGCCTCTTCGACGGGATCGGCCAGCGCGGGCACGATCGCCAGCACGCCGCCGTAATCCACCAGCACCACGTGGCGGCCGGCGTGAAGGTTGTATTTTTTGCGCAGTCTGGCCGGGATCACAACCCAGCCTTTCGTCGAGATCGCTGAAACGGTCATACGAAATCTCCGTTCGTTATACTTCAACTGGCAAAAGTATAACGTCATATCCCTGATATGTCAATTGTTGGCCCCCCCATCCACCCCCGCGATCAGCGCCTCCCCGCGCTCCTGCAGCAGCTTCGCCCGCTCGGCCGGCACGTCCTTGACCGCCAGGTAGCGCTCCAGCAGTTGACCGGCCGTCAGCGCCTCCACGGAGACCGCGCCCAGGCGCTGGCGCTCGGCCCGCTCCACGTCCTTTTGCAGCGCGGCCACGAAGTACGCGCCTTCCAGCGCGCGGAAGATCTCCCGCTCGGCCAGCCGTGGCTCCTGCTCCTGGCGCAGCGTCACGATCACGCGGACGACCGCCTCGGACAGATCGGGTTTGGCCTGGATCGCCTCCACCACTGCCGCGGTGGGGTCGGTCGCGTCGCGCACATCGGCCCGGATGGTGACGAACGGCCGCGCCTGGCGCCGGTAGCCGCGCACGAACTCCCACGTGGTCGGCCCGTCGCCGATCTCGGCCACTACGAAGCCCTTCGGCTCCCGCTCCTCGCCGAAGTCAATGCGCTCGAAGCTGCCGCTGTAGATCACCGGCGGCTGGCGGTCGGCGTTGAGGCTCTGGTGCTTGTGGATGTGGCCGAGCGCGACGTAGCGGAACGCGGGGTCGGCCAGCACCGAGCGGGGGATGGCCGCGTCCCGGCCGATCATGATGTTCTGCTCGGAGCCGTGGCTGGCCTCGTTGACGCTGAAATGGCCCACCAGAATGGCTGGGACGTCGGGTCGCTGCCGCGCCTGGGCCGCCAGCGCGGCGATGTTATCAATCATCGCGGCCTGCAGCAGCGCGTCCAGCTCGTTCAGGCTCTTGCCCTGGGACTGCTCGCGGCTCAGCAGCGCAGTGCGGAGCGGATAGGGCGCGGTCGCCACCTGCAGCGGCTGCCCGCGGCGGCAGGCGACCTGGATCACCTCCTCCCGGTTGCCCACATAGACGTTGGGCACCTCCAACGTGCCGAAGATGTCAATGCTGGTGGCGCGGCGCGCGACCGCGGGCAGATCGTGGTTGCCGACGAGCATGATCACCGGGATGCCCGCGTCCGCGATGCGCTTGATGCGCCGCGCGAACTCGCGCTGGTGCGTGGGGTTCGGGTCGCGCGTCTTGTACGCGTCGCCTGCGAACACGAACACGTCCACGCCCTGCTCGACCGCGTACTCGCCGATGTCGCTCAGCCGGCGCAGGAAGTCCATCACCCGGGCGTTGATCCCCGTCGCCGGATCTACCCGGCCATAATTTTCCATGCCGATGTGGATGTCGGCGGTGTGGAGGAGTTTGATAGGTTCCATGCTGTGTGCCTTGAAGTGAAACAAAGACGGGGACGCGGACTACGCAGACCACGCGGACGACGCGGATATTTTTATGATTCTGTCCGCGTAGTCCGCGTCATCCGCGTTGTCCGCGTTCTACGTCCTGCGCCGGTTCCCAAGTCACCGAGGCCTTGTTAGCGTTGTCGTAGGCTTTGCGGCGAAAATCGGGTTTGGGACCGAAGTTCAGCAGCAGGCCGACCTCGTAGGGGGTTGCCCGCAGGTAGTTGAGCAACTGCGCTTCGTCATCGTCGTCGAGCTTCTTGATTGCCTTACACTCGACGATCACCAGATCTTCCACCACCAGGTCGGCGTAATATTCGCCGACGACAATACCATCGTAATAAACCAGGATCCTGACCTGCTCCGCAACCTTCATCCCCATACGCCGCAGATCGATCACCAACGCGTTGACGTAGACCTTCTCCAGAAAGCCATACCCCAGGCGGCGGTAGACCTTCGTGAAGAACGCCTTCAGGATCTTGTCCGTAATATCGGCATGCTTGAGCTTTTCTTCCATGTTGCCCTCCTGTGGTGAAGAAATACGGTGGGACGCGGACTACGCGGATGACGCGGACAACGCGGACAAATGCAGAAGAAAAGAGAGTATCCGCGTCGTCTGCGTAGTCCGCGTCGTCCGCGTCCCCGTCCTCTCAATCAAACCCCGCGAAATCCTTCGGCGGGCGCATGGTAGCAACATTATCATTCAGTCGTTGGTTCAGCTCGTGCGCGTCGGCGAAGCCCATGGCCTTGTAGAACTCGACATCATAGCGCCGCGTTTGGACGACGACGGGCATGGGGACGGCGTGGCCGAGGATGAGGGCCTGCTCGCGGGTGTCCAGGCGGGCCAGCACCTCGCGCAGCCCCTCGCCGCCGCTGACGCCGCTCAGCACCGCCTTGATGTCCTCCGGGTTGTCCAGCAGCATTGTGACGCGCGTGCCGATCTGCGACATGACTTCGCCATCAATGCCGCTGGGCCGCTGATCCACGATGAAGAGGGTCACGTTATATTTGCGCAGCTCGCGGGCGATGGCGCCGAAGATGGTGTTGCCCGCGATGGTCGGGTCGAGGAACTTGTGCGCCTCCTCGATGGTGATAACCAGCGGGGTCGGCTCCTTGCCCGCCGCGCCGAACGACGCCTCTTTCTTTTCCACATACTGCCGGTGGATGCGCCGGGTGAGAAAGTTCGCCACCAGGATGTACGCGCCGAGATCGGAGCCGTAGCGGCCGAACTCCAGCACGACGTGGGTGTTGGCATCCAGATACTTCATGATGCGGCCCACCGAGTCGTCCAGCGCCTTCGGCCGGAGGAAATCGTAGTTGCGCATCCGCTCGAACCGGCGGCGCAGCGCGGCCAGGGTGTTCTGCCCCTGCCCGGTGTCCTCGGCCAACGCCTTGAGGCCCGAAACCTCCTTGCCGGTGTCCGGGTCGAAGCCGCCGTACGCGTCCACCCATGCATCATCCAGGAAGTGCGCCAGCCACTCGCGGCCGAACTTGCGGAACAGCGCGTACACTGCGCCGATCTGCGGCTCGGACAGGTTCAGGATGCCGGCCAGCATCTCCAGGTCTTCCGGCTCCACCTGGTCGTAGCCGATGGTCACGGTGTAATCGGGGTTGGAGCCGCGGCGGCGGGACGAGTCGGGGTCCAGGGTGAAGATACTGACCTGACCGGGGAAGATCTGCTTGAGCCCCTTCACCTGGCCGCCGCCGTCCTCGCTGGCGCCGGCCCAACCGTATTCGTTGTGCATGTCGAACACCAGGTTGACCGCGGCCCGGTGCTTGATCACGCCGGCCAGCAGCAGCCGGGACAGGAACGTCTTGCCCGTGCCCGACTTGCCGAAGACGCCGCTGGAGCGCTCCACCAGCCGCGCCAGGTTCAGCGTAATCTTGACGCTCTCCATGTCCAGCGGCGCGCCGACGTGGAAATGCGCTACGTCCTTGCCGTCCGCCTTGCGCACCCCCTCCTCGCCGAACACCTGGTCCACCTCGGCCTGGCTGGCGGTGGCGACCGGGGTGAAGTGCGCGGGCACGGTCTTCACCGGCTTGGGCTCGGCCGCCTCGTCTTCGAGGATCAATAGCGGGCTCAGGTGCACCGTGCCGAAGGTCGTGGTGCCCTGGTGGACGGCCGCCAGGAAGGGGTCGGACATATCGGGCGGCTGCTTGGCGATCAGGGGGTTGGTGCTGTCCAGCGCCACGTCGGTGATCATGCAGAAGAAGCGCGCCCGCCGCCCACGCGCCACCACGTAACGGCCTACGGCCAGCTCTTCCAGCGAGATATCGCGGTCGAGCTTGACCGCCAGCCCCTCGCTCAGCGACCCGCCGATGACCACGCCGAGGCGGTCGCTATACTCGCGCTCGGCGCGCACGGCCGCGCGCTCCTCGGCCGCGGAAGTGAGAGCATCCCAGCCGGTATCGGGCAAATTCAGATCAGTCATGGTTTTACCCTTCATTCGCGACTTGTCATTTTGACACGGGGCACGTACAATACCCATCGAGGTGTCCATGAGTACGGCCTTCAATGTCAGCTCACATCCTTATTTCTTCTGGGATTACGACATCACAGACTAATGAAATCCGTCGGCCAGGTTTCCCGATCGTACGGCGCAAACTCTCCAGTAATGGCAAGTTGCATGGCGCGATAGCCCTCGTCGTTTGCCATAGCCGCGAACTGTACATCCACCTGATTGCGATCCAGAGTTTTGAACAATTGCCCTCCTAACTGAACGCTCAAACTCACCCACTTCTCCATACCACCGGCAGATACACCCGCGCCGGCACATCCACCGTGGCCCAGGCGGAGACCAGCCGGCCGCGGTCGTCGGTCAGGTCGGCGCGCGTGATCAGCCGGCCGCCGGCCCGCGGGAGCGTCACGGCCGCCTGGAAGCGGATCGTGGCCGAGGCGCCGGGTGCCAGGAGGGCGGTCCACGTCAGCCGCTCGGCGGTGGCCGCGACCACACCCGCTGAGGCCCAGGCGGAGCCGGGGATGACCTCCAGCCCTGCAGGCAGCGTCTGGGTCAATTGGGCCGTCGCACCGACCGCGCCGACGTTAGCCGCGGTCAGCTCGAGGTCCAGGATGTCGCCGGGCGCGGCCTCCCCGCCGGGCGCAGCCAGGCCCAGGGTCAGCCAGGGCACAGCCACCTGCACCGGCGCCTCGGCGGGCAGGATCAAGCCGTCGCCGGCGTCGAGCCGCGCGGCCAGCAGGAGGATCGTCCCGGCCGGGATGCCGGCCGCTAACTCCAAGTCGGCGCTCAAGGCGATGGGGACGCCGGGGGCCAGATCGCCGGTCCAGACCAGCGCGTTGTCGGCATCGTCATAGGTCCAGGGGCCGCGGACGCTGCCGGGCACCAGCGCCATTTCGGGCAGCAGCGGCAAGGTCGCGCGCAGGCTGGCGCGCGGCGCGGCATCGGCCAGGCCCAGGGTCAGCGTGACCGGGATGCGGCTGCCGGCGGCTGCGGCCGGGGGCGCTTCGAGGCGGCTTTCGCCCAGCGGGCTCAGCCAGAGCAGGGTGCGGCCCATCAGGGTGCGCCGGGGGCCGGCAGCCAACGTCTCCAGAGGGAACGCGAAGAAGGCCGTGCGCCAGGTTTCCGCCGTCCGGGCCGCGGCCACGGTGTACAGGTGCTCGTCGTGCAGCGTCGCCTGCGCGGCCGGGTCAAGGAGCAGGCTGTCGCTCCAGTTGCGGAACGGATAGGTGAGCGGCCACGGGCCCAGGTCTTGCCGCAACGGCCCGCCGACGATGCCCGATACTTCCGTTGCCGTAATACTCAAGCTGGCCCCCACGACGCCGAAACGCTCTGCAACGAACTCATCATCGCCGTTGACGTCCAGGAGATCCTGGCTGCTGAACAGCAGGCGGCCCCCCGCGTCGAGGTACGCGGCCAGGTTGGCCATGTCCTCCGCGGCCAACGGCTGATACCAATCATACCCGGTCCACCAGGCCACCAGCGGGTAGCGCGGGAGGATATCCGCCCCGTGCGCCAGCTTACCGCCGTTGGTGACAAGCCGATCGTAGCCGATGCCCAGAGCCTCCAGGGTTTCGGTGTAACGATCCTCGTGGTGATACCAGCGCTCGTCGTCCACCAACAGCACCGGCGCCGGGGTCTTCGCGGTCAACGTGATGGCGGTGCTGGCCGTGGGGCCGCCCTGGCTGGTGAAGTTCAGGCTGTGCGTCGAGATCGTGTCGCGCGGAACGTCAAGGGGAATGCTGACGGTAGCGGTCAACTTCACCGTCGAGCAGCTTGCGACTGTGTAGACGCCGCTGGCCGCGACGTGGCTACCGTCAGGCAATGTCAGATCCACCGGCCAGGGCCCGCCGCCCATGGTGATCGCGACTGCGTCGGATTCAACCCCTGTGTTGTGCAGAAGTATGGTCTGGGTAACCACCGTGCCCGGCAGGCCGATGAGTGGGGCAGTATCGCCCGTGACCACAAGGCCATGAGCCGGCGGCGCGGCCGCGAACCAATCGAGGAACCGACCCAGGGCATCTATTCGCGCGGTGCGCGGCCCGGCGCCCTCCAGACCGAAGCCGAGCCAGGCGCCGCGATAGGGCCGGCACACACCCGCGATCGTGCCGCCCGCGGCGCCATCCTGCCAGCTCAGAACGGCCGCAGCCATCAACGGGTTCGCGATGGTGGCTGAATCAGGGAGGAACTGTTGACGCGCGCTGTCCGGTGTGTTGAGCGCCAGGCGCAGGCCCGCGAACGGGGTGCCGGCGACACCGGTTAGATCGGTCGGGTTGTCCTCGGCCGCAAAGCGGACAGATAGCAGGTTGGTCAGGTACGGCGCCCACGGATCAAAGGGTGAACCGCCGCCATCCCAGAAAGCAACATCCTCACCGGACACCAACAGATGCCCGCCCGCCGCCAGGTAGTCGGATAAGTCTGAGTCAAGGCCGATCAAACCGGGCGCGTCAGACGGAGCGGACCAGATCACCGCGTCGTAGCGCCGGAGAACAGAGATCGTGGGCCGGTCATCAACGCCGGTGTTCATACCGTAGGGATCGCGGATGGTCCACAGGTCGAAAGCGTAGTCCAGGGCATCCAGGGCATCGGCGAAATACGCCACCTGACTGGCGTAGTACCAACGGCCACTATCTACCAACAGGATACGTGGGGCTGATGGCAACGCCACATCCCACACTGCGCTGCCTCCGGCAACCAACGACACCGACCGCCGGCCTATCCGATGCGCGTCCGCGGTGACCGAGAGCGCATACTCGCCCGGCGGCAGCACCAGGCTGTAGAGTCCGGTAGCCGGATCGCTCTGTGCGATCGCTGGCACGCCGGCGGCGACGATGGTTGCAGCCAGGGGCGCGCCTGTCACTTCATCGGTGATGCGGCCGAACACAGCACCGGTGGGTGCAGGCAGCAAAATGAATGTGACCGTCGCGCTCATCCCGGGGCGGATCTCGATATTGGGCACAGTGGCCGGCGCAAAGCTGAACGCCGTGGCGGTCAGGTCGTATCGGCCGGGCAGCAGCGCCAGGGCGAACGCGCCGCTGGCATCGCCGCTCACCGTCACTGGTGGCTTATCCCCACGACTGGTGGCGGTAATCGCTGGGTTCGCGATCCCCGCGCCATCGGCCCGGAGCACGCGGCCTATGATCTGGCCGCTATTGGTCGCCCGCATGCCCGCGGCGTACGCGTTGACCAGCCCCCAACCGGTGGCCTGGTTGGGGACGGTGGCGCCCAAGGGTTCGGCCGTGCCGATCAGCAGCGCTTCGAGCTGATCGGGGGCCAACGTCGGATCGGCCTGCAACAGCAGCGCGGCCACACCGGCGACGTGGGGCGCGGCCATGCTGGTCCCATCTGCGCTGCGATAACCACCCCCGGGGAACGACGACACGATTTCGACGCCGGGCGCCGCGATCTCTGGCTTGACCTCGCCCCAGGAACTCGGCCCGCGGCTGGAAAAGCGTGCGACCAGCTTCTCATTGTCTACCGCAGCCACGGCAAACGCCTCCGGGAAGCTGGCAGGGCTGCCAATCGTGCCCGAAAACGGCCCATCGTTCCCTGCCGAGAAGACGGGCAGGATGCCAGCGGCGCGCAGAGCCTTGACATCCGGTCGAAACCGTTCGTCCGACCCAACTTCAGACCCCCAGGAGCTATTCACAATGTCGGGGGCCAATGTGGGATCCCCTTCAGGCGCGATAACCCACTGGAAGGCGTCATGGATCCAACTTTCCCGGGTGTAGCCGGCATTGTTGAAGACCTTGACGGCGATCCACCGTGCGCCGGGCGCCACGCCGATCCGGTGGCCTTCGCCATCACCGCCCACCAGGGTGCCCATGGTGTGCGTGCCGTGGCCGTACCCATCGCCGGGATACACGTACCCCTCGTCAGTGGAAACATGCCAGTTGCCGCGGTGGATCGCGGGCAGGCGGCCGCGATAGCCCCGGTACTTCGCCAGCAGGGCCGGGTGCTGCCAATCCACCCCGGTGTCCAGGTTTGCCACGACGACGCCGGAGCCATCCAGCCCCAACGCCTGCTGCGCCAGCCCCACGTTGATCAGGGACAGGTGCCACGGCAGCGCATCCTCCACGGCAGACGCGTCCGCAAACGGGGTCGGCGCCAACGCGATCTGCGCATCCGGTCGCACCTGGACAACGTCGGGGTGTTGGGCCAACTGGGCGATCAACTCGGGCTGCGCGTCCAGCGCGATGACCGGGCTGATCCAGAAGCTGCGCACAGTATGTGCCTGTCCCTGCTTCATTGCGCCATCCAGCGTCGCCAGCAAGGCGGCCGCACCACGAGCAGCATCCACTTGCAGCGCGGCGATAACGGACTGGCGTTGCGCAAGCTTATCGGCCGCGGCGGCCTGGGTCAGGGTGACATCCACGCTCTGGCGCCATTCCACAATGACCGGTATGAAATCCGTCGCGGCCGCGTCATCCAGCAGCGCCCGGCGCAGATCAGGATGCACGCGGCGCAGGTCGGGCTCGTCACCAACTGCGACGTCCACCGGCGCGGCAGATGCCGGGGCGGGCGCCGATACGCAGCAAGCTGCGACGTCCACCGGCGCGGCAGACGCCAACAACAAGGCCAGGACTGCCAGAACAACCCAAGACGTGAGCTTGTTGTAAACGGACTTCATTCTTCCCTCCGCAGCATCACTTTAGTGTACGCTAACCGGAAGCCGAGCCGCTCGATGTTGCGTTGCGAGGGGCTGCCGGGCTCGGTGTGGACCAGGGCCAGGTCGCAACCGGCCGCCATCGCATCCGCCAAGCGGAGGGTGAGGAGCGCGGCCTGGACGCCGCGATTGCGACAGCACGGACGTGTGCGGGCGCCGAAAAGGCTCGCCACGCCATCGTGGGCCGCCAGGGTCGCGGCGCCGGCCGGGACGCCGTCCAGCCAGGCCAGGTAGCAGGTGGTGTGCGCCATGTAGGGGTAGGCGGCAATGATGGCCGTGCGGTGCGGCAGCGCATCGTCGCTGTCCAGCCCGCCGCCGAACGCGACCCGCACCCACAGATCCACCTCATCGGGCCGGATGGGACGGGCCAGGATGCCAGAGGCCGGGGCCGGGAAAGTCTCGCCAGGCCCAAGTGCGCGATACCACGCGTGCATGAACATCTCAATCTGGTAACGGGCGCGATTGACCAGTTCCACCAGCGAGCCATCGGCCAAGGGGCACAGGCTGACTTGGCCGGGGATGCCGTACCCGCGATAAAACCCAGCAACACGGCCGAACTCAGCCTCGGCCAGCGGGCCGTGCAACCCCAGGCCCACGGCGCGGCTATAAGGTGAGTTGTCACCGGCATAGACCGCGATGCCACCGGCCACCGGCAAGACGGCCGGGTTCAAATCAGGCACCACGTTGGGGCGGGCATGCGCGTAATCCGCGTACTTGGCCGCGTCTGCGCCTTCCAGGCGGCGGGCCAGAGCGAGATCGGCGAAATCCCCGACGGTCATGGCTGGCTGATGCCCCGCAGGATGCCGTCAAGCCGAGACAAATCGAGCGCCAACAACTTCGCCAGCTCGCGGCCGGCCGAAATGCGATATGCCTCCCGTTGATCCGGCGGCCGGGCTTGGGTGGCCTGGCGCAAGGCTGCGATCACAAGCTGATCAACCGGGGCCTCGATCGAACCGAGGATGGTGCGCAGCCAGTCGTGACGCTCTGTGAAGCGGACAACCTCGGCCGCGTTGCAGAGGTAGATCAGATCGAGGGTGCTGGGCGGCTGCGCGGGCAGGCGGTGGTAGACCTCCAGCCCGCGACCGGAGCCGGCCACCACCACCTCCACCACCACCGGCACCTGGCGCTTCTGGCGTTGATCTTCGATGATTTCAGGGCTCTCGACCCCCGCGGCCACCAACTGGCGCACGAACGCGTCATCCTCGATGGTGACGTTGTAAATCAGGCCGTAGACCCGTGTTCCGTTCGCGAGTTCGGCGCGCACCAGCGCGCCGAACTGCGGGACGAGCTGGTCTTGCGCTGCCATGAGCTGCCGGCAGCCCACAGTGAAGCTGCTCGTGGTAGATCGCAACACGCGCCCCACGATGGTGTATTCGCTATCCCTCATTGCCTCCTCCTTAGCCAGTGCTCATCAGCGCCGCCCGCCCCCGGTCAGCAACTTGTTGGCCGCTTTGAACGAAACCTCCGGCATCATGCCGTTGCGCAGCAGCGCCTGGAACAGCATCTGCTCCAGGTCGGACTTCTCGGCCTGGCCGACCACCGCCAGCTCGTGGGCGCGGGCCAGAACGTAGGGGTAGTTGGTGGGCTCGCAATTGGCGTAAAGGGCCGCCTGGGCGATGTCCAGCTTGACCGGATCGGACGCAATCCAACCGGGCGCTTCGATGCGGGCGATGGCGCTGCCACTGCCGCGGCCCGGTCGCATCACGTTAAGGTAGGCGAACGCGATGCGGTCGCCATTCGCCAGCGCTGCATACCGGTCGTTGGCCTCCGAATTGGGCTCAAACAAGCCGGTGCGCTCATTGGGGGCCAGGTCGGCAAAAAGCTGCCGGTCGGCGAGCTGCAGATAACGGCCGCTGCGGAGCTTATCACGCGTGATCTCCTCCAGCGACAGCTGAAGGAGTTCCAGGATGCGCAGGACATACGCGCTGCCGGGGCGATCCACATAGCCGATAGGGATCGCACCGGCCCGACGCAACCGCGCCATCTGGTCGGCGAAGAAGACGATCTCCTCGGCCAATGTGTCGCTGTTAGCCGGGTCAGGCCGCACCCAGGGCAGCAGCGGGCCATCCGTCAGGCACACGATGGGGACCGATAGGTCACCGCCCAGGGCAATCCGCTCGGCTTCGGCCAGATCGGCCAGGGCCTGCAGCTCGCGGCGGTTACGCTGCGCGCTGATGTAGTCGGCGGTGCGGATTTGGCCATCGGCATCGTACAGGTCGGCCTGTTCGAAGAAGATCTCTGGGGTGCTGGTCACCGTGGGCGCCTGGCCGCTGCCGATCCGGAGCACGATGGCGCCGGTGTTCAGCAGATAGTATGGGGCGAAGCTGTGCCGGTCGGGGTAGATCTGACTGCCGTCGGTCGAAATAAGAGTGCAGGTGGTGAGGCTGTCCACCACGCGCCGGCGCTCGTCCAGGCGCGCGCCGCGGGGGATGGCCCCCCGGCGCCACACATCAATCTTCCGGGCAGCCTCGATCTTCTGCGTGAGCGCCGCCGTGACCTGGGGCTGTTCGGTCAGCAGTGCCCGGGCCTCGCGCACGCGTTCAGTCAGATCGGAACGCCGATCCGCCATCGCGCGGCCCAGCGCATCCACCTGCCCCGTCAGTTTGTTCAACTCCAGCGCCACAGGCAGCCTCCGAACAGATTTTCGCACCCATTATAGCCCAGGTAGGCGTAGGCTGGCAAACGATTGACAAAACGCCCGCGGTCGCTTACAATCGGTTAGAGGTTGGAGGTTGCCCGTCTGCGCGCACCAGTTGCTGACAGCGCACCTCCTTGATAGTCGCTGATTCGCCCATTCGCAGATTCGCTCATCATGCCCACAGGAGTTGGCGCCATGCCGCAAATACTCCGCACCACTGTCGGTCAATTTAGCACCTCTGGGGGACGCTGGCAGCCACGCGCGATCAACGTGCGCGCGGTGGAGCCGGCCCCAGACCTGCCCAGCGCCGAACGCGGCAGCTTGTACATGCTCATCGAGGTCACGGGTGACGGCCATACGGCCCTGTATCGCCAGATGCTGAATGCCGCACAGACCGCTTTTTACGAAATGGGCACCAGCGTAGATGCTGCGCTGCGCCAGGCAGCTCGGAGCGTCCACGCGGTGTTACGTCGCGCCAACGAGGCGCTGACCGAGGCCCAGTGGCGCGGCGGGATGAGCCTGGTAGTGCGTTACGGCAGCCATCTCGTGATCGCACAGGCCGGCCCGTCGTTGGTGTTGGTCAGCCACCCGAAAACCATCGAGCAGTTCCCGGCCCAACTCGGTGACTGGGGCGTCGCCCTTGGCGGCGAGGAACGGCCCGACATCTCCATCTATGAAACCACCGTGGAACCGGGTAGCATGGTGCTAATGGCGCAAAGCACCTGGCCTGACCAGGTGGCGCTCGAAGCGTTGGCCGTCGCCGCGGCCGCCCCCGATGTCAACCTGGCCACCCAATACCTGGCCCAGCTCGCGGGCAAAGCCGATCTGAGCGCCCTGCTGATCGGGTTCGTCCGGGACATCCCGGAAGTACGGATGACGCCGCCACCGACCCTGGGCAGCAAGACGCCGGCGCAGCCCGCGCCTACGCCCGTGCTCACTCCTGCTGAGCCGCCAGCGACGGCCGCCAAAGGCGCCCCGGCCGCCGGCCGACCGCTGAGCCTGGATCGCGACGCAGACGAAGACGCGCCTTCCCCCGTGACCGAACCGGGGCCGCCGGCCGAACCGCTCCCTGCGCAGCCGTCGCCGAGAGGGCGGCCGAGCATCAAACTGCCGCCGATGCCCCGGCCGCGGCCTCCCGCGCCGGCGCCTGAGTCGCTCCCCTACCTGGAACCGGACTTCGCGCCGGCAGCCACCGAGGCCGCCCCAATCGAAAGGCCCGCCCCCGGCCGGCGCAGCATCTGGCCGGTGATCGCGCTGGCCGTCATCCCGCTGCTGATCATCGGCGTCGTCCTGGCGATGCTGTATGTGCGCAACCGCGCGGCCGAGACGCAGCTCACCCAAGCTCTGGAAGGCGCGGCCGCGGTCCTGACCCAGGCGGAGACGGCGCAAGACGACACCCTGGCCGGGCAGCGCCTGGGCGAGGCGCGCGATTTCCTGGACAAGGCCCGCGCCCTGCGCGCGACCGATTCGCGGATCGCCGAGCTGCAAGCGCGCTACCAGGCGGTGCAAGATCGCATCCAGAAGGTAACGCCGCTCTATGGGCTGGTGCCGTTGTGGGATTTCAAGGATCCCGCGCAGCGGTTGGACCGGGTGCTGGCCAGCGGTGATTCGTTGTTCGTGCTCGACCACGGCGCCCACGCGGCCTACCGCTTCACGCGTTCCGCCCTGGGCGACAGCGTCAACCCGCCCGGCGACCCGATCATCAGCAAAGGCCAGACCGTCAAGGACCTGATCGTCAGTGAGTTGGTGGATCTG
>DAOUAT010000283.1:0-2819 GCA_034433275.1 Anaerolineae bacterium
CTTCACGCCCCCGCGTTCTCTACATTCCTTTGGAGTGTTAGGCGGCTTCACGCGTCTATGCTCGACAGCATCCTCAAGATTTTCTCGAAGCCGAAGCCGATGCTCTCGGATGAGTCGCGCGACTTCATCACCAAGCTGGCCGCTGGCGATATTTGGATTCTTGCCGTCGGTCTTCGCGGCGCACCTGCGATTCCGAGCGTCACCGACCCCGCAGCCTTCGACATCATCGCGGCTCACAGGATTGACGTGGCAGAGATTGGCGACGACGACTCGGTGTTCCCCTTCAATTACGAGCGGGACGGCAGACAGGCATTGCCGTTCTTCAGTTCCGCCGAGCGTGCCCAGCAGTTTGCCACCGCCACTGGCTTTCCCACCGATGTCACAGTTTTCCAGCCATACAGTTTGATGGCTGGCTTTGTCTCCGCACCGGAGAACGACATGTTCGAGCTTGTTCTTGACGCACGCTCCACGGCGGAGCGCACATTGACCAGAGATGAGAGACTATTTTTACGTTCAGTCAGCACACCAGCCGCCTAACACTCCAAAGGAATGTAGAGAACGCGGGGGCGTGAAGGGCTTGGGAGGTTGGCTTTGTTGGTGATCTGCGCGGGTTCTGACGCCGCCCCCGCGTTCTTTACATTCCCGGGTTGAACGCAGCCGCGGTCAAAGGTTCGTGAGGCCTGCCGCCGGCCGCTTTGCGGAAAGTCTCCCGCCCGCCCGTGCCGCCGCCATTCCGCCCAGCCGGTTGCCCCCCGCACCGCCCGCCGGCGGCAACTCCGCAGCGCGCTTCAAGCCCGGGCCAGGCCCCCGGCCGGCGCGGGGGTCGCCCTCTCCACCCCCGGCGACGCCGCTCCGCGCCCGCCGCGGACACACCCCGCCGGTCCGCGTCCCCGGCGTCTGTTGCGCCGGGCGCGCCCCTCTCCTGGAGTCTGGGGCTTCCGATGACTTCATGGCGGCGCACGATCCTGGCCGCGCCACGCGGGTTGTTGGCCGGGACGCCAGCGTTCCACCAGCACCAGCGCGCCGCCGCACCGCGCGCACTTCAGGGGTGGCGGCGTGGGGGTTGAAGGTTGAGCGTCCGCCGGTTCGGGCAGGTCGCCTTGCGGTGGTTGCCAGGCGGCCGCTTCCGCCGCGCTCAGCACGGGCCGCTGGCGCAGCAACGCCCGCACCCGCTTGAGCTTGCCCCGTCCCCCCGGATGCCACCAGCCGAAGCGGCGCACGCGATGAAAGCCGCGCGGCAGGACGTGTTGCAGAAAGCGCCGCACCAACTCGCCGGGTTCCAGGTCCACGTGCCGCCACGCCCGCGTGCCGCTGTCGCGATACCGCCAGCGCAACCGCCCATCAGGTTGCACCGGCAACGCGCGGTTGCCCGTGGCGGTCTGGAACACATAGCGGCTGAGGTAACGCAACGCCGGTTCGCCCGACCCCACCGCCGCGCTGTGCACCACCCAGCGTTGCTGCCACACGCCCGCGGCGATCTGGCGCAGTTCCTCCGGCGCTTCCCGCATCAGCCGTTGCCGAAACCGGTTGCGGCAGCGGTCGCTCAGCGCCTTGACCGGCAGCAGGAAGTTCGGCTTCGCACTCACCCAGGTGCGTTGGTCGCGGCTCAAGCCGCCCCCGGCCACCAGGAAGTGGATGTGCGGATGATGAATGAGCGTGCGGCTCCAGGTGTGCAACACGCCCAGCATCCCCAGCGTGGCCCCAAGCCGGCTTTGGGCCAGGTCCTGCAACGCCTGCGCGCTGGCGGCAAACAACAGGTCGTAGCCCAACGCCGGATGACTTCGCAACCAGCCCCGCAACTGCTCCGGCACGGTGAAGGTCACCAGGAAGTAGGGCACGGGCAGGAGCAACGCCTGTTGCGCCGCCAGCCACGCCTCCGCCGCTTCCCGCCCGCACTGCGGACAATGCCGGTCGTTGCAGGAGTGGTAGGTGAAGTGACGCTGGCCGCATTGCCGACACTGATGCAGCGCGCCGCCCAGGGCCGGGGTGCGGCAGCGCAGCAGGGTGCGCAACACTTCGCGTTGGCGGGACGGCAGCGTGGCGCCAAAGCGCGCGAGGTAGGCCGGCCCGTGCCGGACCAACCCCTCGTGCAGACGCACCGTGCCGCCGGGGGAGACGACGGGCGACGCCATGGCCGGCCCTCAGAGATCGGCCATGCAGTGATTGAGCCGTTGCTGATGCTGGGTCTGGCAGAGCGAGGTGAGGTGCGTGTAGATCACCGTCACGTTGGGACTGTGATGACCGAGGTTGACCTGGAGTTGCCGCAGGTTCTCCCCCGCCTCCAGCAAGTGGGTCGCATACGAATGGCGCAGCGTGTGGATGTGCGCGGCCTTCTTCACCCCGCTGGCCTGGAGCGCCAGCCGGAAGGCCCGTTGGAGCGTGGAGCGATCCATCGGCGCGGTGGCGGTGGCGGCGCCCCGGCCGGAGTGGCCTTTGGCCGGGAAGAGCAGCCGCGGATGGCGATGGGTCTTCCAGAGTGCGCGCAGCCATTCGAGCGTGCGTTGGGGCAGCGGGACGTAACGATCCTGGTTGCCCTTGCCGCCGCGGATGTGCAGGAACATCCGCCCCGAATCAATGTCGCCCACCTCCAGCTTGAGCGCCTCGCCCAGCCGCAGGCCGCAGGAATAGATCGTGGTCAGCGCGACGCGATGATCGAGGGCCGGGACGTGGGCCAGGAGGCGGCGCACTTCGCCAGCCGAGAGGATGACCGGCAGTTTGAACCGGGGATCGGCGCGGACCAGGGCCACCTCGGCGGGCCAGGGACGGCGGAGGGTTTTCTCCCAGAAGAGTTTGATGGCGCAGAGGGCCTGGGTGGAGGT
>DAOUAT010000284.1:0-10146 GCA_034433275.1 Anaerolineae bacterium
AAGACGTAGGGATAACGCCGGGCGAAGTGGGTGCAGCGATCCAACGCGGCGTGCGTGCCCTTGCCGGCGCGGCACGCATAGGAGTCGTGGATGAAGCGCGCCTCCCAGATCGGCTCGATGACGTTGCACAGCGCATGGTGGACGACGCGATCCCGGAACGGCGCCGCGCTGATGCGCCGCGGCTTGCCTTCGTAGATCGTGAAGTGACGGTAGCGGCCCGGACGATACGTGCCCGCGACCAACTCCTCCTGGAGCGCCAACAGCTCGATGTCCATGTCCAGCTCGAACGCGGCCACATCCGGCCGGCCGCGTTTGCCCCGGCGGGCCTTGCGAAAGGCCAGCTCCAGGTTCTCGAAGGCGCAGATGCGCGGATAGAGGTGCTTGAAGGTTTTCATAGACTCAAGGTGTAGGGCAATTTGCCAAATTGCCCTACATTTTTCGCGCGGTGGGGGGCGTAGCCCCCCACACCCCCCAGAAGTTCAGCAGCCAGAATCCAGAACAACAGAAGCTCAGGATCCAGAACCGCTGACGAGAGAAGACGTGGAGCAGCAACCCCGAACACCCCAATTGTAGATCCAGTCCCCCGGGATGCACCCGTTGCGAGAGGCGCACCGCACCCATTTGCGATCCGTCGCCCATGAACCGCCGCGCAACACACGTACGACGTCATCGCCGCCGCCCAGTTCCTCGCGGCCGTCGTTAGGGTCATAGGGGTAGCCCCGATTGGCCGAGCTGCACCACTCGAAGACGTTGCCGGCCATGTCGGCCGCGCCGCAGGGGCTATCACTATCACCCATCGGTGAATAGGCCCCCACCGGCGTCGTCTTGCCCGGCCCGTCCTCCTTGGTGTTGCACCGCTTCGCATCCCACGCATCCTCCCACGGATAGCGCAGCTTGCGCCCCTGCCCCCTTGCTCCTCCGCTCCCCTGCTCCTCCGCCCAACTCGCCGCCTTCTCCCACTCTGCCTCCGTGGGCAGCCGCTTGCCGGCCCAGCGCGCGTAGGCCAGCGCCTCGTACCAACTGACGCCGACCACCGGTTGCTGGTCACCGTTGAAATTAGCGTCCTTCCAGTACCGCGGTTCGGTTTGCGGCTTGTTGTCCTGATAGTAATCCAGGTACGCGCCGTCCTTCCATCGTTTGGCTGCTATGGCCTCTTTCCAGTACGCCGGGTTGCCGTAGCCGCCGGCCTCGATGAAGCGGCGGTACTGCGCGTTGGTGACGGGGGTGCGATCCAGGGCGTAGGCGGGCAGGTAGACGCGGTGCTGCGGCTTCTCATCCTTTTCGGCCTCGCGGTCGTCGTCCGCGCTGCCCATCAGGAATTCGCCGGCCGGGACGAGCACCATGCCCACGTCGGCGTGCCGGCCCAGGGCCAGCAGCGCTTCCAATGCGGCGTGGCGGGCCGCGTCGGCCGGGTCGGCCGGGTAGAGGCGGAGCAGCGCGGCGACGGTTTCGTCGTCACGCGCGCTCAGGCGGGCCAGGGCGCGCGCGGCCTCGGCGCGGGTGGCGGGGTCGGGGTGGAGGAGGTTGGCGCGGAGGGCGGCGGCAGCCTGTGCATCGCCAGCAGTCCCCACGCGGCCCAGTGCGGCTGCGGCAGCGACCCGCTGCTCGGACGTGCCTCCGGTGTCGCGGGTCAATTCGGCCAGGCGCTGTTTCACCTCAGCACGGAGGGTTGGCTCTGCGCCCGCAGGCAACGTGTCGAGCAGACGACTAGCCACCAGCACATCGGCCACGGCGTCACTTGCTAGTAATCCGGCCACATGGTCTGGCAGCATCGCGGCGGCAAACACGGCCAGCCATTCAGGGATAGTCGCGGCCTGCTCAAGCGTCAGGGCGTCACTGGCAACCCCAGTTCCTCCGCGCAGCAAGGTCACCAGCCCTTCGGCGGTTTGCTGGCAGCGTTGCGTGTCCACGTCTCTGGCCCCTTCTGCCAGGCAACGACCTGCCTGCAGCCACGCGGCTTTGCCACGAGCTTCAACGCCCGCAAGAATGCACTCCAGCAGCGGATCGGCGTGGGCGGTCAGGCCGCAATAGAGATAAATAACTTGCTCCCAGTCCTCGTCCGCCAGGTGCTCGGCCAACAAGAGTGCTCCCTTTTCTGGGCCAAGTTGTTCGATCGCTTGGGCGGCGAAAAACTCCTGCAACGCCTTGAGCGAGAAGCCATAAAGCCGGATACCCCACTCCTGCAATAAACCGCTGTCCTCGAGCACTTCATTGAGAAATGCGGGCGCTGCCTCGATCGGTTGGTGCAAAGCGGGCATGAACTTTCTCAGCCACTCCAAGAGCGCCTGGCGATCAATCAAACTCGTTGTCTTCTCTCCCTGGTAGAGATACAGGGCCAGTTCACTCAACATGCGAGATTTGTCTTCCTCCTCGAAGCGCCCCAAATGTGTGCCGCGCTTGATGTTCCAGCGGGTGATACGAGTGGCGACGCACGCTCGATAGAGAGCAGCCCGGCGGCGCGGAAGTTTGGGTTGGACGCGGTAGTAGTCCACGATCAGCAAGAGCAGCAGCGGCTCGCGCGCTAAATCCAGCAGGGTGGGGTTAGCGTGCAAGACTTTCAGAAGTCTATCGGCGTATGGTCGCAAGTCCTCCTGGTAGCGAGCGTGCAGATCTTCCTGGCCGAACCACTGATGCACAAACCGTTCGATGGCGTCATCGTCGAACAGCATCACTTCCGTAACAGCAAAATCAAGGCTCAGTGGCGGTCGTTCTCTGTAGCTGTGCGTGCGGCAGGACACAACCAGGATGTTGCCCTTTTCTTGGTCCCGCACGTACTCATCAGCAAATTGCTGCACCAGTCCGATGACCCGTTCATATTCTGCAACGGTGGAAACTTCGTCTAATCCATCCAGCAAGATCAGGCAGCGCCCGGCAGCCAACCGATTGCGAATGAAGGGGCCAGCGTTGGGAAACCCATGTTGCTCGAAGACATCAGAGAACTTGTCTTCCAGCCGTGTTACCTCCCCGACTGTCGCCAGTTTCAAGAAGATCGGCGTATAGTCGGGCAATTGCTCACGTCGGGCGCACTTGAAGGCCAGATGCGATAGGTAGGTCGTCTTGCCTGCGCCGGGCCCGCCTAAGACGACCAGACGATGAGATTGGCGAATGGCCTCCCATGGCCCATAAGCGTTCTTCTTCTGAAGGCGCAGGCGATCTTCGCGATATTGAGCAGGATTGAAGGTTGAACCATCTATATCTGCACGAGTTTCTTTGCTCAAGCCGGCTGCGATGTAGACCTTGTCCAACAGAACCGGCCACTCAAGTATTCTCGAAGAATCCAACTCGCGCCGTTTTTCAGCAAGACGCTTGCGATACGTCTTATCATACCGCAGGCGCAAGATCGGCGCGCTGGCGAAGCGGTCGAAGAGGATGTGGAAGAGGCGGCTGGCCCCCCTGGCCAGTGATCCGGCGATCTGCTTCAGGAACACGCCGACCAACAAGCCGATGAGCGCGGTGATCAGGCCCAGGGTGATCTCGCGTTGGTAGGCCGCCCAGATCTGCTGCCACCAGTTGCCCTGGGGCGCGGGCGTGGGCATAGGCGTGGCCTGGATCACGATGATCGCCGGCGCGGGGGAGGGGGTCGCGGTGGGGGTGGACGTCGGCGTTGGCGTGGCGGTCGGGGGTGGTGGCGTATCGGTGGCCGCTGGCGCAGGTGTTAAGGTCTGTGCGCCGGTAGGCGCTGCCACGGCAAGCCAGGCACAAAACGTTAGCAGTAGTAGCCAGCGGGATGGATGTGTCACGGCGCTCCTCCCAGTTGCACAGGGTCAGGCTGGGACTGTCGCACTTGTTTGGCGGATCGCGCTATTCACCAGCATGGACAAAAAGCCGGACACTTGACTGGCGTGTTCGATGTCAATGCCGACAATCTGCCCGTCCGCATCGTAATCAACCACGACGCCTGGTACGACTTCACTGGCTTCTTGGCCCGGCCGGTCAGCCAGCTTGATGTATAATGAATCCGTTTCAGAATCGTAGTTAAATTTCATCCTACACAGGCGTCTTCATCGCGTCTTTCCTCTAGTCTTACGTGGATTGTATCATGTCCTGATCGGTGATGCAACACGCCTTGAATGGGTGAGGTCTCTCACAGAGAGGTTGAGTTTGTCCTGTCACGGCCTCTTGCCAGCCCTGGCGAAAGCTTGCCTCAGCCGATTTGAGGGTTACGCTTGTCAATAGTGATGAGTGGGCGCAGCAGGTACAGACATGATTATCCCTTTTTGACCAAGATTTGTATACGATTGTATACAAATCTTGGTCATTCGTCAAGGGCAGACACGAGGGTGGGGTGTGTTTCACGTTGGGGCAGAAGTCAGCAGTCACAGTAGATCATGATTTTAATGCTTCAAGCCGGTCTGTGACCGGCGGTCGGGGGTCACAGACCCCCTCTGAGCTTGAATCTATGATCTACTGAGTCAAGGCCACATCCTTCGACTACGGGCCGCGGACTAATGCGGCCCTCCGCTCAAAATCCCCTCGATCGCCCCCAACTCCTCCGCCGCAAACGCCAGATTGTCCAGCGCCCCCACCGCGTCCTCGATCTGGCGCACCTTGCTGGCGCCGACCAGGGCCGAGGTCATGCCCTTGTGGCGCAGCACCCAGGCGATGGCCATCTGGGCCAGTGTTTGGCCGCGGGCCCGGGCGATGGCGTTGAGCTGATGCACCTGGGCGATGCGCTCGGCTGAGACCCGGTCGCCCCAGTGGAACTGGTTCTCCAGCCTGGCCGCGCGCGAGTCGGCGGGGATCTCCCGCAGGTACTTGTCGGTGAGGATGCCCTGGTCCAGCGGCGAGAAGCAGATGCAGCCGATGCCCTCTTCGGCCAGCACGTCCAGCAGGCCGCCCTCGATCCAGCGGTCGAACATGTTGTAGCGCGGCTGGTGGATCAGGCAGGGGGCGCCGAGCTGCCGCAGGATGGCCGATGCCCGGCGGGTCTGCTCCGGATTGTAGGTGGAGATGCCGGCGTAGAGCGCGCGGCCGCTGCGCACGATGAAGTCCAGCGCGGCCATGGTCTCCTCCAGCGGCGTCTCGGGGTCAGGCCGGTGGCTGTAGAAGATGTCCACGTACTCCAGCCCCATGCGCTTGAGGCTCTGATCGAGGCTGGCGACCAGGTACTTGCGCGATCCCCACTCGCCGTAGGGGCCAGGCCACATGTAGTAGCCGGCCTTGTTGGAGATGATCAGCTCGTCGCGGTAGGGCTTGAAGTCTTGGGCGAAGATGCGGCCGAAGGTCTCCTCGGCCGAGCCGGGAGGCGGGCCATAGTTGTTGGCCAGGTCGAAGTGGGTGATGCCCAGGTCGAAGGCGCGGCGCAGCAGCGCGCGGCCGTTCTCCAGCGGATCCACGCCGCCGAAGTTGTACCACAGGCCCAGGGAGATGGCCGGCAGCTTGAGTCCGCTGCGGCCGCAGCGCCGATAGTACACGGCGTCGTAACGGGTTGCGGATGGTAGATAGGTTGTCATTGGGTTCCTTTCAGCCGGTTGGGTACACATCGCGAGAGACCGGCTAAAGCCTCGATTCCAGAATAGCCGGCCGCGATTTTCAGGTTACACGTTTATGACCGCAGCGCCAGCGGCAGTTACAGGTTCGATCCGGGCCTGACGCCTGACCCCATCCCCTATTTCGCGCCCCTGGCCCGCGCCGCAAACGCGGCCCACTCGGCGTCGCTGAGCGCTTCCAGCCAGGTGAACTGCCCGGCGCCCTTCAGCCATTCGCCGCCATCAATCACCACGCATTCACCGTTGATGTAGCCGGTCGCGTCGGAGACCAGGAACGCGGCCAGGTCGGCCAGCTCCTCGTGCCGGCCCACGCGTTTCAGCGGGACGCGGTTCAACGCGGCCTGGGCCAGCTCCGGGCTGGGCATCAGCCGTTCCCACGCGCCGGGGGTGGGAAAGGGGCCGGGCGCGATGGCGTTCAGGGTGATGCCGTACTTCGCCCACTCCACCGCCAGGGAGCGCGTCAGCGCCAGCACGCCGGCCTTGGCCGCGGCCGAGGGCGCCACATAGGCGGAGCCGGTCCAGGCGTAGGTGGTGACGATGTTGAGCACGCGGCCCCCGCGACCGGCCGCGATCCACCGCTTGCCCAGCGCCAGGGTGCAGTAGAAGGAGCCGTGCAGCACGATGCCCAGTACGGCATCCACGGCGCGCGGGCTCAGCCGCTCGGTGGGGCTGGCGAAGTTGCCGGCTGCGTTGTTCACCAGCACATCCACGCCGCCATAATGCTCCCACGCGGCGCCGATCATGCGCTCCACCGCATCGGGGTCGCGCACATCACACGGCACGGGGAACACCTCGCCGCCGTGCGCGGCGGTCATCTCATCGGCGGTGGTGCGCAGCACCTCCTCCCGCCGGCCGCAGATCGCCAGCCGAGCGCCCAGCTGCAAGAAGCGCTCTCCCATCGAGCGCCCCAGCCCCGTGCCGCCGCCCGTGATCAGGATGGTTTTGTTTCGGAGCAGGTTGGATTGGAACATGGTCACCTCGTGAAGCGTGCTGCATATTGCGTACTGCGCTTTGTGCAATCCACTATCGGTATTCCGTCATTCGCCATTCGTCATTCGTCGTCCGTCGTCCGTCATGCGTCGTCCGTCATCCACCAAACCTCTCCGGCATGCGCACACAAACGACTTCGCCGCGGGCGCAGATCTGGCCGCCGGCCGCAAGGGTGACCTCCAGCACAACCTTGCGGCCTTTGACCTCCACGGCGTGGCCGCGCAGCTCCAGCATGGCGTCGAGGGGGGTGGGGCGCAAGAAATCCACCTTGAGCGAGGCGGTGACGAAGCGCGGGGCCTCGTCGGCGCCGATGGCGCGGCCCTCGGCTTGACCGGCCGCCGCCGCCGCCGTGCCGGTGGCGTGGCAGTCAATCAGTGAGGCGATCAGGCCGCCATAGACATAACCAGGGATGGCGGTGTGGTAGGATCGCGGCTGGAAATAGCACACGGCCTCCGCGCCGTTCCAATAGCTTTTGATCTGCAAGCCGTGCTCGTTCAGCCGGCCGCAGCCGTAACAGTGGGCCACGCTGTCGGGGTAGGTTTCCTGGATGGCGATATCGGTCATGAGCACCTGCTGATTTTTGGGGTGTATTCGGAACCAGTTGTAGGGGCGGGGTTCTTCGCATTAGCGGGGGATCCATCGCCATCACGCGGCTGCCGAGTAAGGCGCGCCCGCGTTACCCGGGCAAACCCCGCCCCTACGTGGCTGTCAGTAGCTCCCGCAATTCGGCTCGCTCCTGGGCGTGGGATACAGACAGACGACTGTTGCGCCGTTGTCGAAGCGGGCGATCACGGCCGCGTGCTGGTCGTATGACGAAGGTGGCCGCAGCTCGATGAAGCGGTCCAGGTCGTATTTGGTCCACTCCAGGGTATAGTTGCGGCCGCCGGCCGGTGGAAAGGCGCGCATCCGCGGCCCTTGCAGCGGTGCAGGTAAGCTGGCCGGGCTGCCTGAAGCGCTGGCCAGACCGGTCTGCAGCAGGCCGTGCGCGTGGGTCAACTGTGTGCGTGCAGTTTCGGGTAACAGTTCGAAGGCAGCCAACGCAGCCATCACCAGCACCAGGGCGATCGGCGTGCGCAGCCGTGCCAACAGCGATTCACCGCCGCGAAAAGCGTCCACTTGCCGGTCAACGGCCCAGCGCAGCAGGGCGATCACTGGCACGGTCAGCCACGCGATGGGCGCAGAGAACACGAACCCTGTGACGAGCGCGGTGGGGGCATCTACGACGCCGCCCAAGCGCAGCAGCGTGTTGACCACGATCGCGGTGGCGCTGGCGATGCTGCCCATGAAGATGCCGGGCGCCGCGCCGTCGGGCCGCGTCGTCAGGAAGCCGAGGCCGGCGCCAACCAGGGCGTTCAGCACGGTGTTGCCCACAGGGCCCAGGGGTGGCTGATACAGCGGGACGCCGGGCAAGGCCAGCCGGTTGATGAGTTGCGATATCAGGCCGTAACTCAACCCCAACGCAGCGCCCAACACGATGCCGATAGCATAGCGCCGCACTTTCAGCGCGCGCATCAGTTCCGGTGTCGGTTTGGTGGCCTGCGCCCAGATTGAGGGACGCGGCTCAGGTGGCTGTGCGGTCATGGGAGCAGTCTCTCCGGCGCATCAGGGCGGCAGTTGGTCGAAGCCGCGACAGCGTGGCGCCTCATCGAGGGTGATATAGACACAGGCGAGGCTCCAGCCGTCGGCGAAGCGTGCCACTACGAATTGGTGGTTATCGAAATTCCGCCCCGGCCGCGGGATGCGAAAGCGTTCCACGCGGCGGGACTCGGCGGCCAGGGTGTAGGTGGCTGTGCGTCCGTGGGCAAGGAAGTCACCGACATCGGGGCTCTGCAAAGGCTCGGGCAGCGCGGATGGGACCGCTGCCCCCAGGCCGGCGCGCAGCAGCGCATCCATGCGCGCCAGCGCCATCCGTGCATCAGGCCGGTGCAGCGACAGTGCGCCGGCCAGGCCTGCTGCCAGCACCAGCAACAGTGGCCCCGGCAAGCGGCGATAGAGCGGCTGGCGCTCGCGTTGCGCCTCTTCCAGATGATTCACACCCCAGCGCAGCGCGGCCAGGAACGGCACTAGCAGTCCCCAGAACGGCAGCATCAGGAACCCGCCAGTGATCACGATAGCGATCATGAGATTGCCGCTGGGCCGGGTCGTTGCGAAGCTGCCCCCCACCAATAGCAGCGCGCTGACCGCGCTGGCGAGGAACGCGCCCTGCACCCCGCCGGCCGGCCATGCGCAGATCAGGCCGAGCAGGGCGCCGCCCGCGGCGAACAGCGTGCTGTTACCTAGCGGGCCCAGTGGCGGCTGATAGAGCGGCACGCCCGGCAGAAAAAAGCGGTTGATCCATTGGGCGACCAAGCCATAGGCCAGGCCCAGCACGGCGCCGAGCACCAGGCCCATCAACCGGCGGTAAGGCGGATCAGGTTCAGAGAGACGCATGCCCGCTCCAGGAATCGTTTGGTGAAAGATATCCCCAGTATCCCAGGAACGGGCACGTTTGTCAACGTGGGGTCAGTGGTCAGCGGTTGCGGCCGTAGGTTTCGTGCGATGAGACCCAGTCCAGCGATGAGATGGCTGAGGCCAGCGAGACTTCGCCAGCCAGCGCCACACCGGCGACGATCTCGGCGAACTTCTGGACGTTGCCGCGGCCGTAGCAGCCCAGGATCTCCAAGCACTCGCGCTGGGTGGCCAGGCCGGTGCCGCCACCGTAGGTGGCGACGATGAGCGAGGGCAGGGTGAGCGAGAGATACAGGTCCCGCTCCGGCGTCAGCTCCGAGTAGATGATGCCGGCGGAGGACTCAGCCACGTTAGCCACGTCCTGGCCGGTGGCGATGAACATGGCCGTGATCGCGTTGGCCGCGTGCAAGCCGTTGTTGTTAGCGCCCGACAGGAACGCGCCCACGTTGGCCACGCCAGCATGATAGGCGAGTTGCTCCGGTTCCACGCGCAATCGTTGGATCAGTACATCGCGTTTGATGAGCGCTTCGGCGGTGACCCGCTTGCCGCGCGTGCGCATGATGTTGATCTGCGAGGCTTTCTTGTCGGTGGCGAAGTTGGACTCCAGGTAAAAGCGGCGGATGCCGGGATAGCGGTCAATGATCCAACTGCACGCGGCAAAGGTGGCGCGGCCCACCATGTTCTGCCCGGCCGCATCACCGGTCTGGAAGTTGAAGCGCAGGTAGGCGAATTTGTTGGCCAGGAAGGGGTCAATGTACTGGAGCTTGGCGACTTTCGAGGTCGCTTCAGCTTCCTCTTTGAGCTTGGCGAAGTTGGCCTGCACCCATTGCACGAAGTCACGGGCGCCGCGCGCATCTTCGAAGACGAAAACTGGTGCGCGCTGCATGGCGTCATCCACCACCGTACACTTGACGCCGCCGCACTGGTTGAGCACCTTGATGCCGCGGTTGTATGAGGCGACCAGCGTGCCCTCGGCCGTGGCCAGGGGGATGATAAACTCGCCTTGCGCGTGCTCGCCGTTAACCTTTAGCGGCCCGGCAAAGCCCAGCGGCACTTGCGCCACGCCGGTGAAGTGCTCGCAGTTGCCCTTGGCCAGGTGGGGGTCGAAGGAGTAGCGCCACAGGTGTTGGGGCGTTGTGCCGGAAAACTGCGCGATGAAGCCCTGGCGCTCCTTGATTACATCCTCCGCATAATCGTCCGTGCTGCTGCGGGGGATGCG
>DAOUAT010000285.1:0-10104 GCA_034433275.1 Anaerolineae bacterium
AGCCAACATACACGCCCACCCCGGTCACGCCGACCGACACGCCTACAACCGAGCCAACGGACACGCCCACTCAGACGCCCGCGACCGAGATCACGTCCACGCCCACCCAGACGCCGACACCGGCCACGCCTACGGTCACCCTGACAGCGCCAGCTGTGACCACAACCACTGTTGGTGGATCCGGGGGGAGTCCCTATGCGTTAGCCTGTCCGCCAGGGGCCGCGGCCACTGGCATCCAGGGGCGGGCAGGCAGCAACGTCAACCAGGTGCAGGTGCAGTGTGATAGCATCGCTGGCGCGACGCTTTCCGGGGTGAAATCAACGACAACCAGCGCAGGCGGTGCGGGCGGCTCTCCCTATAGCTTGAACTGCCCCGCAGGCTACGTTGTGGTAGGCATCCGCGGGAGGGTCGGGAACGGTGGCGTAGGGGTCATTGATATGTTGAGCGTGGACTGCATCGAGCTGGCGGGAGGCGGCACGCAGACCACCGCCCTGGTTGGGACGACCTTCAGCGGTTCAGTCGAGTATAGCCTGCGGTGCCCAAATGGCACGATCGTCAGGGGTCTGCAAGGCAGAGCAGGCGACCTCGTTGACGCCATTGGGCTGCAATGCCAATAGGCGCGACCGGTCTCTGCGCCCGGTTTGAGCTTGTCCCATAGCGCCAGAAGCGCGATAGAGGCAACCTCCAAGTCCGGGTCCAGAAATGCTACATGGGCCATCGTTCCGTGCGCGGGCGCTCCGCGTGCGAATCTCCGCGCCCGTAGCTCCATCATGCATGTTACCGATGGTTTGACGCTTCACCCTTCTCGCGGTACACTGTCACGCGCAAGCGGTAAGGTGCTGTGCAATCTTATTGATGGATGTCAGAGGATAGCAGATGACCGAAGGCACTGGCGAGATCATTGCCCTCATTCCGGCTTACAACGAGGCGCGTTACATCGCTGACGTGGTGCAGCGGACGTTGAAGCATCTGCCTGTCGTCGTGATTGATGATGGCTCCAGCGATGGTACGGCCGCGGCGGCCGCCCTGGCCGGGGCCAAGGTCGTGGCCCACACCAGCAACCAGGGTAAAGGCAAGGCATTGAACACCGGCTTTGAGTACGCGGTGCAACGCGGGGTTGACGCCGCGATCACCCTGGACGCAGATGGGCAGCACGATCCCGACGAGATCCCACTGTTCACCGAGGCGTATCGCGCGGGCAAGGGAGATCTCATCATCGGCCAGCGTTCCTTTGCACAGATGCCGGCAAAAAGCCAATTCGGCAACCGCGTGGGCACCTTCCTGCTCGGCCTGGCTATGGGCCAGCCGGTGCCCGATAACCAGAGCGGCTACCGGCTGTTAAGCCGGGAGGTGATGGCCAGGGTGCGCCCTGCCAGCACGCGCTTTGAGGCCGAGGTGGAGATCTTGCTGCGCGCCAAGATGGCGGGCTTCCGTCTGGCCTGGGTGCCGATCAAGACGATCTACAACGACAAGAAAAGTCATTTTCGGCCCATCCACGACAGCGCTTTGTTCCTGAAGATGGTGTGGCGCATCTGGCGCGCGCGCCTGAGCGGAACGTTCAATTGAGGGTTGAGCCCCATGCGCATTGTAGCCGGCATCCTGATGGTCATCAGCGGCGTGATCTTCCCCCTGGCCCTGGCAGCCTGGCTCAGTATCCGATTGAACCGCGCGCCGCGGCCCAGCCCGCGCCAGGTCGGCCTGACGCTGGCGCTCAACGGGCTGCTGCCGGTGGGCCTGGTGACGCTGGGGATGGCGCTGATGTCTGATCGGCTGGGCGCATTGGTCTGGCTGCGGGGCGTGGCGCTGGCAGCGTGGATCGCAGCCGGGATCGTGCTGGTCGCGCTGTTGATAACTACCGTGACACGGAGGCGTCATCATGGCGGATGAATTGCAGGCAACATTCTTCGCGGCCGCAGGGTGGGGCTGGATCGGCCTGGTGGCGTCGGAGCGCGGGGTGCGCCTGCTGACGCTACCCCGGCCCAACCAAGAGGCAGCGCGCACCGCCCTGCGCGAACACTATCCGGACGCGCCCGAAGATCTTCACAACCCTGTGCTCCAAGAGGCCGCGGGCCAGGTTGCCGCGTACCTGGCCGGCACACGCCAAAAATTCGATGTACCACAGGACCTGCGCGGTCACACCGCGTTCGCGCTATCGGTCTGGGCCATCGCCGCACGCATCGGTTACGGCGAAACGCGCTCGTATCGCTGGATCGCCCAACAGGTGGGCGGCGGCAGCGGCATCTACCAGGCCGTGGGCGCGGCGTTGGGCAGCAACCCGGTGCCGTTGATCATCCCCTGCCACCGCGTGGTGGGCGCTGATGGCAGCCTGCACGGCTATGCCGGAGGCCTGGAAATGAAACGGCGCCTGCTCGCCCTGGAAGCGGGCCAAGACAAGCTCGCCGGGTTGTGAGGGAAGACTTCCCCGGATTCTTGAGCGGATTTCGTCTCGGCCGGCTCCTCAGGATACACCAGGATTTCCATGCGTATCGCGATTTTCGGCGACATCCACGGCAACGTCTTTGCGCTGCAAGCCGTGCTGGCCGACCTGCGCCGCCAGGCGCCAGACACCTTTGTGGTCACGGGCGACCTGGTCTACAAATTCCCGTGGGGCGCCGAGGTGGTGGACCTGCTGCGCGGTCTGCCGGGGGCATGCCTGTTGGGCAACGCCGAGCTATATCTGGCCCTGTGGGGGAGTCCCCTGTGGCCCACCCACTGGAACATGCCGCTGGCTTGCGAAGTGGTGCAGTGGGAACGCGCGCGCCTGGGGGCCGAACGACTCGCCTGGTTGGCCAGCCTGCCTGAACACGCGGCTTTCTCCGGCGCACGGCTCGAGGATCTGCTGGTGGTGCACGGCGTCCCAGGAAATCCTTTCTTGCCGCTGTTGCCCCGCCCCGGCCAGGATCAAGCCCCGTGGGTGCAAACCGACGAACGGGTCTGTGAGCTTCTGGCCGGCGTAGATGCCGATGTGGTGGTCTGCGGTCACACCCACGCCCGCATGATGCGCACAACGCCAGGCGCCCGTGGCCGCCCGGGAGTCAGGATCGTAAACGCGGGCCACCTCAGCTACGGGCGCGGGGCCAGCGCCGGCGTAGGGCAGGCCGAGTACGCGCTGCTGGACTGGACGGCCCCCGGTGGGTGGCAAGTAACCTTGAAGATGGTGGCGTATGACCCCGAACCGCTGCACCGGGCGCTGTTGGCGCAACAGGGTGACTATCCCATCGCTGCGTTCATCGCCAATCGCATGCGGCCGCCGGGCGCGGCCTCTGTGCCAGACACGCGGCCCGACTTCATCCGGTATCGGTGGGGCGACGCTCCCGACTGGTGGAAGGCGCGCGACGCGTTGCCAGAGTGGCGCGCGCTGCGCGACGTTGCACTGTCAAATTGACCGGTATACTCCAGCCATCGGCTTTTTGTCTTATGCAAAGCCTGTGTTACAATCCGGCAACAGAGGACAGCTTGCACGCAGTTTGCGAGGGGGAAACGCTTATGGACGCTGAAATACAGGAGTTCCTGGACTACCTGACCGCCGAACGGGGCAGCTCCGAGAACACCATCGCCGCATATCACAACGATCTGACCCAGTTCCGGGAGTTCGTGGCGGACCGGCTTCAGGACGATGGCTGGGGCGGTCTGACGCGCGACCATCTTATCTCCTACCTGTTATGGCTGAAAGAGCGCGAATACGCGACGGCCACTGTGGCGCGCAAAGTGGCTGCAATGAAATCCTTTTGTGGCTTCCTGCTGCGGACCGGCGCGCTGGATGACAACCCGGCCGACGACCTCGACTCACCCAAGGTGAAGAAACAACTGCCCACCACGCTGAGCCCGCAAGAGGTGGACGGCCTGCTGGCGTTGCCCGCACAGGTCGGCGCGTCGCCAAAGGCCTTGCGCGACACCGCACTCCTGGAGGTCCTGTACGCCACCGGTATGCGCGTGAGCGAGGTGGCCAGCCTGACCCTGGAAGACCTTGATCTCGGCGCGGGCACGGTGCGCTGTCAAGGCAAGGGCAACAAGGAGCGGGTGATGCCTCTGTACGCCGAAGCCACCCAGGCCGTGGCCTCCTACCTGGAAAAGGGGCGCTCAGCGCTGTTGGGCGGCAACACCGAGGAGCGGACACTGTTCCTGAACCCGCGCGGGGAGCGACTGACCCGCCAGGGGCTGTGGCTGATCATCAAGAACTACGCCAGGCAGCTCGGCCTGGAAGATCGCGTGACCCCGCACACGCTGCGACACTCTTTCGCCACACACATGCTGAACGGCGGCGCCGGCCTGCGCGAGGTCCAGCGGTTGCTGGGACACGCCAACATCTCCACCACGCAGGTCTACACCCATGTCACCCAGGACCGATTGCGCCAGGTCTACGATGGCGCGCATCCCAGGGCAAAGTGAGGCCGGGAATTGGGAACTCGAGGAAGGAGTCAACCTGTGAGCAGCACCACCCTTTCACGTCAAGACTATCGCGCGGCGGCCCAGTATATCCGATCCCGGACGGCTTATCACCCGAAGGTCGGGCTCATCCTGGGTTCCGGGTTGAACGCCCTGGCCGACGAGATGCACGAGGCCGATCGCATCGCATACACCGACATCCCCCACTTCTTGCGCCCGAGCGTAGAAGGCCACGCCGGACAGCTTGTGCTCGGCCGGCTGGCCGGGCAAGAAGTAGCCATCTTACAGGGCCGCGTCCATGCCTATGAGGGGCATTCACAGCAAGAGGTCACCTTGCCGCTGCGCGTGCTGATCGAGCTAGGAATCGAGACGCTGATCGTCACCAACGCTGCCGGCGGGCTCAACCCCACCTTTCACGCCGGCGATCTCATGCTCATCGTGGACCACATCGGCCTGCTGGCGATGACCGGCACCAACCCGCTGTGGGGACCCAATGATGTCAGCCTGGGGCCGCGCTTCCCGGCGATGAACAAAGCCTACGATCCCGCGCTGCGCCGGCTCGCCCTGCAGGTCGCGGCCGATCTGGACATCGAGCTACGCCAGGGCGTGTACATTGGCCTGGGCGGCCCCGCGTTTGAGACCCCGGCCGAAGTGCGCTTCCTGCGGCTCATCGGCGGCGACGCGTGCGGCATGTCCACCGTGCCGGAGGTGATGGTCGCCCGGCACGCCGGGCTGCGGGTCCTGGGGTTCAGCGGGATCAGCAACGTCGCCATAGACGATCCCGATGCCTCCGAAGAGGCCAATCACGAAGAGGTCCTGGCCGCCGGGCAGACCATCGGGCCGAAGCTGATGGCATTGCTGCACGGTGTATTGGCGGCAATGGGGCAGTAGAACGTTTCAGCGCGGGAACGTGCAACGGGTTAGTGAATGGCGATCATCATTGATATTATCCGCCAGTACGCGCCCTGGATTTACGGGGTCTGTGCGCTGGTGGCGCTTTGGGAACTGCGGGTGGTCCTGCTCGCCCGGCGCGAACGGCGGTATGCCGTTTTCAACCTGGAGCGCGAGACTGCTCTGAACCGCGTCTACAACGCGTGGACGGTCGCCATCATGCTGGCGCTGACGATGGGGCTGGTGTATCTGCTCAGCACCGTGGTTTCAGAAGCCGTCAGGCCGCTGATTGACCAGGATCAGGTCACGCTCACGCCGGGCGCCGCGGCCGGAACACCCACGATCACACCCACCCTGCCGCTGCCGGAAACAACGCCTACTGCCACGGCCACCCGTCAGGTGCGTCCCACACCGCGGCCCCTGCCCACCCAGGTCATCCAGGAGACCCCCACGCCGGCGCCCCAGCGGCCGAGCTGCCCTGATCCGCGCGCGGCCATCACTTCTCCCGGCATCAACGCCCAGGTGAGCATCCCGGTAATCATCACGGGCTCCGCGACGCACGAAAATTTCAGCTACTACAAGCTAGAGTACGGCCCTGGCGCCAGCCCGGCGGACAGCCAATGGTCGTTCTTTGCCGAAGGCAATCAGCCGGTCAACAACGGGCGCCTGGGCGCCTTGACCGCTCCGTTGCCCCCTGGCACTTATAGCATCCGGATCGTGGTGGTGGATGCCAGCGGCAACTTCCCGCCACCGTGCAAGACCACCATCGTGATCCGCTAAGTTGAGTGAACGTGTGGCAAACCCTATAGATTCTCTGAAGCAGTCCCTGGAACCCCTACGTCATTTTTGGCGCCGGCAAGCTGCGCGTTGGCCGATCTTGCGCCCCAGCGCGGACAGGGGCAGTGAAAAAGCGTGTCTCGCGGGCCTGGCCGCGCCTGAGCCGCGGCAACGCTGGCAGGCAGCCTCGAGCCTGGGCCGCCATCCACTGCGCAGCCCGGAAGCCATCGCCGCCCTGGTCCGCGCCCTGGCCGACCCCGAGCCCATCGTCCGCTGGCACGTCGTCGAGGCGTTGGCCGCGCAGGAGGTGGGCCACGTGTTCCCCGCGCTGGCCACTGCGCTGGCCGACCCTGAGCCGCTGCGCCGGGCCGGGGCCGCGGAAGCGTTGGGCCGTCTGGGCGGCGAGGCCGCGGGCCAGGCGCTCCTCAAGCGTCTGGACGATCCGGCGCCGGGCGTGCGCGCCGCCATCGCCACGGCGCTCGCCGCGGTGACCGGCCAGGCGACCGATCCCGCAGTCATGGCCGCCCTGTTGCCCCATTTAGCAGACCCGCACCCGGACGTGCGCCGAGCTGTAGCTGCAGCGTTGGGGCGAATCGGCAGCCCCGCCGCAGCCGTTCCATTGGCCCAGGCGTTGATGGCGCCGGGTCAACCGCTGCTGGTGCGCCGGGCCCTGGCCGCGGCCCTGGCCCACGCACATCACCCCGATGCGCAGCCCCAACTCATCGCCGCGCTGGCAGACCCGGACCCGCAGGTGCGCGGCTACGCGGCCAGGGCGCTGGGGCATGTGGGCGACGAGACGGCGCACGCCCCGTTAACCGGCCTGCTGGCTGACAAGAGCCGCCTGCTGCGGGGCACGGTGGGAGACCGGGCCAAGCGCGCCTTGGGCCTGTTGGAGCGCCGCGGCCGTCGTCATGCAGCCGTCAAACCGACCGAGGAGGCCTGATGGCGCCCAAAAGTTACCAGATCGGTGATGTGCGCGTTCACGTGCTCAGCGATGGCGTCTATTGGACCGATGGCGGCGGCGTCTTCGGCCTGGTGCCGCGAGTGCTGTGGGAGAAAGTCATCCGGCCGGACGCGCTCAACCGCATCCCGATGGATCTGCGCTGCCTGCTGATCGAATCCAGCGAGGGGTTGATCCTCGTTGATACGGGTTACGGGACCAAGCTGCCGCCCAAACGGTTGCAGCAGCTCAACCTGACCAGCGAAACCCGGCTGCTGGACGACCTGGCCGCGGCCGGCTTCACTGCCGCGGACGTGCGCACCGTGATCAACACCCACCTGCACGGCGACCACTGCGGCGGCAACACGGCCTACGGGCCGGACGGGCAGGTCGTCCCCACCTTCCCCAACGCGACCTACCTGGTGCAGCGCCTGGAGCTGGCCGACGCCTGTTTCCCCAACGAACGCACGCGCGCCACCTACCTGGCCGAGAACTTCATGCCGCTGATCGAGCTGTGTGGCGATGCCAACGGCGGCGCGGCGGGCCGCGCGCGGCTGCTCAACGGCGACACCCAGGTGACGCCTGAAGTGCGCGTGCACGTGACACCGGGCCACACCCGCAGCCATCAGGTGGTCATCATCGAAAGCGCAGGCCAGACCGCCATCTTCCTGGGGGATGCGGGCTACGTCGCCAACCTGGAGCGCCTGGCCTGGGTGCCGGCGTTCGACGTGGAGCCGCTGCAAAGCATCGAGACCAAACGCGCGCTGCGCGACTGGGCCTGGCGCCGCGATGCGCTGCTATTTTTCCAACACGACATCGAAGTCGTGGCCGGAAAGCTGCGGCTCGAGGGCGACAATTGGCGCGTCGAGGCGGTGGGCGGGTAGGTTGATAAGTTGGGGGATGGGTGGGTTGGACCGCCGGGCTGCTATTGGATACCCCGTGTCACGGCTCATCGCGAATAGGAGGTAACATGGCATCATCAGACAACAAACCGATTCTGTCGGTGGTTGCGCCGTGCTTCAATGAAGAAGGCGTGCTGCACGAGCTTTACCGGCGCATCAGCGGGGTGTTGGATGGCGCTGGCGAGTCGTGGGAATTGGTGCTGGTAAACGACGGCAGCCGCGATCGTACGCCGCAGATCATGCGGGAGCTGCACGCTCAGGACCCGCGCGTCAAGGTGGTGGATTTCGCGCGCAACTTCGGCCATCAGGTGGCGGTAACGGCCGGGATGGACTATGCGCGCGGGGCTGCGGTAGTGCTGATCGACGCGGACCTCCAGGATCCACCGGAGCTCATCCTGGAGATGTTGGCCAAGTGGCGCGAAGGGGTCGAGATCGTCTATGCGGTGCGGGCCGCGCGCAAGGGTGAGACCTGGTTCAAGGAATTCACGGCCAAAGCGTTCTACCGCGTCATCTACAAGATCACCGATATTGACATCCCCAAAGACACCGGCGACTTCCGGCTGATGGACCGCAAAGTGGTGGAGGCGTTGAAGACGATGCGCGAGAAGCATCGCTTCCTGCGCGGCATGTCGGTGTGGGTGGGCTTCCGGCAGGCGGGCGTCACCTACGTGCGGGCCGAGCGCTACGCCGGCGAGACCAAATACCCATTCAAGAAGATGCTGAAGTTCGCGCTGGACGGGATCACGTCGTTCTCCTACCTGCCGCTTCAGCTCGCCACCTATGTCGGCTTCGCATCGGCCGCCGTGGCGGTGCTCGGCATCATCGCCACCATCATCCTGCGCTTATCGGGCAGCCAGGCGTTCTACGGCCAGGCCACCACCCTGGTCAGCGTGCTCTTCCTGGGCGGCGTGCAATTGATCTCGTTGGGGATCATCGGCGAGTACCTGGGGCGGATCTACGACGAGGTGAAAGGCCGGCCGCTGTACATCGTGCGAGAGGCGTTGGGGTTTGAGGAGAGGTGAGTGTGGGGTATGGGGGTGTTGGGGTGTGGGCGACACGTTGACATACTCAACCACTCCCACACTCAACCACGCCCATACTTCCCCGCCGGCTGCTTGCTCGCCCATACCAGCAGCGCCAGACCGAACAGCGCCAGCAGGCCCAGCGCGACCAGCTTTTGCAGCCGGCTTTCCAGGAACAGCGCCAGGCCGCCGAAGGCCGCGCAAAAGGCATAGTAGCCGAGCACGATCTGCCGCTGGCTCAGGCCGATGTCGAGCAGGCGGTGGTGCAGGTGGTCGCGGCCGCCCTCGCTGGCCTTGCTCCCGCGCCGCCGCCGGCTGTAGATCAGCCACGCCACGTCCAGGATCGGCAGCCCCATGGCCAGCAGCACCGTCGCCACCTTGGCGCCGCCGATGATGCCCAGCGCAGCCACCGCCCACCCCAGGAAGTAAGAGCCGTTGCTGCCCATGAAGACGCGCGCCGGGTGGAAGTTGTAGGGCAGGAACCCCAACGTTGCGCCCAACAGCGCAACGGGCAACAGTGCCACACTCAGTTGGCCCTCCCGGATCATGTGGATCGCGATGAACGCGGCGACGATAGCCGACACCCCCGCGGCCAGGCCATCCAGCCCGTCCAGCCAGTTCACCGTGTTCATCATCCCCATGAACCAGAAGATGGTCAGCGCGCCGACCACCGGCCAGGGGAACACGATCTGACCGGTCGCGAGCGGGTTGTTGATGCGTTCGATGAAGATGATGAAGGCGATGGCGATGAAGGTGGCGAGGAGTTGGGCGATGTACTGGGGCCGGCTGGGCAGCTGAAATCGGTCGTCGGCCAGGCCGAAGATGAAGATGGCCGCCGACCCGATCAGCAGCCCGGCCAGGCGGGTCAGCTCTTTCGGGTCCAACCGGGGCGGCAGAAAACTGTCGGGCAGCCACAGCGTGACCAGCACCGCGGCTGTGAACCCGGCAAACAGCGCGATGCCGCCCAGCCGCGAGATCTCCCCCTGGTGCTGCCGGCGGCCGCCCGGCCGGTCCGCCAGGCCCAGGCGTTGGCCCAGCCAGCGCGCCACCGGCGCCAACACCGCGCTGACGACCAGGCCGATAACAAAGACCAGCCCGAAGGCCGGCAGGTACGATCCGCTCACGGCCGGAGGCCCTTCTCCCGCAGCATCTCAGCCAGCCACACGGCCTCTGCGTCCGACAGTTC
>DAOUAT010000286.1:0-15141 GCA_034433275.1 Anaerolineae bacterium
AATCTGGGCTGGAGCTTAATGGCGTCGCGGCTTCGACCTACCTGTGCGAATGGGCCCAGGAAACAACGGCGTCACGGCAAGCTGCGGAGGTCGCGTTCGCTCAACACTTGGGGTGCATCTTCTATCCACCCTGGGCGCGAAGCCGCAGCGTTACCCACATCCAGGCCAGTCTGAACGGGCGAGAAGGGTGCTCCTTTGTCACGTTCCGGGTGGCGTGCGATACATGATGTGAGTTAACCCCCAGTCTATCCATTTGACAGACGCGACGAACAGGCATATACTCCCCATATCCTTTCCCCGGTTTTATAACCTGTCAATCCGGTTGTCTTTTCGGGGCTCAACGTTGGAGTTGCACGCCGAATGTATGCCAGCCAACTGCTCACAGCCAACCCCTATCGCCCGATCCGGATCCGACCCCGGGCGCGGCTGATAGCACATCGGCACGCGCTTTGCCAGGCCGTCATCTTGGGGGCGAGTCTCAGCCCTGGATGACGGCCTTTGTTTTCTGTCGCACGGAGGCCGCCAGTGACCACCATCTTTTTCGCCACCGACGTCCACGGCTCGGATATCTGCTGGAAGAAATTCATCAGCGCCGGGAAGTTCTATAAGGCCGAGATCGTCATCCTGGGCGGTGATATGACCGGTAAGGCTATCGTCCCCATCATCCATCAAGGCGGGGACACGTGGAAGGCCGTCCTGTTGCAGCAGGAGTTCATGTTGCACGGCGAGGCCGAAGTCAACGACATGGCTGGGAAGATCACCAGCCGAGGCTATTACCCCTATCGCACCACTCCCGACGAGATCAACGAGCTGACTGCCCGGCCGGAGCGCGTGGACGAGATCTTTGCGGCCGAGGTGATGAAGCGCGCGGCGCAATGGCTGGCTTATGCGGATGAGAAGCTGGCTGGCACGGGCATCCGCTGCTACGTGGCGCCCGGCAACGACGACATGTTCGCGCTGGATGATATGATCCGGGCCAGCAAGCACGTCCTGCTGTCCGAGGGGGAGGTGGTGCAACTCGACCAGCACCACGAGATGGTCAGCTCCGGTTGGAGCAACATCACCCCCTGGCACACCTACCGGGAAGAAGAGGAGGATCAACTGCGGGCGCGCTACAACGCCATGCTGGTTAAGCTGAAGGATCCGGCCAACGCGGTGTTCAACATCCACGTCCCGCCCTACGGCTCGACCCTGGACGAGGCGCCCGAACTGACCGCGGACATGAAGCCCAAGGATGCCGGACGGTCGCTAGTTCCCGTAGGCAGTCATGCGGTGCGTGAGATCATTGACCGCTATCAGCCGTTGCTGGGCTTATTCGGCCACATCCACGAGGCCAAGGGCGCCATCCGGCTGGGGCGGACGCTGTGCATCAACCCTGGCAGCATGTACGAGCAGGGCCGCCTGCTCGGCGCGCTGCTGACGTTGGAGCGCAATAAGGTCAAGAATTACGTGCTGACCACGGGGTGATAGCTTGGGCATTTGGGCCGGTGATTGAAATCACCGGCTGATATGGGAAGTGCGTTGAAACGCACTGTGCGCCGCAGGTCAACCCGTTTCAATGGGTTTGGTATACCAGCCTGCGGTTTCAACTGCAGGAGGTGTCCCCAGCAAACGCATCGCCATGTCGTTCCCTTCAGATTAGACATCATCTGTAATCAGTCAACGCAGACAAGGAGAATCAACTCATGGCCACAGCAACAGCCGGCCCTAAGGGCCAAGAATCATCGCTTTTTCTTCGCAAAGCAACGGGCCTGGTGCGTTCCTGGTCCGTCTTTGACGCCTTCGTCTACGCCTTCTTCTCCATTAACCTGGTCACCCTGGGCCTCTACATCTTCAGCCAGATGTACTACCTGGAGGGCGGCCTCTTGCCCACCCTGCTCATCAGCGGCGTGTTCATGGTGTTTGAGATCATCGTCTACGCCAGTTTGATCTCGGTGATGCCGCGCGCCGGCGGCGATTACGTCTGGCAGAGCCGCATCCTGGGCGGCGGCATCGGCTTCGTGCTGGCGGTCACCGGCTGGTGGTTCATCCTGTGGCTGTGGGTGCCGCTCTACAGCGACATGCTGCGCCAGATCCTCTTTACGCCGGGGCTGGGCATCCTGGGCTTGCGGGATGCGGCGCTGTGGTTCGGGCAGCAGCCCCTGGGCCACTTCCTTGCGGTGCTGATCATGTGCGCGTGCGTCACGTTCTTCATCGCCAAAGGCATGAAGTGGTACGCCCGTTTCCAAAAGATCTGCTTCTGGACCAGCATTGCGGGACTGCTTGTGGTGCTGGTGTTCCTGCTGTTCGGCAGCCAGGAGGCGTTCCGGGCCGGCCTGGAACGGGAGTCGGCGGCGTTATTCGGCGCGGGGCCGGGCGTCTACGAGGCGACCCTGGCCGCGGGCGAGGAGGCCGGCGCGATTGCGCCGCTGGTCGGTGGTGGCATCGTGGCGATTTTCCTGGCCATGGGCTATATCACCTTCTTCAATATGTGGCCCAACTGGGGCGCCACGCTGTACGGCGAAGTGCGCGGAGCCACCGATTTCAAACGCAATTTCTGGGGCATGGCCTGGGCGCTGCTGGCGACCACTGTGCTGGCCGCGGTGCTCTTCTTACTGATTGATAAGACCATCACCTGGAAGTGGTTCATGGCGGCCAACGGCGCGTGGTGGAACTACGCGTGGGGCTATACCGAGGTCGCGCCGCCTCTGCCGGTGTGGCCCTACCCGGCTTTGTTGGCGATGTTTATGACTTCCAGCCGCGTCTTGCAACTGGTCGTCATCGTCGCCATGAGCGCCTGGTGGTTCGGCTGGGCCGGCACGGTGTTCCTCAGCTCGACGCGCGTCATCTTTGCGGCTGCCTTCGATCGCCTGTTGCCCGAAAAGGTGGCCGAGGTAGAGCCGCGCACGCGCACACCCATCTACGCGCTGCTGCTGATGGTGATCCCCTCGATCATCGTCGGCGCGTTGTTCGCGTGGGATGTCTTCAGCTTCCAGTCGTTGACGCTGTGCTCCACCCTGGTGATCGCGGTCACCTATCTGGGTTCCACGATTGCGGCGATCCTGCTGCCGTTCATCAAGCGTGACCTCTACGAGGCGTCACCCATCGCCAAGTACAAGATCGCCGGCATTCCCGTGATCTCCATCGCCGGTGTCATCTTCGGCGGCTTCCTGGTCTTCTTGTTGTACCACTGGCTCATTGACCCCAACGAGCTGTTCGGCATCAGCTACCGCAACACCAGCTCGGTGGTTTACATGGGCGCGATGTACCTGCTGGCACTGGTGATCTACGTGGGTTTCAAGCTCTACCGCAAGCGCGAGGGCATTGACATCAACAAGATCTACGAGGAAATCCCGGTCGAGTAAATTCTATTGGCCATAGGTGTCATGCTGAGCGGGTTAACGAGTCACTGTCAGCCGCGGTGAGACCCCAGCGAAGTTCACATGCCGGGTTCGGCGCCACGGCGCATGAAAAGGTGGCGGAGCATCCTGAGCGGAGCACCACAGTGCGCAATCGAAGGGTGCGGAGCGGTCTTTCGCCCAAGGTCGCATCCCTTCGGCTTCGCTCAGGGCAGGCTCTTCGACTGCGCCGGGGCCCCTACCCCGGCTCCGCTCAGGATGCTTACTGTTTTCAGGACAAGCATCTTGTGTCATCCGCGGAGACCCTTCGCTGGGGTTGTCTCGTCACTGGTGTTGTGCGGTTAACCCGCTCAGGGTGACAAAGGTGCTTTCTGCAGCGTTGCGTACAAGGAATCGGCTATGAGCACACTGCCTGGATTGGAAGATGAGATGCGTCGCCTGGTCAGCGAGGCGCAGAAACAGGGGATCTTCTTGCGCCTGCTGGGCGGCCTGGCGATCAAACAGCACTGTGACCGGGCCCCACATCGGGCGTTGATGCGCAGCTATCCCGACATTGACTTCGTGACCAGCAAGGAGGGGGCGCTGCGCCTGGAGCACTTCCTGGCGGAGATGGGCTATACGCCGAACAAAACCTTCAATACCCTCAGCGGCGACCGGCGCCAGCTCTACTACGACACCGAACGCAACCGGCAGATTGACATCTTCATCGGCGACTTTTCCATGTGTCACAAGCTGCCGTTGGCTGATCGGCTGCACTTGGAGCCGCTGACGATCCCGCTGGCGGAGCTCTTCTTGACCAAGGCCCAGATCGTGCAGCTTAACCGCAAAGATGTGCTCGATCTCCTGGCGCTGCTCCTGGATCACGAGGTGGGACCGGCCGATGACGAGACGGTGAACAGCGCCTATATCGCGTCGCTGTGCGCCAAGGACTGGGGCCTCTATACCACGGTCAGCACGACCCTTGATAAGCTGCGGGCCTTCATGGATCAAGGCGAGGCCGAACTGCTCACGGAAAACCTGAAAGCTCAGATCCGTGCGCGGTTGAACAAGCTCCAGGCCGACATGGACACTGCGCCCAAACCGTTGGCCTGGAAACTGCGCGCCAAGGTAGGCACCCGCATGCCCTGGTATGAGGAAGTTGAGGAGGTCCAGCGCGGGCCGACTTGATCGGTCGTCGGCCCACCAAGCTTGCCCCACGCAAGGGAGAGGCAATGGCAGCAACGGAAGGAACTCTCAAACGCAAGCGTGTCTTGCTCGGCATGAACGAGCGCGAAGCCTTGACCGGCTACCTCTTCATCGCACCTGCGCTGATCTCCCTGGCGGTGTGGTGGATCTGGCCCATTATCTACTCCACCTACCGAGAGTTTCAGCGTGCATGAAGTAACCTGCCATGTACGTTGCTAATCCGTTCACCCAACCGGGCGCCTGGTATCGCGGCAACCTGCACGCCCACACCACCCTTTCGGACGGGCAACGCAGCCCCGCGGAAGTGGTCGCCTGGTATCGCGGGCATGGATACGATTTTCTGGCGCTCACCGATCACAATCGGTGGGCGCCAGGATCGCCCTTGGATGCCGGTTTTCTTATCTTGAGCGGCATCGAAATTGACGGGACGGACCCGGCACGCGGTCTCTATCACCTGGTCGGGCTGGGACTGCGGGGCCCGCTTGCGCAGGATCCACCCAAAGACGCGCTCGCGCAGGGCGTGATTGACCTGCTGCGCGACGCCGGTGGTGTGGCGTTTATGGCGCACCCTCATTGGTCGAACCAATTGTCGGCCAACCTGCTCGGCCTGGAGGGGTGTATCGGCCTGGAAGTCTACAACGGCGGCTGCGATGTGGTGTGCGGCAAGGGGTTCGCCGCCGTGCATTGGGACGATCTGTTGGCGCGCGGCCAGCGCTGGTGGGGGCTGGCCGTTGATGATTCGCACTGGTTCCCCGGCTATCCGGACACGGGCCTGGGGTGGGTGTGGGTCAAGAGCCCGGCGCTCACCCAGCCGGCGCTTCTAGCGGCGCTGGCAGCCGGCCATTTTTACGCCAGCACCGGCCCGCGTATTCATGCGTTGGAGCTCGTCGGCCAGGAGGTACACGTGCGCTGTTCGCCGGTGGCCCATGTGGACTTTATCGGTGATGGTCGCTATGCGCGGCGGGTGACGCCCGGCCACGGCGCTACGCTCACCCAGGCATCCTACACCCTGGACAGTCGGCAGCGCTACGTGCGCGTGGTCTGCGGTGACGCGCACGGGCGCTATGCCTGGAGCAATCCGCTCTTTTCGGAGGCTTGAGCCTGTGGCAGCTTTGATCGCCGGCGCGACGCGCTTCGCCACGGCTCTCGTGGTCTTCGACAAGGATGGCACCCTGCTGGAGTTCGACGCCATGTGGGGCAACCTGTTGGTGGGCACGGTGGAACGGTTGACAGCGCAGGCCCCGAATGGTCAGGCGCTGGCAACCGATATGTACGCCACGTTGGGCTACGACCCTCAGCGCCGGTGGACCGATCCTCACAGCCCATGGGCGATGGGGACCACCGAACAAGATCTGACGATCCTGGCCGCGGTGCTGTATCGCCACGGCCAGCCCTGGCACTTGGCCGAGGCCGCCGTGCACGCCGCCTGGCGTGAGATGTCGGCGCCGGCGGCCTTGTCCCGCTTGATCCGTCCGACCGCCGATCTGAGCGCTCTGTTCACGGCGCTGCGCCGCGTGGGGATTCGGGTTGCCGTGGATACCACCGATGATCGGGCGGCTACGGAGGCTACGCTGCGCCTGCTGGGCGTCAGCCATCTGGTGGACTCGGTTGTCTGCGGCGATGACGATCTGCCGGGCAAGCCGGCCCCGGAGCGGCTGCTGGCGACGTGCCAGCGGCTTGGCGTCCCGGCGGAGCGCACGGCCATGATCGGTGACACCGTCTTTGATCTGCTGATGGGCCGGCGGGCCGGCGCGGGGCTGGTTATCGGCGTGCTGACCGGCGCCAGCGACCGCGCTACGCTGGCCGCGCACGCGGATGTCGTGCTCGGCTCGGTAGCAGAGCTGGAGGTCGCGGCAACTTGAGAAACGACCTAAACGTATCAGGCGCTTCGCAAGTGCCTGGCGCGTGAGGAATATATTCCGTCGAAGGAGATACACATATGGTAAACCTGCGTTCGTTCGAAGTTCCTACTGTCGTCAAGCATGCGCCGGGCGCGGTCGAGTGCCTGGCCGATCAGGTGAAGGCGTTGGGCTGCAAGCGGCCGATGGTGGTCACCGACCAGGGGTTGGTGAAGGTGGGCATCGCGCAGCGCGTCACCGACGTGCTGACAGCGGCCAACGTGGACTACCTGCTGTTCGACGGCGTGGTCGCCAACCCGCCCATCAAGCTGGTGGACGATGCGGCCGCGCTGTACCAGGCCGAGGGGTGCGACGGGCTGATCGGCCTGGGCGGCGGCAGCCCCATGGACACGGCCAAGGCCATCGGCGTGGTGGCGGCCAACGGCGGCTCGATCCTGGCCTACGAGTGGGCCGACCCCCAGCCGATCACGGTGCGCATCCCGCCGCTGATCACCGTGCCCACCACGGCCGGCACCGGCAGCGAGGTGACGCTGTGGTCGGTGATCACGGACCCGGCGCGGCACATCAAGTACAACGCCGGCGGCACGGGGCTGATTGCGCCGTACGTGGCGCTGATTGACCCGCTGCTGATGCTGGACATGCCCGCGCACATCACGGCGAGCACGGGGCTGGATGCACTGACGCACGCGATCGAGTGTTACACGTGCGCGTATGCGCAGCCGTGGCCGGATGCGGTGGCGCTGTGGGCCATCGAGACGCTGGCGCAGTGGCTGCCGGTGGCGTTCGCGCAGGGGCACAACGTGGAGGCGCGCTACAAGGTGGCGATGGCCGCGATGCTGGCCGGCATGTCGTATGGCACGGAGAGCGCCGGCGCGGTGCATGCGATGAGCCAGACCGCGGGCGGCTACTACGACCTGCCGCACGGGGTGTTGACCGCGGCCATGCTGCCGCCGGTGATGGCCTACAACTACCTGGGTGAGCCGGCCAAGTATGCGCGCATCGCGCAGGCGATGGGCGTCAACACCTGGGGTCTGACGATGTTCGAGGCGGCCGAGGCGGCGGTGGCCGCGGTGCGGGACTTCGTCAAGCTGTTGGAGATCCCCAGTGTGCGCGAGCTGGGCGTCAAAGAAGAAGACTTCGACATGCTGGTGGACATGGCCTACAACGACCCGCAGACCATCGGCAACCCGCGCGACCTGACCCGCAAGAGCTACGAGCAGATCTATCGGAGCTGCTTCGCGGTGTAGCAAGGTTAACGTGCGGCTTTAGCCTGGTTCATCTTAGCAGAGTTGTTCAAGGAGGAGTTGCCCGTTCCAGAAAGCGCGGCAACTCCTCCGCGTGGACGTCGAATCAGGTGGAAAGGCTGTCGTTTATAAAGCGTTGCGGCTGGCAGACACGCGACCACTATGCCAACCAGCCTTCGATCTCTGCCAGGACTTGGCTAAGGCTGGGTTGATCTGTATGACTGACCAACGAGTTCCGAGTCAGGCTGCGTTTCAACGAAGCGAAGTACTCGTCTATGATCATGCGACAGCTAACTCATTCTGCACAAACTGACGCACCGGAAGTGAGGTGAGATACAGGTGATAGAGGCCGGCCCAATACCTCAAGTCATCGTCGTCACCCAACTCACCATCGCGATATCGCCGATAGAACTGAATGGTCGTGTAGCCGTACTTTTGTTCGTAGACACGTAGACGCTCGCTCAAATCTTCGAAGGCTACATGTTGTGGCTTTAACATCTTCTCACTCTTTTGGCCGTAACCGCTCCGATTATAGCTGATCGGCGGGCCTTCTGCAACGAGGCTGAAATCCCGATTCGGCAATGAAGCTGTTTTATAGGAGACTCATTGATGACTCAACAAATCGGCTGTCCTACCCTTCATCCCATGCTGCGGATGCTCTCCGACGAGCAAATCCGCACTATCCACAACACCAGCCTGGACATCCTATCCGGCACGGGCATCGAGATGCGGCACGAGGGCGCGCGCGATCTGCTGTTGGATGCCGGCGCGCGGCAGGTGGGTGCGCGGATCAAGATTCCTGAGCATCTCATCATGCAGGCGCTGTGCACCGCGCCTTCGCGCATCCCGATGCACAACCGGCTGGGCCAACTGACGATGCCGCTGGAGGAGGGGAAGGTTTACTTCGGCCCCGGTTCCGACTGCCTGTACACCTACGATGTCGAGACCCGCGAGCGCCGCTCCACGGTCGCCGAGGATGTCCGGCGCTTTGCGCAGCTTTGCGATGGGCTGGAGCAGATTAACTTCGTCATGTCCATGGCGATCCCAAACGACGTGCCGACCATGGATCACTACGTCCACAGCTTCATCCAGATGATCCGCGGCTCGGTCAAGCCCAACGTCTACACTGCCAAGGATCGGCAGGACATGGAGGACATCTACACCATCGCCTGCGCCGTTGCCGGCGGTGAGGCGGAGCTGAGCGCCAAGCCCTTCATGCTGCTGTACGCCGAGCCGATCTCGCCGCTGCTGTTCAACCCGGAGTCGGTCGGCAACCTGATGTTCTGCGCCGAGAAGGGGATCCCCGGCGCATACCTGCCCTCGCCCAACACCGGCGGTGGCGGGCCGATCACCGTGGCCGGCGCGCTGGCGTTGGGCAATGCCGAATCGTTGGTCGGGCTGCTCCTGACGCAGTTGGTGCGGCCGGGCGCTCCGTTCCTCTACGGGATGAACGTGGCTGCGCTCGACATGCAGTCTACGATCATCGCCTATGGCGCGCCGGATTGGGCGCAGGCGATGATGGCGTTCAGCGACATAGCGCGCTTCTATCATCTGCCCGTTTGGGGCGGCGCCGGGGCGACCGACAGCAAGGTTGTGGACGCGCAGGCCGGCTTCGAGGTGACGGCGACGATCATGAGCGCGTTCCTGACCCGCTGCAACGTGGTGCATGACGTGGGCTACATGGAATATGGCAGCACTTCGTCCATGGAGCTGCTGGTCATCTGCGACGAGATCATCCGGCACACACGCTTCATCGTGGATGGGGTCGAGGTCAGCGAGCGGACGCTGGCGCGCGAGGCGATCCATCGGGCCCGGCCCGGCGGCGGCTTCTTTGCGGATGATCACACACTGGAGAACTGGAAGGCGGCGCAGTGGCGGCCGCGCGTGGTAGATCGGCAGCGCTACGGCAACTGGCAGAAGCGCGGGAGCCGGGACATGGCGGCGCGGGCCAACGAGTGGGCGCGACGCATCCTCGACGAGCACCAGGTTCCGCCGCTGCCCGCGGCCGCGGAGGCGGCGATCGAGGATGTGCTGCGACGGCGGGTCACAGAGACCTGACAGATTTGGCAAACCTGTCAGGTCTGACCGTCAGGCCTGGCCCGTTGAGGAGGCGTCTTGTGGGACAGATCTTCACCCCTACAGCCGAAACCGTGCCACCCACCGCGGACGCGGTGGTGATCGGCGGCGGGATCGTCGGCACGGCGACCGCGTTCTGGCTCGCGCGGGCCGGCCTGAACACTGTGCTGCTTGAGATGCGGGGCGACTTGGGCAGCCTGACATCGGCGCAGTCCATCGAATCGTTCCGGCTGCAATTCACCGAGCCGGCGATGTCGGAGCTGGCGCAGGAGAGCAACCGCCTCTATGAAAGTTTCGCCGAGATCATCGGCATCGCGGACTACGACATCGCGATCCGTCACACCGGCTATCTTTTTGTCACCGATGAACCGGACATGGTGGAGCGGATGCGAGGAGCCGTCGCCAGGCATCGCGAGCTGGGAGTGTGCGATTCGGAGTTCCTGACGGCGGCCGAGATTCAGGCCCGCTTCCCCTACATCTCCGAGCGTGCCGTGGCGGCAACATTTCGCCAGCGCGACGGCCAGTTCTCCAGCCACGCCGCGACGCACGGCTTCGCCAAAGGTTGTTCGGCGCGCTTCCTGCTGAACACGCGGGCAACGGGCATCCGGCAGGACGCGCAAGGCGTCTGCGCCGTCGAGACGCAGCACGGTGAGGTCGCCACCCGCCTGGTGGTGAACGCGGCCGGCCCTTTTGCCGGTGTGATGGGACGGATGTTGGGTCTCGACCTGCCTTTGCAGCCCGTGCGGCGACAGAAGGCCTACATCACGCCGCGACCGCAGATCCCGCAGGACGCGCCGCTGGTCATTGATGTGACCCGCGACTCCTACTGGCGACCGGAGACGGGCGGCGCTTTCATCGCCTGGGTTGATCCCGACGACAGCGTGCGCGAGCCGAGCGAACACTTGCCGACCGATTGGGACTTTCCGGCGATGGTAATCGAGAAATTGATCCCGCTGACGCCTTTCTGGGAGGTGGTGTGCGATCACCTGAAGCGCAGCGATGTGCTGATTAGTGCAGGGCAATATGTTTATACGCCCGACGATCAGCCGCTGATCGGTCCACTGCCCGAAGTGCCAGGCTTCTACCTCAACTGTGGTTACTGGGCCGGCGTGATGCTGGCAGCGGGCGCGGGCCGGCGCGTGGCCGATCTGGCAACGGGCAAGCTCGACCCAAAGGAGAACCCGCTGCGACCGACGCGCTATGCAGAAGGGGTTGCCTGCGTAGGGGACAGTTTCCTGCGCGGGCATCACTAAACTGATTCGCTGATTCCAGACATGGCAGACCTCGCAGGTCTCTGGGACGGTTTTCACCTTGGAATCAGTTTAGACGGAAAGACCACAACAACTTCTCTTTGAGTAAAGGGGGCCACATGAAGAACGAAGTGCTACTTTACCTGTCGCAAGCCAATGTCGTGGAGGCGGGGCCGACGATGGCCGAGATCATCGAACTGCTCGAAGTGGCCTTTCGCGAGAAGGGGGAAGGCCGGGTCGAGATGCCACCCAAGCCGGGCATCCATCCGGGCGCGGGCGACAATTTCATCCACGCCATGCCCGCCTACATCCCGGCGATGAAGTCGGCCGGTGTGAAGTGGGTGAGCGGCTTCCCCGGCAACTTCAAGCGCGGGCTGCCCTACATCACCGGTCTGCTGATCCTGAACGATACGGAGACGGGTATCCCGCTCGCGGTCATGGACTGCCAGTGGATCACTGCGATGCGGACGGCCGCGGCCACGGCGGTCGCGGCGCGGCGGTTGGCGCGTCCTGAGTCGTCTGTCCTGGGTATCCTGGGCTGCGGCGTGCAGGGGCGGACCAACACCGAGGCGCTAAATGTCCTCTTTCCGCTTAAGCGCGTCCTCGCCTACGATGTGCGGCCCGAGGTTGCGAAGCGCTTCGCGGAAGAGATCACCCGCCGCTTCGGCCTTGAAGTGACCCCGGTCAGCGAGCCGCGGCAGGCGGTGAGCGGCTGCGACATGGTGGTGACCGCGGGGCCGATCCTCAAAACACCGCACGCGACGATCCGGGCGGACTGGTGGGATGAGGGCGCGTTTGCATCCCTCGTGGACTTCGACTCCTACTGGCATCCCGCCGCGCTGAAGCAGGCGAGCAAGTTCTGCACCGATGACCTCGCCCAATTGCTGCACTACAGGAACGTCGGCTACTTCCAGGAGATCCCGCCGATCCATGCCGACCTGGGCGAGCTCGTCGCGGGCAAGAAACCCGGCCGCGAGACTGCTACCGAGCGGACGATCGCCTGCAACCTGGGCCTGGCGATGGATGACATGGCGGTCGCACCGACCATCTACCGTCGCGCGGTCGAGATGGGCATCGGCGTCTGGCTGCCGCTGTGAGGTAACTTATGTTCTGTCCAGATCTGATGTTTCGACCCCGGATGTCTGTGCTCAACGAGGCGCAGATGGCGCAGATCCATCAGGCGACGCTAGAGCTTCTTGAACGCACAGGCGTTCAGATGACCCATCCCCGCGGCCTGGAAATCTTGCACGGCGCGGGCGCGCATGTTGACAACAATCGCGTCCGCATCCCCGCCTGGCTCGTCGAAGACGCCATCCGCAAAGCGCCCTCCCGCGTCGTCCTGGCGAACCGCGGCGGCGAGCGGAAGGTGTTCCTCGAAGGGGACAAGTACTGGTTCGGCCCCAGCCTCGATTGCATTGACTACCTCGACCCGCTGATCGACGAGCGCCGCCGCTTCACCAGTGACGATTGCCGCGTCACCGCGACGCTGGCCGATGCGCTGCCGAACTATACCTGGGTGATGACCATCGGCATGGCCGACGATGCGCCGGCCGACATCGCCGACCGGGTGATCGCCAAACAGGTCTTCACCTACACCGAAAAGCCGCTGGTATTCTGCTGCAAAGATGTGGGCAGTGTCAAGGACATCTACGAAATGGCGCTCGTGATCGCGGGCGGGGAGTCGCAGTTCCGCCAGGCGCCGACCATCGTCCACTACTCGGAGCCGATCTCGCCCTTGCTCTATTACGATCCGGCCGTCGAGAAGATCCTCTACTGCGCCGAGCACGGCATTCCGTTGATCAACTTCCCTGCACCGCAGGGCGGCAGCACCGCGCCAGCCACGCTGGCGGGCGAGATCGTTCAGGGCAGCGCCGAATCGCTCAGCGGCTTGGTGCTGGCGCAGTTGGCCCGGCCGGGCGCGCCCTTCATCTACGGCGCCTTCGCGACTGTGATGGACATGCGCACCACGATCTTCTCCTACGGCGCGCCGGAGTACAGCGTGATGGTCGCCGCGATGGCGCAGATGGCGCAGCGCTATCGGCTCCCATTCTTCGGCACGGCCGGCTGCACCGATGCCAAGTTCCCGGATGCCCAGGCGGCGGCGGAGGTGGCCTTCTCGTGTCTGTCCCAGGCGGCCGTGGGCGCCAACCTGATCCACGACGCGGGAAGTTGGCTGGATCACGGCTCGCTGGCCTCGCCGGCGTTCATGGTGCTGGTGAACGAGATTCTCTACATGGTGAATCAATTCATGCGCGGCGTGCCGGTGAGCGACGAGACGCTGGCGCTCGATATGATGAACCGCATCGGCCCCGGCGGGCACTATCTCAACGAGGCTCACACGCTCCGGCACTACAAGGAGGTGTGGTATTCGGACCTCTTCGACCGTTCGATCTACCAGACATGGCTGGGCCGCGGCGGCAAGAAGTTCGACGAGCGGTTGCGAAACAAGACCGCCAGGTTAATGATGCATCAACCCCAGCCGCTGTCCGAGAACGTGCGCCGCGAGCTCGAGACGATGGCGCGCCACTGGCAATAAGAGCGAAAGTGTCATGCAGGCGGTGCGGTTGCACGGACACGGTGGCCCCGATCAACTTCGGCTCGAAGAGGCGCCGTTGCCCCGCGTCGGCGATCAGGACGTGCTGGTCCGGGTCGCCTTCTGCGGCCTCAATCACTCAGACCTGAATCTGCGCCGAGGTACATTTTACGGTTACGGTCTGGAGACGGACACGGGCCAGGTGGGCTGGCGACAAACCCCCGTGCACTTCCCGCTCATCCCCGGCTCGGATATCGCCGGCGTGGTGGCGGGGGTCGGGCCTCTGGTCTCTGGGCTGGCTGAGGGCGATTCGGTCGTGCTGTATCCCTACGTCGCCTGCGGACGATGTCGCGCGTGCCTCCGGGGTGACGATCACCTGTGCCCGGATGTCGAGTATCTGGGTTCCGAGCGCGACGGCGGTTACGCTGAGTTCATCGCCGCTCCTGCTTGTATCGCGCATCCCGTCCCGGCCGGCGTGACCCTCGAACAGGCCGCGGCGCTGCCGGTCAACTTCTTGACTGCCTGGCACATGCTGGTCACGCGCGGCCGGCTGCAGTCGGGCGAGAACGTGTTGATCACAGGCGCCAGCGGAGGCGTCGGCCTGGCCTGCGTCCAGATCGCCCGGTTGATCGGCGCTCGGACGCTGGCCGTCGTCGGCAGCCAGGAGAAAGCGAGACGCGTCCGGGAAGTCGGGGCCGACGAGGCCGTGATCGCCGGGTGCGACGATCTCCCCGCGGCGGCCCGGCATTTTGCAGGCGGTGATGGCGTGGACATGGCCGTGGAGGTCGTGGGCGCGGCGACTTGGTCCTCGTCGCTCCGCGCGTTGCGGCCAGAAGGACGCCTCGTGGTATGCGGCGCGGCAAGCGGCGCGCTCGTCGAGACCGATCTCAAACAGATCTATCTGCGCCATCTGACGGTGATCGGCTCAACCATGGGGAATCCGGCCGAATTCAGGCACGTGCTTGGCTTGCTGGGCGCAGGCGCCATCCGTCCTGTGATCGACCGGATCTATCCGCTGGCTGAAGCCGAGGAAGCCCAGCAACGCATGGAAAACCGCGAGCAGTTCGGCAAGCTCCTGCTGCAGCTACGACGTTCTCCGGCGAAGGCGAAATTGAGGGCTTGACAAAATCGAAAAATCGGATATACTACTGGTATATTTTGAGTACACTAGATCTCTTGAGCGATCCTGGGTGAAGTCCGGTGATCTACCTCGTCTCCGGTAGCAGGCCGGCGCTGTCCCGCAACTGTGAGGCGCGGTTCCGATATTCGTGCCAAGCCAGACCACCCGCCCGACGATCGTCGTTGTGACGAGCCTCCGCGGAGGGGCTTCGATGCGATACGTTTGCATCGAAGCCCCTCTTTCTTTTGGCAACGCGATAGACTACCCACATCCGCGCTGCCAGGCCATGTGGGGAAGTTGTCTCAAGGATCTGGGCAGAAAGGAGGTAAACAAACCGCAAAACCGGACATCCATCATCGCAAGTCACCGCTCACGCTTTTCACCGGGTCACTCGTATCTTTTCAAGGAGGAAGATCATGTCCCACAGCAACCGACGTGTCAGGGTTGAGAAGCTTCTCCCCCTGCTGGTACTCCTCGCGCTCGTCGTTTCGATCACCGGCTGTGGCCAGCCGGCCGCTCCCACGGCCGCGCCGCCC
>DAOUAT010000287.1:0-2787 GCA_034433275.1 Anaerolineae bacterium
TGGTGTATAATTCGAATGTACCCGGGCCTGGACGAGCGGCGGGCCCGGCGAGCCGGCACATCCTATCCCCTGTGCCGGGGGGGATGCTTCGCACGTCCCCGAAACAACACTGCTCGGTAGAACGACAGAGCCCCAGGGTAGGATGGCGCTCTGCCGTTCGGTTAGTCGGATTGTATCACAGAAAAGGGGTTTCAGCGATGTAAAAAGGCCACAAAACTGCGCTTGCACCTGTCAGATCGGGCGGCTTAGCGCGCTTCCATCGAATTCCAGTTAGATCTTTGGTATTTTTGAGCCAGACAACCGTGAGTTGTCTGGCTCTTTTCATTGTTGGCCCCCGATGTGAAAGATCGGGGCGCGGGTGAGGCTCTTATCACTAACAGATACGGCAGGAGAGGAGGCAAAGATGCGTAATCGCAAGCGGGTGTGGGTGGCAGACGACGCGGCGAACCTGGCCCAGGATCGAGAGAGTGGCTGCCGGATCAACCATGAGGCGCTCCTGGCTTACGCTGCACGACTGGGCGTCATCGTCCACGCGGGCATCTACTTCCCGCGCTACAACGGGCTGGAACGGGATCGCAACCAACTGATCGGCCTGAAGCAGACCGCCGGCTTCACGGAAATCGAGGTGCGGCCGGTGCGCCAGCGGCCTGACGGCAGCTACAAGTCGGACATTGACACGGTGATCACCATGGCGGTTTGGGGCGCGGCGGTGGCCGGCCTGGCCGATGTGGTGGTGTTGGCCAGCGGCGACTCGGACTTCGTGCCGCTGGTGGAAGGGTTGGTGCAGCGGGGGATCGTGGTACACGTGATCGGGCCGGACAACGGCACTGCGATCGAACTGGCCGTGGCGGCTGATTGTTTCCTGTATGCCAGCCAGGCGCCGGGGCTGATCCAGCCGGCCGGCAGCCCGGCGACGCCAGCGACGCCGAGCCAGACAGTCACAGAGCGTCCGGCGGAGCGGTTGGGGGGCAACGGCCATGGCCTGCACACCTTTCCCGTGCCCAGCCTGGCCAAGCCGAATTGAGCAGATCTCTGGCCGCCCGGCAAGGGGCCGGGCGGTCAACCAACCATTCGAAATGTATGCCAGGGGACGATGTCACTCTGAGCGAGTTGACCACCCAAAATCCGGTACGGCGCGCTTCCAGCGAAATTCACATGCCGGGCTCGGCGCCACGGCGTATGAAAATGTAGCGAAGCACCCCTTCGACGAGCTCAGGGCAGGCTCTGAGCGGAGGGCCGCAGCCCGTAGTCGTCCTTCGACTTCGCTGTACTTCGCTCAGGAGGTGCGCAGCGATCTTGCGGCCAAGGCCACATCCTTCGACTACGCAGCGCGGACTAATGCGCTGCTCCGCTCAGGATGCTCAGAATCTATCTTCAGGACACGAGTCCCGCTGCGGGACCGCAGATTCTTCGCTAGAGGCTCATCGCAACGGGTGTTGAGCTGTAGACCCGCTCAGAATGACAGACCAGATGTGAAATTACCGGCGGCTAACGCGCCGTTGAATAACGACAAGGAGGACAAAATGGGTATCTTGAAACAAGTCGAACGTCGTTCGTGTGGCTGTTGTCTGTTTGTGGCGCTGGGCTTCCTGCTGCTGGTCGGCGGGCTGATCTTCCTGATCGTGCAGGCGGCCAGCGCGGAGGCGCTGCCGCCGGCCTACGACGTGGCGCTGGTCTCCGACCAGAGCCCTTCGATGTGGGATTGCGACGGGATCGGGACCGACCCGGAGCTGCTGCGGGTGGACGCGGCGCGGCTCTTCATTACGACCCTGGGCGCGGACAGCAGCGCACGCTACCGGCTGGCGCTGCTGCACTTCGGCGGCCAGGTGACGCCGGTGGCCCCGCTGACCGACCTGGCTGACCCCGCGGCCCGGCAGGCGTTGATCGAGGTCGCCAGCCAACCGCAGCCGATCCGCTGGACCGATCACCTGCTGGCGCTGCGGGCCGCGGCCCAGGTGTTGGCCGAGACCGGTGAGCCGGGCAGCCGCCGCCTGATCGTGCTGCTGACCGACGGGGAACCTGCGCCCAACCCGGCGGTCTATGGCCGGCCCTACGCGACCGCCGACTACCTGGGCGAGCTCCGGGGGGTCGCCGACGAGCTCGCGCAGGCCGATACGGCGCTGGCCGTGGTGCTGCTGAGCGACACCCGCACCAGTTGCGGCCGGCGGGTCGCGACCGGGTGGATCGGCCCCTGGACCGCGCTGGCGGAGACGACACCCGGCGGCGCGCTGTACGCAGCGAGCCAGGCCGATGACCTGCTGCCGGTCTACCACGCCATCGTGCGACAGATGCTGGGCGTGGCCGATGGCGCCAGCCCGGCGACGACGGCCATCCTCACGCCGGCTGCGCCCCTGGTGGTGGCGGCGCCGGTGACCGAGCCGTTGGCCAGCCTGATCTTAACGGTCTGGAAGCGCGACCCGGCGACGCTGGTCGAGGTGCGCGACCCGGCCGGAGACCGGGTCGTGCCCGGACAGGCCGCTGTGACGCTGACCGGCGCGGGCCCGGCCGGCCGCGAGGAGGTGTGGCGGATCGACCGGCCGGCCCTGGGCACGTGGCACGTCACTCTGGCGGGTCAGGGACGGGTGAGCGTATGGCAGGATCGGCTCCCGCTGCCCACGCCGACGGCCAGCCCGACACCAACGGCCACGTATACGCCGACGGCGACGCCGACCAACACCGCGACGGCCCGCCCCAGCGCCACACCGACGGCCCTGGCCCTGCCGCGCATCATCCGGCTGACGCCGACGCCGACACCGGAGCCAACAGCCAGCCCGAGCAGCATTGCCT
>DAOUAT010000288.1:0-9417 GCA_034433275.1 Anaerolineae bacterium
GCATGGCCGGTCACGACATGGCCCGCTATGCCCTCAAGACTCGCGGCAGCATGGAGCACCTGTTCATTCTCGTCGTGTTCGGTGACCTCCTAGGCGTGCCGATCCTGCCACCCTACTATACACTCCGGCTGCTCCCCTATGTTGTGCCGAACATCGAGGGCTGGCGCTACAGCATGTCGCGCGAGAAGGACCTGACCGACATGTGCGATCAGGATTTCACGTAAGGCGGAATTCATTCCGCAATTTGACATTTGCAACGAGGGTTTCTCATGCCTGAAGAGAAGAAAAAACGCGGTTTGCTCGACGGTTTTAAGAGCGTGCTGTACGGCATGGCCGGTCACGACATGGCCCGCTATGCCCTCAAGACGCGCGGCAGCATGGAGCACCTGTTCATCTTGATCACCATGGGTGATCTGTTGGGCATCCCCATCCTGCCCCCCTACTATAGCCTGCGGTTGCTGCCCTACGTGGTGCCGCAGATCTCCACCTGGAAGCGCCGCATGTTGCGCGAGAAAGACCTGACCGACGCGCTGGCCTGAGGCGGAGGCTAAGGCTCAACCTTAACCTCAACCTTAGCCTTGACCTTAGCCTTGACCTCAATCCTGCAATGGAGCGACTCATGTCACTGAAACAAGTCTTTGAGAAAACCCCCGACCGCCGCTACATTATGTTCGGGGGCAAGGGTGGGCTGGGCAAGACCACGTTTAGCGCCGCGACCGCTTACTGGCTTGCCAAGCAGGGCTATAAAGTGCTGGTGTTTTCGGTGGACCCGCAGGCCAGCTTGTCCGATATCTTCAAGCGGGATATCTTCGGCAAGGGCCCGGTCGAGATCATGCCGAACCTGTTCGCCCAGGAGATCGACGCGGATCACCGCATTCGCGAGTATCAAAACGAGATTCGCCAGAAGATCCTGGACATGTACGGCATGGACAAGGTCCCGGAGGAGATCGAGAACTACATCCAGGCGGCCGCGGCCGAGCCGGCCATGGAGGAAAGCGCCATTTTCGATGAGGTTGTGGACATCGTCGTCAGCGGCAACTATGATTATTACATCTACGACTTGGTGCCGCTGGGCCATGCGCTCTATTATCTGAGCATGGCGTCGGTCTACGACCAGTGGATTGACAAGATCACGGCGCTGCGCACTGAGATGGAGGAGTACGCCAAGGTCGCGGCGGTGATGCAGCGGAACAAGGAGACCGAGGAAGACCAGATTCTCAAGGAACTCCAATACATCAAGCACCGCATCAACACCTCATCGGGCATCCTGACCGACAAGCAGAAGACGGCGTTTTTCTTTGTGCTGGTGCCCGAGGAGATGATCATCCTGGACACCAAGAAGGCCGCCGAGCTGTTCGCCAAGTTCGATGTGCCGCTGGCCGGTTATATCGTCAACCGCGTCATCCCGGCCGAGCTGGCACAGCAGGACATCCCCGATTACCTGCGCAATCGCATGGAGATGCAGCGGGGCTACCTGGATAAGATCGGGGACGTGTTCGGCAAAGAGGTGCTGACTCGGGTGCCCGAGTTCGAGCGCGACATCACCGGCCTGCCGATGATCGAGCGCATGGCCGCCGCCTTGTTCGGCGAGAGCGTCTGAGGAGGTGCGCCATGATCGAACAAACGATGCGCGATTATCTCGTTGCCAATCCACGCTTGAAGTACGTCTTCTTCGGCGGCAAAGGCGGGGTGGGGAAGACGGTGCTGGCCGGCACGTCGGCCTTGTGGCTGGCGGGCCAGGGCAAGAAGACGCTGTTGGCCTCGACCAACCCGGTGCACTCGCTGTCCAGCATGTTGGACCAAAACGTCTTCGGCAAAGCCACGCCGGTGGCCGGGGCGCCCAACCTGTCGGCCCTGGAGATTGACACCAAGGAAACCATCGAGAAGTCCAAGAAGGAGATCCGCGAGAAGATCGAATGGTTCCTGAAGTTTGCCGAGATCAAGACGCAGGCGGACGCGTTCGTGGAGTCGGCCACCATGAACCCGGCCTTCGAAGAGTCGGCCATGTTCGAGAACATGATCGATCTGATGTTCGAGGACAAATACGAGGCCTACGTCTTCGACACTGCGCCGACGGCCAATGCCCGCCGCCTGCTCGGCATGTCCAGCGTTTACTCCATGTGGGTCAACAAGATGGTGCAGAGCCGTGAAGAGGCGGCATCGCTGCGCGACCTGCTGTCCTACAGCAAGCGCAAACAGCAAAAGGATCCCCTGATGGACTACCTGCTGAAGCTGCGCGAGCGCATGGCGCGGGCGAAGGTGCTGCTGACGGACGACAGCCTGACGTCCTTCTTTTTCGTCACCCTGCCCGAGGCGCTGCCCATCGCGGTGATCACGCGCTTCATCAACTGGTTTCACGAGTTCGGCATCCCGGTCGGCGGCGTGATCGTGAACATGTTGATTGACAAGGCCAGCGTCGGGCCGGACGCGCCAGACTTCGTCAAGAACCGCGTGGCCATGCAGGCCGAACACATGGAGACAGTGTGGCGGGAGTTTGACGGCCAGGTGCGCGCCCTGCTGCCGCTCTACGAGACCGAGGTGCGCGGCGCCGCCATGCTGAAACGGATGGCGGATCAGTTGTTTGCGTAGTTGGGACTGGATTCGAGGCTTTAGCCGGTCTCCTCGGTCGTAGAAAGACCGCCTAAAGGCTCGAATCCAGAACTTCACGCTGCTAGCAGTTTCCCCAAAGCGGCCCACAGCTCCGTCATGGGCCGCTTTTCTATGCCTGCTAACTTGAAGAACGCCACCAGATGCGGGCTGTGCCGGCGCAGCGTCAGCCGCTCGACGGCCGCGCCATACTCCGCTAGAAGCGCCTCGACGCGGCGGACCGTCGCCTTGTCCGGCGCGGCCCGCGTTGCCAGGCCCAGGCCGTGCGGCAGTTCCGTCCAGTGCCAGGGGACCACCCCGGCGGCCTTGTCCAGTTCCCGGCGCAGCCGGCCGTGCAGCGGCACAATGGTGATGTCCTGGGCCGGCGTAATCCGCAGGTCGCCGCGCAGCGACACCAGATCGCGCTTGCGCTGCAGCAGTTCGACGATCCACAACGGCGTGAACTCACGCGTCAGCAAGAAGTAGTTGATCTGGATCTGGCGGTACGGCGGTCGCGTCTCGGCCACAGTGACTTCGGCCCCCGAGTTTATCGAGTGGATCCACCGCCAGGCCACGCGACCGCCCAGCTTGCCCAGCCCGGCCTGGATCCAGGTGCCGATGGCCTTGCCCCGCTGCCGGTTCAGCCCAACGCCGGCCAGGTAGCCGACCACCAACGCGATCAGGATGATCCACAGGAGCCTCTCGGTCCCCGTAGCGGGCACTAACGACATACTGGTCTCCTCTGTGCGAGATGCTATGCTTTGACGAAGTTGTAAGCCAGGCGGATCACCGTGAAGATGCCCAACGCCGCGATGATGCCGCCGATCAGCTTGTCTTCCACGCCTACGAAGAACGCCAGCGAACCAAATAACACTGTCGCCAGCAGGCCGATAGCGGCGATCAGCGGTGGCAGAGCTGTGCGGCGGTCGCCGGTCGCCAGTTGGCGCTTCAGGTCCCCGAACGCGATCTCAGCTTCGCCCTCGGTTTTGACACCCGTGCCCTTGAACACTTGCTTCGAGGCGCTGAAGACTCCGACCTGGTCGCCATCCGTCGCTTCCTCTTCCAGGCCGGCCATGACCTCCGCACCCACCTCGGGGCCGGAACGGGTGCGCATCTGTCCGGTGCTCACGACCCACCAGATGCCGCCGCCGATGGCGGCGATGAAGCTCACCGCGGTGAGCACGATGAGTGGAATCAGCATCTTGTCCTCCCCTGGGCTGATGATGTGGCGTCAGGTGTGATGTAGCCGCGCCAGGGATTATACCACAAGGAGCCGGTAGCCGTTGAACCTGCGCGGCATCATTGACAGTTGCGCCACCTTTATGATAAACTCTCGCCTGTATAGCCGCTGGATGAACAGCGTGAGAGAGCATCCGCTCCGTGTGTGAGCCGGATCGCCGAAGGGGCACCTCGACCGGCCGCCGGGCCCGGCGAGCAATCTCTCAGGTCACCACATCGCGCTGGGACAGCACTCTGGAAAGTTTCTCAGTGGGCAGACAAACCAGGTTTCTCCGAGAAACCTGGTTTGTCTGCCCACGGCGAACACCGACGGGGCAAACCGCATCTTGCCGCAGGGAGCAGGCCGGGTGGGTAATCTCTCAGGTTGCCAGACAGAGACGGGATCCGGACAACCTTTGTCCGCGATGCCCGTTTTTTTGTTGACCAATTACCAGTTCACTAATCTACCAACACACCAGGAGGAAAACCATGAGCTACAAGTTCGATCCGAGTGCAAAGTATGCCAAGAGCCACGAGTGGGTCCGCCTTGAAGGTGATGTCGCCGTGTTGGGCGTGTCCGATTACGCCCAACACCTGTTGTCGGACATCGTCTATGTTGAGCTGCCCGAGGTGGGCGACGTGCTCACCAAGGGTGAGGGCATGGGCACCGTCGAGTCGGTGAAGGCCGCGGAGGATGCCTACGCGCCCATCAGCGGTGAGGTGGTTGAGGTCAACATGGCCCTGGAAGACAGCCCGGAATGGGTGAACGAAGACCCCTACGGCAAGGCCTGGCTGGTCAAGGTGACGCCGAGCGATCTGAGCGAGCTGGATGACCTGATGGACATCGCAACTTACGAGGCGTATGTCCAGGAAGAGGAAGAGAAGGGCGGACATTGATGATTGCGGATTTGGGATTGCGGATTGGGGATTGAGCCGCATGTTCAGCCATCCGCAATTCGCAATTCGCAATCCGAAATGGAGACTGGCATGAATTATATCCCTAATACCGACGCCGACCGCGCCGAAATGCTGGCGACGGTCGGCCTGGAGTCGGTGGCCGACCTGTTCCACGATGTGCCGGAGAAGTTCCGGTTTCCAGAACTGACGCTGCCGCCGGCGCTGAGCGAGATGGAAGTGCTGCAGGAACTCAACGCGTTGGCGGACGAGAACGAGGCCCTGACCCACGTGAGCTGCTTCCTGGGCGCGGGCGCATACAACCATTTCGTCCCCAGCCTGGTGGATTCCCTGATCCGCCGCGGCGAGTTCTACACCGCTTACACGCCCTATCAGCCCGAGATCAGCCAGGGCACGCTGCAGGCGCACTTCGAGTACCAGTCCATGATCTGCGCGCTGACCGGCATGGAGGTCGCCAACATCTCGCACTACGACGGCGGCACCGCAGTGGCCGAGGCGGTGATCATGGCGCTGCAGGTGAGCCGGGGCAAGCGCTGCAAGGTGCTGCTCAGCCCAACCCTGCACCCCGAGTACCGCGCGGTGGTCCACACCTACATCCAGGGCATGTGCATCGAGGCGACGGGCGAGGACGCGCCGTTGGGTGATCTGACCGCGCTGGCCGGCCTGGTGGACAAAGAGACCGCCTGCGTCATCGTGCAGAACCCCGACTTCCTGGGCCGGCTCTACACCCCGGCCGAGATGCGGGCGTTGGCCGATGCCGCGCACGCGGCCGGCGCGCTCTTCGTCGTCTCGGTGGATCCCATCAGCCTGGGCCTGTTCGTGCCGCCGGGCCAGTACGGCGCCGATATAGTCACCGGCGAGGGCCAGCCCATGGGCAACGCGTTGAGCTTCGGCGGGCCCTACCTGGGCTTTTTCGCCATGAAGCTGAGCGACGTCCGCAAGTCGGCCGGCCGCATCGCCGGGCAGACGGTGGACACCGACGGTCGCCGCGGCTTCGTGCTGACCCTTAGCACCCGCGAGCAGCACATCCGCCGCGACAAGGCTTCGTCCAACATCTGCTCCAACCAGGCGCTGAACGCGCTGGCGGCCGCGATCTACATGGCGACCATGGGCAAATACGGCCTCAAGACCGTAGCCGAGCTCAGCTATCACAAGGCGCACTACGCCGCGCAGTTGATCGCCGCGCTGGATGGTTACGACGTGCTGTCGCACGGCCCGTTCTTCAAGGAGTTCGTGGTGCGCTGCCCGCAGCCGGTGGCGCTCACCAACCGGATCTTGCTGGATGAGTACGGCATCGTGGGCGGCTATGACCTGGGCAAGGACTATCCCGCGCTCCAGGATCACATGCTGATCTGCGTCACCGAGATGAACAGCCGCGCCGACATCGAGGCGCTGGCCGAGGCGTTGGGCGACATCGCGGGGATGGACGCCGACGAGCTCTCCCTGTGGACCGAGGAGGTGGCCGATGACTGAGCCACTCATCTACGACATCTGCCACCCTGGCCGCCGCGCAGTGAGCCTGCCCGCGTGCGACGTGCCCGAAAGCCCGCTGCCCCTGGACGCGCTGCGGGCCGAGCTCCCCATGCCCGAAGTGTCGGAGATTGACGTGATCCGGCACTACACCCGGCTGTCGCAGCTCAATCACAGCATTGACACCGGCTTCTACCCCCTGGGCTCGTGTACCATGAAGTACAACCCCAAGGTGAACGAGGCCGCGGCGCGCATCCCCGGCTTCGCCGCGCTGCACCCGCTGCAAGCCGAAGAGGACGTGCAGGGCGCGATGGGGCTGATCTACGGCCTGCAAGAGATGCTGGCCGAGATCGCCGGCTTTGCCGAGGTCACGCTGCAGCCGGCCGCGGGCGCGCACGGCGAGCTCACCGGCGTGCTGATCATGCGCAAGTACCTCTACGACCGCGGGGAGACGCAGCGCACTGTCATCCTGGTCCCCGACTCGGCGCACGGCACCAACCCGGCCACGACCTCGATGTCGGGCCTCAAGGTGATCGAGGTGCCGTCGGACAAGCGCGGCAACGTGGACCTGGACGTGCTCCGCGCGCTGATCGCCAAACACGGCCCGAGCCTGGTGGGCCTGATGCTGACCAACCCCAACACCCTGGGCCTGTTCGACGAGAACGTGGAAGAGGTGGTGCGGCTGGTACACGAGGCCGGCGGCCTGGTCTACGGCGACGGCGCCAACTTCAACGCGATCCTGGGCATTGCCAAACCGGGCGAGCTCGGCTTCGATGTGATGCACTACAACCTGCACAAGACCTTCTCGACCCCCCACGGCGGCGGCGGGCCCGGTTCCGGCGCGGTCGGCGTGGCCGCGCACCTGGCCGACTACCTGCCCGGCCCCATCGTGGCTAAGGACGAGGACGACGTGTACCGCTGGCGCATGCCGGCGCGGACTATCGGCCGCGTCAAGACCTTCTGGGGCAACTTCGGCGTGTTGGTGCGCGCGTACACCTACATCCGCATGCACGGCGCGCAGGGGCTGCGGGAGATCAGCGAGAACGCGGTGCTGAACGCCAACTATCTGCAAGCCCGTCTGCGCGGCGTCTACCCCATCCCGCACGGCGACCGCACCTGCATGCACGAGTTCGTGGCCCAAGGCATCCTCAAGGACGCGCCCGGCATCCACACCATGGACATCGCCAAGCGGCTGATGGACTATGACTTCCACCCGCCCACGGTCTACTTCCCGCTCATCGTGCCCGAGGCGCTGATGATCGAGCCGACCGAGACCGAGAGCAAGGAGACGTTGGACGCGTTCGCGGACGCGCTGATCGCCATCGCTGGGGAAGCCGTGACCGATCCCGACCTGCTGAAGACTGCGCCGCACAATACGCCGCTCAAACGGCTGGACGAGGTCAAGGCGGCGAAGGATCTGGTGTTGTGCTATGCGCCGGGGTGTGGGTGAGGGGAAATAAGGGAAACGAGGGAAACTGGGGAAACGAGGGAAACAAGGGAAACAAGGGAAACGAGGGAACTTTAGGGAAAGCGCCTCCCACGGGAGGCGCTTTTTTGCTTGGAAGTTTGCGGGTCAGCTTGAGAGCCTGGCGCTGGCGAGACGGTTGAGGCTGATGCCACCCTCGGCGGCTTCCAGGGCCAGGCGACGGTGTTGTTCTGGCGGAATGCGCACCATGAATTTGCCGCTGTAACGCCTGAGGGCCAGCGGATCCGGCGGCCGCTCGTTGTTGGGAATCATGTCGTTCACGACCTCAGCGACGAGGCCGCGAACTCCTGCAAGCGCCTCTTCCGGGGTCTGCGCCAGCCAGCTCAGGCTGGGGAATTCGGCGCACAGGCCGACATATTCCTCATCTTCTTCGGACCAGGTCACTCGATATGTATACCTGTCATTTACGAGAACCATCGTCTGTCTCCAGTTTCTTGATTGCACGCAGCACTTGACGCACCTGATACGACTTGGCCATTCCTTTATCGTTCTGGATGTTGACACGGGGGTCGCCCGGCCAGGGTGTTTTATACACGCGATGGCTGCCACTGCTTTGTCGCGCTTCGCTAAAATAGAAGTCGCAGACTCTGCAGAGGTCCCCGTAGCGGATCCCTTTCGGATTGCTTTGCACTTGTGCGAGAAGGTCGTCAATGCGATCCATGCGGTAATGATACCACTGTTGAGACTAAAGTCAAACGGTGAGTTGATTATGAGCTGCGCGCCTGGCAGTGAGTGAAAGCGCCTCGCATTGGTGATTTGCTGAGAACGCGCAAGGATTGTAAGATGCGCCATACGCCAAGCCTCGGCGCTATTCTGCTATTTGAGAGTTGTCCGATGCCCGAACTGCCCGATCTCGAAATCATCCGTGACTACCTGGCCGCGCGGCTGCCGGGAGTGACCATCGCGACCGTCCAGGTGCGCCGGCCGCTGATCGTGCGCAACCTGCTGGGCGACGACCTGGCCGCGCAGTTGGTGGGCCGCTCGTTCGCCGCTGTGCGGCGCCGCGGCAAGTTCCTGCTGTTGGCGCTGGACGATGGCACGACGCTGGTCATCAACCCGATGCTGGCCGGCCGGCTGCGCTACGGCGAGCCGCTGCCGCGCGACCGGACGCGCGATGCCCTGGTGCTCGGCCTGGCCGACGGCCGGGAGCTGCGCTATCACGACGCGGAGGACATGGGCAAGATCTACCTGGCGCGCGACCTGGGCCAGGTGCCGGCTTTCCTCGACCTGGGGCCGGACGCGGATGACCCGGCGCTGAGCCTGGACGTCTTTCGTGATCGGCTGCGCGGGCACAACGGCGAGATCAAGGGCATCCTGGCCAATCAGGCGTTCGTGGCCGGCATCGGCAACGCCTACGCCGACGAGATCTGCTGGTGCGCGGGCATCTACCCGTTCCGCCGCCGCGCCAGCCTGGACGCCGGGGAGATCGAGCGGCTCCACCGCTGCACGAGGGTGGTTCTGGAGAAGGCGGTCGAGCGCCTGCGGGAGCGGGTGGGGGACGCGCTGGATGTGGAGGTGCGCGACTTCCTGGCCGTACACGGCAAAGCTGGGGACGCGTGCCCCCGCTGCGGCGGTCCCATCAGCGAGGTGACGCGCGAACGCCGCGCCACCCATTTCTGCCGCCACTGCCAGCCGGGGCTGCTGGTGGGGGCAGATCGGCGGTTGTAGCGCAATCCTCGGCGCCGCTATGCACGGTCGAGCTCAGGTGGTCGTGATAGTAGTAGGTCGCCGGCTCCGTGCTG
>DAOUAT010000289.1:0-4298 GCA_034433275.1 Anaerolineae bacterium
AACGATGTGCCGCCCAAGGATCGCGACATCGCGATGGTGTTCCAGAGCTATGCGCTCTACCCGCACATGAGCGTGTACGACAACATGGCGTTCGGCCTGAAGCTGCGCAAGACCCCCAAGGCGGAGATTGACAAGAAGGTCAAGGAAGCCGCGGAGATCCTGGGCATCGGCCAGTTCCTCGACCGCAAGCCCAAGGCGCTCTCCGGCGGTCAGCGCCAGCGCGTGGCGGTGGGCCGGGCCATCGTGCGCAGCCCCAAGGTCTTCCTCTTCGATGAGCCGCTCTCGAACCTGGATGCCAAGCTGCGCGTGGCGACCCGCGCCGAGATCAGCAAGCTGCACCAGCGCCTGGGCACGACCTTCATCTACGTCACCCATGACCAGGTGGAGGCCATGACGATGGCGAGCCGCATTGCGGTGATGAAGGATGGCCTGCTGCAGCAGATTGACTCGCCGCAGAACCTGTACAACCATCCGGGCAACATCTTTGTTGCGGGCTTCATCGGCAGCCCCTCGATGAACTTCTTCGAGACCACGCTGGTGGAGCAGGATGGCAAGTTGTTCGTGGATGGCGGGACGTTCAAACTGGCTGTGCCCGATAAGAAGAAGGCGCAATATCTGCCGGCCAAGGGCAAGAAGGTCATCTTCGGCATCCGGCCCGAGGATGTTTACACGGCGCAGTACCCGGCGCCCGGCATCAGCCCGGCGCCGCTGAAGGCCGACGTAGACGTCACCGAGTTGATGGGCAACGAGATCTACCTGTACCTGCTGACCGACAAGAAGCAGTTCGTCGCGCGCGTCGATCCGCGCGCGTCCGCCCGCGTCGGTGAGACGTTGGACATGGTGATCAACATGGACAACATGCACCTGTTCGACCCACAGACCGAGAAGACGCTGGATCTGTGAGCAGTCTGCTCCCTCCGCCTGGCTCTGCCTGAAGAGCTAAAATCAGAAAACTCCCCGGGCCTTTGCGGGTCCGGGGAGTGAGCTAAGTTACGCCCCAGTTTGTAAAAGGAGTTCAGTCATGAAGTCGAGGACCATTGTTCTAAGCCTGGCAGCGATACTGGGCCTCCTGTTCAGTGGGGCGTTCTTGCCCCAGACGCCACAAGCACTGGCGCGGGTGGCGGAGCCTGCAGCACAGGGGCCGGCCGCGATCACTGTGCTGCCCCTCGTGGACGATTTCGAAGCCGGGCTGCCGGCCGGACAGGATGGCACGATCCCCATCGGGTTCAACACCTTCGCTAGCCCGGGCAGCACTACTGCAATTTCGACCACGGATGCGGACCCGGCGCCATCAGTGCCGGGCCAGGGCGCCGGGAACCACGTGCTGAAGCTGGATCTTAATGTCATCGCGTGGGCCGGCGTCACCCATGCGTTCGAGAACGCCGGGGCCACGGCCTGGGTCACCCAGGACTGGAGCGCCTACGCCGGCATCTCCTTCTATCTCTACGGCACGGGCGCGGGCACCGACCTGTTCATGGATGTGCTCGATAACCGCAACCCCGGTTCGACAAAAGATGACGCCGAACGCTTCTCCGTCGCATTCAAGGACAACTTCACCGGCTGGAAGCTGATCGAGATCCCGTTCGCCAGCATGACCCGCAAGGAGATTGGCAACGGCGCGCCCAACGACGGCTTCGGCCTGACCGAAGTACACGGCTGGGGGTTCGGCACGCTGGGCACGGGCGGCGCGAAGAGCTACTACCTGGACCAAGTGTCGGTCTACGGCGTGGCGCCGGTCAAGCCGCTGACGGTCGGCTTCAACACGCTGAACTATCAGGTCATGGAGGGCGGGGCCGCGACGATCACGGCCAAGCTCAGCAAGCCCTACACGGACACGGTGACGGTGGATTACGCGACGACCTTCGGCCTCGCAGTCTCCAAGCGCGATTACACGCCGGCCTCGGGCACGCTGACCTTCCTGGCCTCCGTGACCGAGCAGTCGTTCACCGTTCAAACGATAGACGACGCCAAGCACCAGGGCGAGCGCGGCGTGCTGGTCGAGCTGTCCAACCCGACCGGCGGCCTGGCGCTGGGCATGCCGCCCCTGGCTCGGGTGAACATCGGCGACAACGAGATGTATTACCCGCCGCTGCTCGATGACTTCGAGACCTACCCGTATCTTTGGTGGGCCAGCTCGGCGACCCTGTCCAACCCGGAGATCGCGGCCGGGGATGCGCTGGCGCTGCCCGGCCAGGGCGCCTACGAGCACGTGCTCCAGGTCGGCCCGAAGACCCGCCTTTATTTCCCACTGATCGCGAAGAGCGGGTCCGTTGCCGCCTCCGCCACTCCGCAAACTCCGGCTAACGGCGCGCAGGCCACGTACCACTTTGGCCGCACCTTCCCCATCGGCCAGGATTGGAGCGCCGCATCGGCGCTGAGTTTCTGGTACTACGGTCGGAACAGCAACCAAACGATCCAGGTAAACCTCGCCAACGATCAGGCGACCCCCACGGATCCCGCGAGCTGGCAGCTCGTCTGGAGCGACGAGTTCAACGGCCCCGCCGGCGCTGCGCCGAACGCACGCGTCTGGGGCAACGAGGTCGGCGACGGCACCGCTTACGGCATCCCTGGCTGGGGCAACGACGAGCTGCAGTACTACACGGCGGGTGGCGCCAACGCATCCGCTGATGGCGGGGGCAACCTGGTGATCACCACCGCGGCGGCCGACGGCTCGCTACTGTGCTACTACGGCCCGTGCAAGTACACCTCGGCGCGGCTGCTGACCAAGAACCGGTTCGAGGTCGCCTACGGCCGGGCCGAGGCGAGGGTCAAGGTGCCCGTCGGCGCCGGCCTGTGGCCCGCGTTCTGGATGCTCGGCGCCGATATTGACCGGGTCGGCTGGCCGCAGACCGGTGAGATTGACATCATGGAGCACGTCGCTCGCCTGCCCAACGAGATCTTCGGCACGCTACACGGCCCCGGCTACTCAGGCGGCAACAGCTACGGCAAGGTTGTTGACCTGGGCAAACCGGTCGCGGACGAATTCCACACCTATGCGGTGGAGTGGCAGCCGGACAAGATCGTCTGGTTCCTGGACGGTGCGCCCTACTTCACAGCCACCCCGGCCGACCCGTTCCTGGCGGGCAAGGAGTGGGTCTACAACCACCCGTTCTACATGCTGCTGAACGTGGCGGTGGGCGGCAACTTCGGTGGCACGGTGGGCTCCGACACGACCTTCCCGCAGCGGACGCTGGTTGACTACGTGCGCCTCTACCAGGCTGCGCCGCAGCCCGCGTCGTTCGGGGCCTCGTTTGTGGATAACTTCAGCGGTTGGCAGCAGATCAGCCTCCCGTTCGCGTCCTTCCAGGGCGCGACAGGGACGGCGCTGGACCTGGCAGCCGTGCGGGCGCTGAGCTTTGCCGTTCCCGCGCCCCAACTGCGTCCGGTGCTGCTCGACCAAATCCGCCTGAAGTACGACGACACCACGCCACCTACGGTCGCTATCACCAGCAGCGCGGCCGGCGAGACGGCCAAGGGTCCCGTCACATTCACCTTCACCTTCAGCGAAGACGTCGGTGCGAGCTTCACCGCCGCCGACATCGCCGTGACCGGCGGCACGGCCGGCGCGTTCACGCGCGTCAGCGGTGCGCTGACCACCCTGGTCGTGACGCCACCTGCCAACGCGGCCGGCACGATCAATGTCAGCGTCGCGACGGGCAAGTTCTACGACGCGGCCTACAACGCCAACACGGAAGCAGCTTCTCTCGATCAGGCCTATGACACCAAAGGCGTCGTTATCCCCGGGCTGCCGATCACGTTCGACGACCCGGCGGTGACGTACACGCTGACGGGCTTCGGCGGAGCGGAGGCGGCGGCCGTGGTGACGGACCCGGCGGGCGGGACGAACAAGGTGGCCGAGGTCACCAAGTCGGCCACGGCCGAGCTGTGGGCGGGCGTGACGGTGAGCACCTTGCCGAACAACACGCTGGCGCCGATCCCGTTCAGTGCGACGGCGCAGCGGATCACGGTGCGCGTGTGGTCGCCGACGGCGGGCGTGCAAATCCGCTTGAAGGTGGAGGATGCGGCGGATGGCAGCAAGAGCTGCGAGACCGAGGCGACGACCACGGTGGCGAACGCCTGGGAGACGCTGACCTTCAATTTCGCCAACCCGGTGTCGGGCCCGCCGCTGAACCTGGCGACAACCTACAACCGCATTTCGGTGTTCCCGAACTTCGGCCGGACCGGCGCACAGATCGGCGGCCCGTCCACCTACTACTTCGACGACTTTGCGATGGGCGCCCCCGTGGTTCCCGGCTTGCCGATCACGTTCGACGACCCGGCGGTGACGTACACGCTGA
>DAOUAT010000290.1:0-12539 GCA_034433275.1 Anaerolineae bacterium
CACCATCTTGCGGTCGAAGGTCTCGGCGGGCCGCGCGCGCGCGCTGGACGCGCAGAAGCCGTTGGCTGAGCGGACACAAGAAGAACTGGCCCAGTTGTTGGTGGACGAGGTCATGAAACCGAAGATCGTGGCCACCTGGACGCTGGTGGAATCCATCTTTGACCGGCGCCAGATCGAAGCAGAGGTGCTGCTGATCCCGAACAGCGAGTTGACCTTCCGCAGTTGGGTCACGGCCAGCTTCCTCACTTCGCCCCAGTCCTCCAAGCCTGAGCTGGCCGGCGTGCGCACCGCCATTCTGGGCTCCATCTGGGTGGTGCTCATCGCCTTCCTGTTTTCGGCGCCGTTAGGCGTGGGCGCGGCGATCTATCTCGAAGAATATGGCGGCCAGAGCCGCATCGCGCAACTGATCGAGACCAATATCAACAACCTGGCGGGCGTGCCATCCATCATCTACGGCATGTTGGGCCTGGCGGTCTTCGTGCGCGTGTTGGAGCCGTTGACTAGCGGCAAGCTGTTCGGCGCGGTGGATCCCACCACGGCCAACGGTCGCACGGTGCTGGCGGCCGGCATGACGCTGAGCCTGCTGATCCTGCCGCTGATCATCATCAACGCGCGCGAGGCGATCCGTGCAGTGCCACATGCAATCCGGGAGGCTGGCTATGGTTTGGGCGCCACCAAATGGCAGGTGATCCAGGCCCACGTGCTACCCAACGCGGTCCCCGGCATCCTCACCGGTGTGATCCTGGCGGTATCGCGCGCGCTGGGTGAGACCGCGCCGCTGGTGGTGGTGGGCGCGTCCACTTTTATTGTGATTGATCCCAACGGCCCGTTTGCCAAGTTCACCACCCTGCCGATCCAGATCTACCAGTGGACCTCGCGGCCGCAGCCCGAATTCCAACATCTAGCCGCCGCGGCCATCCTGGTGCTGTTAGTGCTGCTGATCACGATGAACGCGACCGCGGTCCTGCTGCGCAACAAATATGCTCGGAGTTATTGAGATGAACGCAAGTTCTCTGAGTTCCTTGAGTTCCCCCACATCCATCGTCTCAACCCCCGCGGGCGGCGACGGGCGCCTGGCCTTGAAAGTCGAATCCCTCAACGTCTTCTACGGCAAGTTCCAGGCCGTGCGCGCCGTAGACCTGGACATCCAGGCGCGCAAGATCACGGCGCTGATCGGCCCGTCGGGCTGCGGCAAGAGCACTGTGCTGCGCTGCTTCAACCGCATGAACGACCTCATCCCCACCGCGCGCATCGAGGGCACGGTGTTGTTCCGCGAGAAGAACCTCTACGCGCCCCATGTGGACGCGGTTGAGGTGCGCCGGCGCATCGGCATGGTGTTTCAGAAGCCTAACCCCTTCCCCAAGAGCATCTACGAAAATGTGGCGTGGGGCGCCAAGATCAACGGCTACCGCGGCAACATGGACGACCTGGTGGAGGGTTCGCTGCGCTCGGCCGCGCTGTGGGACGAGGTGAAGGACAAGCTCAAGCAGAGTGGCTACTCCCTCTCCGGCGGCCAGCAGCAGCGGTTGTGCATCGCCCGCGCCATCGCCACCCGGCCCGATATCATCCTGATGGATGAGCCCTGCTCCGCGCTGGACCCCATCGCCACGCTGAAGATCGAAGACCTGATGCGCGAGCTGGCCCAGCACTATACCATCGTCATCGTGACCCACAACATGCAGCAGGCCGCGCGCGTGTCCGACTTCACGGCGTTCTTCAATATGGGCGAGGATCGCGCCGGCTACCTGGTGGAATACGGGCTGAGCGCCGACCTCTTCACCAACCCCAAGAACAGGCTGACCGAAGACTACATCACCGGCCGGTTCGGGTGATCCCCAGGAGGCAACCAGAGTGACCCCCCTTTTACGTGTCCATTTCGATCGTGAGCTGACCGGGCTCCACGAGGCCGTGTTGGCCCTGGCCTCCATGGCGCGCGCCGCCGTGGCCTCCGGCCTCAAGGCGTTCATTGACAACGACGTTGACCTGGCCGGCGAGGTGATCGCGGGCGACCAGGCGATCAACGGCCTGCGCTACCAGATCGAGCGCCGGTGTTACGCTATGCTGGCCACCGAGCAGCCTGTCGCAGGAGACATGCGCGCCATCGTCTCTGCGCTCAGCATCGCCGATGAGCTGGAGCGGATCGCGGATCACGGCAAGAAGATCGCGCGCATCTGCCAGCGCATCCACGGCGAACTTCGCCCCATCCCGCTCAACGATGTAGCGCGTATGGGCGAGTTGGTGCTGGCGATCCTGGATCACGCCCTGCAAATCCTGGCCGCGCTGGATGCGGCAGGGGCGCGCACCCTGGCTAGCGAGGATGATCAGATTGATGCTCTCTACAAGCAAACCTTCAATATTACGTTGAGCTACATGCTGGAAAACGTGCGCGCCATCAACGCCGGCGCTTACATCCTTCAGGTGGCCCATGAGCTGGAGCGCATCGCCGACCGCGCCACTAACGTCGCGGAACGGCTCATCTTCAACGTCACAGGGGAGTTGCTGGATCTGAACGATTAAACGGTCGGGCTTCAATCACCGGATCTGTAGCCAGGCGGGAATAGCCCCGCCTGGCATTGGCGCGTGTGCAATGTTATCGTCTCTTAACCTCCTCTTGAAGACCTCTTAACACAAGCATAACGACTCGTTAACCCCTGCGGTCGTATACTGTTCCTCTTGGGTGGCCCATTACATGACGCGAAATCGCCCGGAGGTGGCATGACCAAACGAACAATCGGGTTGGCGCTGACCGCGCTTTGCCTGCTCTGTCTGCCGCTGCTGGCAGGCTGCCATGCCTCAGCAGCGGCCGCGAGCAGACCGGCTGCCGTGCAGACTATCCAGAACAAAGGCTCGGATACTCTGGTGAACCTGGCGCTGGCCTGGGCCGAGCAGTATATGACAGAGCACCCAGAGGTGCGCATTTCCGTCACCGGCGGCGGCTCAGGCACTGGCATCGCGGCCATGATTAACGGCACGGTGGACCTGGCCAACGCCTCCCGTGAGATGAAAGCCGAAGAGATCGACGCCGCGCGCAACAACGGCTTCGAGCCGCTGGAGTTCACCGTTGCACGCGATGCCATCGCTATCGTGGTCAACCCGGCCAACCCCGTGCCGGGCCTCACCCTGCAGCAGATCTCCGACATCTACACCGGCAAGATCACCAACTGGCGGGAAGTGGGCGGCGAGGATCGCCCCATCGTGCTGCTGTCGCGCGAATCCAACTCCGGAACCTACGTTTATTTCCTGGAAAACGTTATTCGCCAGGGCCAGAAGAGCGACCTGCTCTTTTCGCCCGATACGCTGTTGATGCCCTCGTCCGAAGGGATCAGCGTCGAGGTGCGGCAGAACCCCAACGCCATTGGTTACGATGGCCTGGGCTACGTCACCGATGACCAGAAGATGGTGCCGGTGGCGGTGGACGCGGCCAGCCCCTATGTCCTGCCGTCGGTCGCCACAGTCAACGACGGCAGCTACCCCGTCTCCCGCGCGCTATACATTTACACTGCCGGTGATCCCCAGGGCCAGGTGAAGACGTACCTGGACTGGATACTGGGTGAAGGCCAGGCCATCGTACCGACGTTGGGGTTTGTGCCGCTGGGGCAGTGAGATATCACATGAAACAAAGCCACCATCCATTCAAGCGTGAATTTTTCCTTGAAGCCCTTGTTCGTGTAGCTGGGGTCTCGACTATCGGGTTCGTCGCGCTCATCTTCCTGTTTTTGCTCCGCGAAGGAGTGCCGGCCTTCTTTGAGGTGCCGTTGAGCAACTTGTTTGGGACGCGCTGGTATCCGACCTTTGATTTTTACGGCACGCTGCCGCTGATCCTGGGCTCGCTGCTCGTCACGGTGTCCGCGATCCTCATGGCGCTGCCGCTGGGCGTGGCCACTGCGGTCTTCGTGCGCGAGGTTGCGCCGGGCTGGGCGCGCGAGATCTTGAAGCCCATGATCGAGGTGCTGGCCGGCATCCCATCGGTGGTGCTCGGTTTCTTTGGCATGACCCTGGTGGCGCCGTTGATCCGCGAGACCCTGGGCGCACCGACGGGCCTGACCGCGTTCACCGGCGCACTGCTGCTGGCCTACATGGCACTGCCCACTATCATCAGCGTGGCCGAGGATGCGCTGGACGCAGTGCCCAAGAGCTACCGCGACGCCAGTCTGGCCATGGGCGCGACGCAATGGCAGACCATCTGGCGGGTGGTGGTGCCCGCGGCCCGGTCGGGCATCCTCACCGCGGTGATGCTGGGCATGGGCCGGGCCATCGGCGAGACCATGGCCGTGATGATGGTGACCGGCAACGCGGCGCGCATACCGTTGTCGCTGGATTCGCTGTTCCGGCCGGTGCGCACCATGACGGCCACCATCGCGGCCGAGATGGGCGAGGTGGCCCAGGGCAGCACCCACTACCATATGCTCTTCGGCATCGGCATCGTGCTGTTCCTCATCACGTTCCTGATCAACCTGGCGGCCGCGTCGGCCATCTTCCAGAAGCGGCGGCGGGGAGGGCTGCGATGAACCTTAGCGTCAATCTCCAGCGGCCGGCCACCCCCAACACCGCGCGGCGCTTCGTGATCCAGCGCGTGGGCTATGGGATCCTGATCGCGGCCGCGCTCCTGGTGGTCGCACCCATCCTGTTTGTCATCGGCGCGATCATCGCCCGCGGCATCGGCGCGATCAACTGGGAGTTCCTGACCGCGATGCCCCGTGATGGCATGAAGGCCGGCGGCATCTTCCCGGCCATCGTCGGCACGCTGATCCTGACCGTGGGCACCGCGCTGGTCGCCATCCCCATCGGCGTGGGCGGTGCGATCTACCTTGCGGAGTACGCGCGGGATAACTGGCTCACCCGGGCCATCCGCCTGGCCATCGTCAACTTGGCCGGCATCCCGTCGGTGGTCTACGGCCTGTTCGGGTTGGGGCTGTTCGTGCTGTTCCTCCAGTTCGGCACCTCCATCGTGGCCGGCTCGCTGACCCTGGCGATCATGACGTTGCCGGTGATCATCAGCACGGCCGAGGAAGCGCTGCGCGCGGTGCCGGTGGAGTTCCGCACCGTCAGCGCCTCCCTGGGCGGCACGCGCTGGCAGGGCATCCGCAACATCGTGCTGCCCCAGGCGCTGCCCGGCATCATCACCGGCATCATCTTGGGCCTGCTGCGCGCCGGCGGCGAGACCGCGCCCATCCTGTTCACCGTGGCCGCGTTCTTCCTGCCCCGGCTGCCCCAGTCGCCGCTGGACCAGACCATGGCGCTGCCGTATCACCTCTACGTCATCAGCACCCAGGTGCCCGGCATGCCGCTGCAGGTGCAATATGGCACCGCGCTGGTGCTGCTGGCCCTGGTGCTGTCGCTGAATATCGTCGCGACGCTCATTCGTTCGTATTTTCGCCGGAAGCGGCAGTGGTGAAAGGTGCTGAAGCTGCCCAAGCGGAGCATCCTGAGCGGAGCCGGGGTAGGGCCCCGGCGTAGTCGAAGGATGCGGAGCGGTCTTTCGCCAAGGCCGCATCCTTCGACTGTACTTCGTTCCGCTCAGGACGCGGGGCGGCTCCGTTCCGCTCAGGGTGCTTCCTTTGAAAGATCAGTTTCTTGCGTGAGTTAGACATGACCGACCCAAAAATCCGTACAGACCACGTTTCCTACTTTTACGAAGGGAAGCAAGTTCTAAACGACATCACGTTGGATGTGCCCGCCCACAGCGTGACCGCGTTCTTCGGGCCGGCCGGCAGCGGCAAATCCACGCTGCTGCGGCTGATCAACCGGCTGAACGACCTGCTGGACAACACGCGCATGACCGGCCAGGTGTTGATTGATGGCCAGGACATCTACGCGCGCGGCGCGTCTGTGCCGGAGCTGCGCCGCCGGGTGGGTATGGTGTTCGCGCTGCCGTTGCCGCTGCCAGGCACGATCCGCGAGAACATCCTTTACGGCCCGCGGCTGGCCGGGCTGCGCGACCGCACCCGCCAGGAGGAGATCGTGGTGCGCTGCCTGAACCAGGCCGCGCTGTGGGACGAGGTGCGCGACCGGCTGGACGCGCCGGCGACCGCGCTATCCGGCGGCCAGCAGCAGCGCCTGTGCATCGCGCGCAGCCTGGCGCTGGAGCCGGAGATTTTGCTGCTGGACGAGCCGACCTCGGGGCTGGATCCCATTTCCACCGGCAAGGTGGAGGAGTCGCTGCTGGAACTGAAGCAACAGTACACGGTCATCATCGTGCCGCACAGCGTCCAACAGGCGGCGCGCGTGGCCGATCAAGCGGCGTTTTTCCTCACCGGTGAACTGGTGGAATATCGGCCCGGCCGCGAGCTGTTCACCGCGCCGCGCGACCGCCGCACCGAAGACTACGTCACGGGCCGTTTCGGATGAGTGCTATGGACAAGATTCAGATTGACAAGCTCAGCTTCTACTACGGCAGCAAGCACGCCCTCACCGACGTCACGATGGCGATCCCGGAGCGCCGCATCACCGCGTTGATCGGGCCTTCGGGGTGCGGCAAATCCACCTTCCTGCGCTGCCTGAACCGGATGAACGACACCATCCGCGGCACGCGGGCCGAGGGCGAGGTGCTGCTCGACGGCATCAACATCTACGCGCCCGCTACCGACGTGGTGGACCTGCGCCGCCGGGTGGGCATGGTGTTCCAGCGGCCCAACCCGTTCCCGCAGTCGGTCTTTGACAACGTGGCCTTTGGCCCGCGCGTGTTGGGCATGACCCACAACGGCGGGATTGCCGACATCGTGGAGGCCAGCCTGCGCGGGGCCGACCTTTGGGACGAAGTGAAAGATCTCCTGCGCAAGGACGCGCTGAGCTTGTCGTTGGGCCAGCAGCAGCGCCTGTGCATCGCCCGGGTGATCGCGGTCAAGCCCGAGGTGATCCTGATGGATGAGCCGTGCTCCGCGTTAGACCCTATCAGCACCCTCAAGGTCGAAGATCTGATGCGCGAGCTGGCGCAGGACTACACCATCGTCATCGTAACCCACAACATGCAGCAGGCCGCGCGCGCGTCCGACTACACCGCAATGATGATGCTGACCGACGACCGCCGATCAGGCACCGTGATCGAGGTGGGCGAGACCCAGGCCATCTTCACCCGGCCGCAGGACAAGCGCACTGAGGGGTACGTGACGGGGCGGTACGGGTGATGCCACACTAGAAACCCGAAGGTTTCTCGCAGAAACCGGGGTTCTCAAACCGGGCTTCTAGTGCTTCCAAGCGAGGGAAACTATGACAGCAGCAGCGATTCGCAGCCGGTTCGACCGGGAGCTGGCGCAACTGGGGGAGATCCTGTTGGAGCTGGGCAGCCGGGCCCGGCAAGAGGTGGCACGCGGCATCGAGGCCTACGTGCAGAACGACGTTGATCTGGCCCGCGAGGTGATCGGCGCGGACACGGCGATCAACCAGCTGCGCTACCGCATCGAGGAGCAGTGCTACGCGCTGCTGGCGTTGGAGCAGCCCGTCGCCGGCGACCTGCGCGCCGTGGTCGCCGCGTTGATCAGCGCCATCGAGTTCGAGCGCATGGCCGACCACGGCAAGAAGCTGGCGCGCATCTGCCTGCGCACCGCGGCCGACCCGCGGCCCATCCCCACCGACGACATCGTCCGCCTGGGCGAACTGGTGTTGGATATGTTCGACCGCGTCCTGCGCGCCATCGCTGGCCGCGACGTCGCCGAGGCGCGCGCCGTCTGCCAGGCGGATGACCAGGTGGACGCGGCCTATAAACAGCTCTTCAACGTCAAGCTGAGCTACATGCTGGAGGATGTGCGCGCCATCGGCCCCGGCACCTACCAGATCCAGGTGGCGCACGAGCTGGAACGCGTGGGCGATCGCACCACGAACCTGGCCGAACGCCTGATCTATGCCGTCACCGGGGAGATGGTGGACTTGAACACGTAGTCAGCGAGCGGTCATGGTGCGGTCGTGCAATTTCCACCGACCGGGCTTTCAATAGAGCCGGAGCCTTTTTGACATCGGTCGTAAGTCGGTGTACGCTCTGCAAAGTGGTTACCAGGAACGGAGGAACCCATGAACCGCAAGCTCGTATCTGCTCTGTTCGTGCTTTTTCTGATCATGGCTTGGCTCGTCGTGCCCGCCGGCGCAGCCAAAGACTACTCGGCCGACCGGTACGATGTGATCTGGGACGTGCAGGAAGATGGCTCGCTGCGCATCACCGAGACGGTCGTCTTTCGGTTCGAGGGCGGGCCGTTCACCTACGTCTACCGCGAGCTGCCGCTGGACTACAGCGACAGCATCGTGGACATCCGCGCCACGTTGGACGGCGCGACGCTCCCCATCGGCACAGGCGCGGACCAGGTCGAACTCACCGGCCGCGACCCCATCAAAGTCACCTGGCACTTGCCGCCCACCTCGGACGCCGTTCACACCTTCGGGCTGAGCTACCGCGCGCGGGGCGTGGTGCGCCAGGAGGCGGACGCCGACCTGCTCACCTGGCACGCGCTCCCCACTGAGTACGAATATCGCATCGCCGAGGCCACGCTCACGGTGAACTACCCGGCCGGGATCAGCCCCTTGGCCGCGCCCGAAGTGCGTCGCGGTCGGGCCGAGGTCAGCACGGAAGCTGGCCGCGCTGTCTTCACAGCTTCTGACCTGAGCTCCGACACCGATCTGCTGGTGGCGCTGCGCTTCGCGCCGGGCAGCCTGATCGCGGCGCCGCCGGCATGGCAGGCGCAGGCGGCTGAGGCCCGGCAACTGGCGCCCGTGTGGGGTGGCATCGCGTTGGGGACCTTACTGGCGGGCGTGGCCGCGTTGTGGGCCGCCGGCGCGCGCTGGCGGCGGGAAGCCCGGCCCGAAGCGTCCCAGTTCCGCCCCTCTGCGCCGCCGGGCGACCTGGCGCCGGCCTTCGCCGGGGTTTTGACCGCCTCTGGTGGGCAGATCGGGTGGCCGCACGCGCTGGCGGCCCTGTTTGGCCTGGCGCAGCGCGGGGTGCTGCGGATTGACGAAGCTGAGCGCAAGTGGCTGCGGTCGCGCGATTTCGTGGTGACGCGACTGGCGCAACCGGCGGATCTGCGGCCGCACGAGTTGGGGCTGTTGGATCTGCTGTTCACCACCAAGAAGGGCACGACCGACACGGTGCAGCTCTCGGAGCTGCCCAGCCGCGTGAGTTCGCAGCTCAAACGCTTTAGCAAGCCACTGGAGCAGGAGCTGCTCGCCGCGGACCTGTTCTACCCCGAGCGGCTGCGCGCTCGGTCTCGGTATCTCGTGGCCGGCGTCGTGCTGATGCTGCTCTCCCTGGTGCTCCTGGCGTTCGGGGTGATCCTCATGGCGCGCTTCGATGGGTGGCCGCTGCTGATCGCCTTCAGCACCTTCCTGGTCGCGCTGATCGCCATGATCACGAGCGGCGTCTTCTCGCCGTTGTCGGAGCGGGGGGCCGGGCTGCGGGCGCAGTGGCAGGGTTTCTCGGCCTACCTGCGGGATGTCACCCGCGGCCGGGAGCCGGCCTACGACCCGCGCACCTTCGACCGCTACCTGCCCTACGCGGCTAGCTTCGGCCTGGCGCAGCCGTGGGCCAAGGCGCTGAGCGAGCAGGCCGGCGCGCAGATCCCCGCGTGGTTCGGCGCGCTGACGGCCGCGCGGGAGGATGGCATGGCCGCGTTCGTCGCCATGACCGCGGCGTCGCACTCGGCCGGCAGCAGCAGCGCGGGCGGCGGCGCGGGTGGGGCGGGTGGCGGCGGCGGCAGCGGCGCGGGGTGAGGCGCCTGGCGACAGTGCCCGGCGACCGAGGTCGCGGCAACCTATGTAAAGTCGGCCTGCGCCGACTGAGCTGAGTCCACTGAGTTCACGAAGGTGAACTTCGCACTGGTAGCTGCGGTTTCAACCGCCGGGCTATGTTTGGAGAAAGTGACTCGTAAATGGATATCCTATTCATCGTCCTTATGTTCCTGCCCCTGGTCGTTATCCTCTGGCTGGCCAACCTCTCATGGCGCAAGCGGATCGAGGGAGACCTGAAGTCGGAGCGGCTGCTCAAGCTGCTGGCTTACGGCCTGCTGGCCCTTTTCTTTGGAGGATTGATCCTGCTCGGCGTGCTGTTGCAGGTCACCGGGTTATTGGCGACGACGCTGCCCACCGCCAGCGAGACCATACCCGAGCTCGGTTTCCCGGCCGAGGCGTTGCCGCGCGTTGGCCTGGCGTTCTGGCTGCCCTCGGTCTTCGGCCTGCTGCTGCTGCTGCGGCGGCCGCGGCGCCTGGTGGCCCGGTTCACGGCCATTGATCCAGCGAACCCCGTCCACGCGGTCGCGCTTGCCATGTCGTTCCTGGTGCTGGTCAACCTGTTCGCTACATTGGCGTTGGGCCTGGACAACCTGGCGGGCATGTTGGAGACGAGCCAGGCTGCCGGGGGCGAGGCCAACCCTGCTCCCGGCCTGTGGGTGCAGAACATCGCGTTCCTGCTCATCTCCTTTGTAGGTGTGGGCTGGCTGGCCACCCGCACCCTGCGCGGCGCGGTGAACCGCCTGGGCCTGGCGGTCCCCACGGTCGGCCAGGCGGTTCTCGGGGTCCTAGCCGGCCTCCTGCTGGTCCCGGCCATCATCGCGATGGAATACGCGGCCAGCCAGGTGGGCCTGGGCGCCAACCCGGACGTGGAACGGCTGACCGAACAGTTGATCGGCCCGCTCACCATGTCCATCCCCGGCATCCTGACCCTGGGCCTGGCGGCGGCGCTGGGCGAGGAGAGCATCTTCCGCGGCGCGCTCCAGCCGCGCTTCGGCCTGCTGCTCACCACGCTGCTGTTCGCGCTGCTGCACAGCCAATACGGGTTCAGTTTCTCCACGGTGGCGGTGTTCGGCGTGGGGCTGGTCTTGGGGCTGCTCCGCCTGCGCGCCAACACCACCACGGCCATGATTACCCACGCGGTCTACAACATGGCGCTGGGGTTGATCGCGTATTTCGGGTGGCTGCAGAACCTGTAACGCAATCCGCCGGATTGCGCTGGCCGGATGAGGGGTGCCATGCTCTCATTCCTGTTCACGCCTTTTCGCTTCCTGGGACTGTTGACCGGCAGGGTGCTCGGAATGGGTGCGGCCTTCTATCATTGGGCAGAAGGCTGGGGCTGGCTGGACAGTCTGTATTTTTGCGTGATTACCCTGGCGACGGTGGGCTACGGCGATCTCTCGCCCAAGACCGACCTGGGCAAGATCTTCACGATGATCTATGTTTTTTTGGGGATCGGCCTGTTGGTTGCGGTGTTCACCCGGCTCGCCGGGGCGCTGTTGGCCGCGCAACGCGCGCAAGCCCAAAAGTAGGTCCCGTCAGCCGTTTGACTTCCCGGCCTGCGCGAAGTACACTGCTGGCATGAAGCTTTCTCCTGGCGCCCAAATCAGTTCTGTGCTGAGCAGCAAGCGTGATGCGCGGCCCACCATCGGCGTGCTGGCCGGCTGGCAGTACTATTGGACGGCCACGCCGCTCAGCTACCTGAACCCCATTTACCGCGGCATCCGCCAGGCTGCAGCCGACCTGGGGTGCAACCTGCTGCTGGGCTGCGGCATGGGCGCGTCGGCCACGTCCGCTGATCCGCTGCGCCCCGCCTGGCCGTCCCCGTCTCCCGACAGCGATTTCTTGCCCATCGGCCCCTGGAACACCGACGGCCTCATCGCGGTCAACCCGCTCCACACGGCTGCTCGCTCGCGTGACCTGCAGCAACTCATCGCAGCCGGACACCCCGTCACCTTCGTCGCGTCCGGCGAGCCGGGCCCGACCATCGTGGCGGATAACGCCGCGGGTATCCGGGAGGCGATGCAGCATCTTGTGGGGCACGGCCATCGGCGCATCGCTTTCATTGCCGGCAGCCCCGAGGACATGGCCGGCGACACCGGCGCGCGCCTGCAGGCGTATCACTCTGCGCTTCAGGAGCTTGAACTGGCCGCTGATGAGCGGCTCATCGCTTATGGCCGGCACGTCTCGGCCGGCGGCCACGCGGCGATGCGGCAGATCCTCGAAACCCGCGCGCCGTTCACCGCGCTCCTGGCCAGCAACGACGAGTCGGCCCTGGGCGCGATGCAGGCACTGGCGGAAATCGGTCTGCGCGTGCCGCAGGATATCGCGGTCATCGGTTTCGACGACCGACCGGAGAGCGGCGTGCAGGAACCGCCGCTGACCAGCGTGGCCGTCCCGCTGTTCGAAATGGGCTATCGGGCAGTGACGCAGCTTTTGAGCCAGATCCAGGGCGAGCCGCCCCCGGCTGAGCCGGTCAAGGTCCCCACCCATCTCATGATCCGGGAATCGTGCGGTTGCGGCCGCGGCGCCACGGCGAGCCAGGATGTCACGCACGAGAACGCGACCGCCACCGAACCGGCGGAGATCCAGGCCGTGCGAGAGCGCCTGGTCGCGGCCTTTATTGCCAGCGTCGAACACGATGAACCTGTAGCGCTGAACGATGCGGTGGACGCGATCCTCCGACGACCAGCGCAGGGGTGGGATGATGCCGAGATCTGGCAGGCGGCTTTTTCGGTGGTGAGCGACGAGCTGCCCTTGTTGATTGACCGCTGGCCGGACGACGCTCGCCAGGGCCGGGCGCGGCGCCTGTTGGAAGCCGGCCGCCAGGCGGT
>DAOUAT010000291.1:0-10068 GCA_034433275.1 Anaerolineae bacterium
ATTCACCAACCTGGGCGCATTCGCCGTGGTCACGGCCATCGAGACCGCGACAGGCAAGGTGACGCTGAAAGATTACGCCGGGCTGGTGCGCCGTGCGCCGTGGCTGGCCGCACTGCTGTTGATCTTCCTCCTCTCCCTGGCCGGCATCCCACCCACCGGCGGCTTCATCGGCAAGTTCTTCGTGTTCGGCGCCGCCGTGCAGCGCCAGATGTGGATCTTGGTTGCCATCGCCGCAGTCAACAGCGTCGTGGCAGCGTTCTACTATCTGAACGTCGTCCGCTACATGTTCTTCACCCCGGCCGACGATCCTGTCGAGACCGTCACGGTGTCCAGACCCCTGCAGGCGACGCTGGCGGTCACCGCAGCAGTGACGGTGCTGCTGGGCGTGATCCCGGGACCGTTTATTGCTTGGGCGTCTGAGTCGGCCAAGGTCCTGTTGGCTGCACTACGTTAGGCCTGCCAATCACTGATTTGTTATCTTCGAGCGTGGAGCCTAAGAGTTGATGACGGAGAATTCGCACAGGCATCGGTCACACCGACGCGCTAATCGTTTACAGTTCTTTTTGCGCCGTTATACGTTTGAGATCGTCTGGTTAGCAGTCATTGCGTTGGGGATTTTCCTGATCTTCGAGCGCATGAATATTCGCCACAACCTGTTTGTCTGGGCCAGTCGGATCGCGAAAGCGGCCTTGAGAGGCGCCGGACAGTTCGGTGATACGATCTCTGGCTGGTTGGCTCGCACGACCCCTTCCGATGCCATCGGCATCCTGCTGGTGATTGGCGCACTGCTCGCGATAGTGCTGCGCCTGCGATGGCGGCTGCTCCATAATCCGGCCCTCAGCGCACAGGTTTGTCCCAAGTGCCAGGGGCCGATCCATCGGGTGCACCGCTCCTGGACCGACCATCTCATCAACACGTTTGTGCCGGTGCGGCGCTTCCACTGCGCGAATCGCGAGTGCAGGTGGAAGGGATTGCGCATCCACACGTCAGGCGCTGGGGGCAGGATCCAAACCACCTCCGCAACGACAAAAACCACATAGGGGCATATGCAGCTTACCCACCTGCTGGCTGATCAACCGGGACTATTGAGCGTGGTGGGCGACCCGAACGTTGCGATCAGCCACATCGTTTCAGATTCGCGCCAGGCCACCCCTGGCGCGTTGTTTGTCGCGTACCGGGGCGTCGGCACGGATATTCACCGCTTCATCCCCGCCGCCATAGGCCGCGGCGCCGCGGCCATCGTCGGTGAGCAGCCGCCGCCGCCCGGCCTGCCCGTGCCCTATGCCCAGGTGCACGATGGCCGCGTTGCGCTGGCCTGGCTCAGCGCGACTTGGGAAAGACATCCCAGCCGGGACATGGCGCTGGTCGGCATCACCGGCACCGATGGCAAGACCACCACTGCCAACCTGCTGCACAGCATATTGGTCGCGGCTGGCCGCCGGGTCGGACTGATCAGCACCGTCAACGCGGTGATCGGAGATCAGGTCTACGACACCGGCCTGCACACCACCACCCCCGACGCACCCGACATCCAGCGTTACCTGGCGCGGATGCGCGATGCCAGCGCTGAGATCGCGGTGCTGGAGACGACCTCGCACGGCCTGGCGCAGCACCGGGTGGCCGGCTGCGCGTTCGATGTGGCCGTCATCACCAACATCACCCACGAACACCTGGACTTCCACGGTAGCTACGAGGCGTATCGGGACGCCAAAGCGATGCTGTTTCGCGCGTTGGGCGAACAGAAGCCCGGTTTCTCGGAGAAACCGGGCTTCTCAGGCTTGCCCAAAACCGCCGTGCTGAACCGGGATGACAGTTCCTTCGCCTACTTGGCTGCCATCCCGGCCGAGCGGGTAATCACGTATGGCGTAGCTGGGGAGCAAGGCGGATGGGGAGATAGGGAGATGGGGGGATGGGGAGTTGATCAACGTCCTGCGGTACACCTGATGGCGCGCAATATCCGCCATGCGCCGACAGGCACGCAATTCGATGTTGAGGTCTCTTCCTCCACCAACTCACCGACCCACCACGCTACCAACCTACCCATGCCCATCGTCACACCCCTTGTCGGTCGCTTCAACATCGCCAACATCCTGGCGGCCACAGGCGCAGCGTTGGCATTGGGCGTGCCGCCGCCCGCGCTCCAGACCGGGGTGCGGGGCCTGACCGGCGTGCCTGGCCGGATGGAGCGCATTGACCGCGGGCAAGCTTTTGCAGCTATCGTGGATTTCGCGCACACGCCCAATGCCCTCGCGCGGGCGTTGGAGACCGCGCGCGAGTTGGCCGCGCCCGACGGGCGAGTCATCGTCGTCTTCGGCAGCGCGGGCCTGCGCGACCGGGACAAGCGTCACCTGATGGGCGAAGTGGCCGCGCACCTGGCAGATCTGAGCATTGTCACCGCGGAAGATCCTCGCACAGAAGCGCTGGACCAGATCCTGGCAGAGATCGCTGCTCCTCTGTTGGCGGCCGGTCGGCAGGAAGGACGCGATTTTGTGCTCCTGCCGGACCGTCAACGCGCTATCCTGTACGCAGTCACACAAGCGCGTCCGGGCGATGTGGTGATCGTCTGCGGCAAAGGACACGAGCAATCCATGTGCTTCGGGACGATAGAGCATCCCTGGCAGGATCAGGCTGCCTTACGTTGGGCGCTGGATGTGCGCCAGGCGCGCGCGACGGCCGACCCACCCTTTCTGTTGCCTACCTGGCGTGTATGATGCGGGGTGTTTTTTTGACATCTCAGCGTTGCAGAGTAGAATTCATTAATCTAGGCGTGAAGTTGCTTTCGAGTTGTGATGGGGCAGCGCATGGAATGGCTTCCTCAAGGATGCACCCAAAGGTTTATGGACACAGATACGCAACCTGCTAGTCAGCGCGAAGCCGGCGAGCCAGACCAAAAGGCGACCGGCGGAATCCATCCCAGCGGCCAGGTTGGCGCCGGCTGGACATCCCACTTACGGTTCTCCCCTCGGGCTTGATCCGCTTTGCCCGCTGGGGCGCCCCCGTGTGGGTAGCCAGTGGGCCCAAACTGCTCTCGCTGTCATATCTTTGATGACCATCTGGTGTGCCAACTGATGGCTGGCGCGCCGGGGAGGCGTATTCGCGTCGGGCGAGTCGGCCTGGCAGAGGAGCAGGAACCATGATCAAGACTTACAAGACCGGGGAACAGGGCATCGAACTCCAGGAAGAAATCGGCAAGGGCTGCTGGATCAGTGTCGTGGATCCAACGCCAGACGAAATGGTGCAACTGCGCGACTTGAAGATCCCGCCAGAATTCATCACCTATCCCCTGGATATGGACGAACGCCCCCGGGTGGAGCGAGAAGATGGCTTCACCATGATCCTGTTGCGTCTGCCGTTTTGTCAGGGTGCAAACGCTGATGTGCCCTACACCACGATCCCGTTGGGCATCGTGCTGGATGGTCAGTGGATCATGACTGTCTGTCGCTACGATCATGATCTGCTCCGCGAATTAGCCGGGGGGCGGGTGCGCGGTCTATCAACCGCCAAGCGCAACCGGTTCATTTTGCAGCTTCTGTTTGCCGCCGCCAACAAGTACTTGATGCATCTGCGCGAAATCAATCGGACAGTGGAGGCTTTGGAAGATCAGCTTCAGATGTCAATGCAAAACCGAGAGTTGATGGGGCTGCTGAAATATCAGAAGAGCCTGGTCTACTTCACCACGGCGCTGAAGGCGAACGAGCTGATGATGGAACGGTTACATCGGACCGGTTTCTTCCGCACATATCCCGATGACGAGGATTTGTTGGAAGACGTCATTACAGAGAATCAGCAGGCCATCGAAATGACAAACATCGCCAGTAATATTTTAAGCTCGATGATGGATGCATTTGCCTCCATCATCTCGAACAATATGAACGTGGTGATAAAGTTCCTGGCCGCAGCCACCATCGTGCTGACGCTGCCAATGTTGCTCACCAGTCTCTACGGCATGAACGTCAGTCTGCCGCTGGGTGGACAGCCGTGGGCCTTTCCATTCATCATCGGCCTGTCGCTCACGATAGCGCTGGTGGTTACGCGGCTGTTTATGAAGCGAAATTGGATGTAGTGGCCGGCGCCATCGCCGGCGCCAGTGTCTTTTCCAGGGTTGCCAGCCGGTCCCGCATCAGCGTCAGGCCGGCCTGGGCGACCTGTTGCGCCTCACCATCGGAGCTGACCACATGAACACGGTAAGCGTTTTCGGCCTGACGCAAGGTCTCGCGCCAACGCAACAGCATGTCCGGGTCTGCCAGCAGCCAATCCTCGGCCAGCTCGTGGCTCGTTTGGAGTGATGCGCGCAGTACGGCAAGCCGTTTGCGTTGGGCAACGGGGTCCAGCGCTTGTCTGGCCCGTTCGTTTTGCGGCAAGCGATAGATGACGCCATCCGATGCATGGGTGTATGCCACTGGTGCGGCCCAACTCAATGCGTCGGGGTGCAGCACAGCCAGCATACCGCGTGCATACGTTGTCGCGACATCCACTTGCCCTGCGTCCTCACCCAAGCAGAGCCTTCGATAAAACTCGCGGCTAAAAGTCGTTGCTGCTTCATCGGTGATGGGAAACTGCATCGCGACCACAGCCGGTACGCCATGGCGCACCATTTGCGGGGCCAGCCCCTGGAAGGCCCGAGCCTCATCGGTCCGACCGCTGCTGCACACATTCAACACCACTAACCTGATTGACCCATAATTGACCGCCAGCCTGGACAGTGCACCGCTGTGCACCCAATCCTGTGTGCCGTCAGGCTTATTCAGCGCCACGTAGCCGCGGCCATCAATAAACGCGCCGTGCCCGCTGAAATGCACCATATCGTAGTCGCCCAGCAGCAACGCATCGGCCAGGTCCACGCGGGTGATGACCCCTTTCAACGTGTGTACTCGTAACGCACCGGGCATGGCCGCAGCCACCGTTTCCACGGCAAGCTGTTCGCGCGCCAGATCGAGGTCAGGCGCCGCAGGCAAAACCAACAGAAGATCCAGTGGTGGATCTGTACGCTGATCGGCCGGGCTGCCGAACGCAGCTGCCTGATCGAAATAGCGCACCAACAATGTATCCGGCGAAACCGCGAAGGTGTGCTCGCGCACAGGGTCGTGCAGCAGCTCCCAAGGCCAAGTCGCCAGTTCCGGCGCATCAATGCTCAGACGAAGGCGTAGTCCATGGCCATTCCGGCGCGCCCGATCCCATACGATCCGCAGATGGGACTCAATGGCTGGTGGCATCAGCCAACGAAACAAGGCGCTGCCTGTGGTGCGTGAGAAGGCATCCATATCCCCTGCCTGATCATGGTCAACAATCCGTGCAAGTTGCGCACGCAGATCGGGGTCGGGCGGGGGAAGTGTGTCACTCACTCGTCCTTGATCCTCAGTAACGGCGGCCACAAGATACTCACCGCCGCGGGATGCTGAGATGACGATGTTGAAGTCCTGGTATCTCATGGGAACCTCGATTGTGATCAGGGTGTCGAAAGGTTGACCAGATAATCTTATTTCACTTTAACACAGAAGTGTTGCACCGTCAATCCGCGCAATCGCGTATCACAAGGAGGGTATATCCAATTGGGTTGAGCGGCCACCGCGCAGAAAACTGCCGCTGGCTGCACCAGCGGCCAGAACCCGATTATCACCCAACTGGGAAGCCTGTGTGGTGAGGATCGGTTATTTTCCAGAGTGGCCTATGACCTGAGGACAACCAGCAATCATGACCTTCGGCCGTTCAGCCAGGTTGAACCTTTCGAGTTGGTCGGCGCCGAGCGCCACCACCGCGTCGTGGATCGTGCGCGCGGCCGCAGCTAACTCAGCGACATGAACGCCTTGACAGATCTCCGGCAGACCTCGCAGCCGTGGCAAGCCCCGGCGGAACATCTTAATTGCGCCAACGTGATTCTGTTGCTGCAAGTGATGAAGTGCCACCCCCACTTGCAGGATGCCCTGATACAGGTCGCGGATCGGCCGGCGCTCGGCGACCCACAATACCTCCAGCGTCTCGTGACACTCCCAATACTCGCCCGCGTTGAATTGCTCGATACCGTGACACAGTGCAGCAGGCGGTGGCTCATCCCATCCGGGCAACCAACGGGTGGGCGGGTAAAGCACGGCTTCCAATAACCCAGGCAGGGCAGCCGGCAAGTCCACGACCGACCAGACCTCAACACAACCGGCCGTGCGTGCCAGGTGCACGCGTTCTTCATCCAGATCAGCACCGAACGCGGCCACCGGGATGGCCCTGGTGTGAGGCTGGTTCTTGGCCCAACGCACCGGCGTCTCCCACCCCGGCGTGGCCAGATCTATCAGGGCTAACGCTGGCCAGCCTTGGAGCGCGTGCCAGAGCGCATTGGCATCGGTCACGATCTCTGCCTGCGCGTCGGCCTGCCGCACCAGGCGCACGATCTGTTCCGCGAGAGCGGGATCCGGCGCCAAGGCCACGATGACAGATGTGGAAGCGACGCTCATGCTGCCAGATGCTCCCGTTGACAGATACGATAGGCGCAACACAGGCCGCCAGCCATGATGTGAGCCTCTCGTGTAACCTCAGCATCAGGCAAGATGGCGCGAAGAAACGACAACTCCGAGTTACACGCTGCGCGATGTTCCGCAGCGATGTCGTGTATTGCACAGTTGTATTCGCGAATGATAAAGGCGCCCGGAGCAAGTTGCGCCCATTCCGCCAGGTAGCCTTCGCTGCTCAGGATGTCTGTCAGACCAGCCACGCGTTCGCCTAAGGATTGGCCCGCCAGCTGCGCCTGGGCTTGCCGAACACGGCGCAGTGCACGTTGGTCGAACAACTCTATCACCGTGCGATCGCCAGCAGTGGTCGCCAGGTAGTCGAGTAGTTCGTTCGCTAACGCCGCATAGTTCTTGGGGAACAACCCCTCAGCCTCTGGGGTTAACCGATACACATAGCTAGGCCGGCCCTTGCCCCGCTGCACCAGATCATAATGCACCAAGCGGTCTCGTTCCAGTGTGCTAAGGTGACGTCGCACCCCCATGCTGGTAATGCCCAGGAGTCTGGCCAGCTCGGCTGCGGTCATGCCCCCGCGCTGCTTAAGTGCGAAAAGGATTTTGCGCCGCGTAGGCTGATCCTGATTACCGATTGCCTGGTTGATTTCAATCTCTTTCATAATGACTTTCCGCGCTCGAACCCACGGCCACTCATAGCGCCGCCCCGCGCTCAACACTGCGCAAATAATAACACAAGATAATCTGAACGTAAACTTTTATGTTTTTATAAACGAGTTCGTTGCTAATCCAACAAGCCGCGGTATATCATCCGATCTCGTCTACTTGCGCAACGCGCCTCTTGACAACTTTGTGAAATCCGTTATAATGCTACCAATCTGGTCTCAATTCTGCCTACTCCCTGATATCTTGCATCTATGATTACTATCAGCCGGGAAACCGACTACGCTGCACGGGTCATTCTGCACCTGGCGCTGCAGGGGCCGGGCAGCCGCGCCACGGCCCAGCAGATCGCCGGCCAGCGACTGATCCCACGGGCGCTGGTCCGCCGCGTGGTCACCCGCTTGCGCGCCGCCGGTCTGGTGGCCACAGTGCGCGGCAGCGATGGCGGCATCACCCTGGCCCGGCCGCCGGACCAGATCAGTCTGCTGCAAGTGGTGGAGGCGTTTGATGGGCCGGTGGCGCTCAACATCTGCACGGTCGAGCCAGAAGCATGCCCGTTGATGCCAGCCTGCACCGTTCACGATGCCTGGACGCACGCTCGCGCCATCCTGCGCCAGCACCTGAACCAGACCACGTTCGACAAACTAACGAATGGAGAGGAGGTGGGGATCGAGTAGATGACTGGAATCAGCGAATCAACGAATCTCGAATCACCATTCGTCATTCGCCATTCGCTCATTCGCTATCGGCCATTACTATCTGCTATTTGCCATCAGCCTACGGAGGTTGCCGCATGGACTCACTCATTCTCGCCCGCTGGCAATTTGCCATCACAACCGTTTATCACTTCTTCTTTGTGCCCCTCACCCTGGGGCTGGCGGTGCTGGTCGCCATCATGCAAACCATCTATTTCCGCACCGGCGACGAGACCTGGAAACGCCTGACGAAGTTCTGGGGCAAGCTGTTTATCATCAACTTCGCCATGGGCGTCGTCACCGGCATCGTCCAGGAGTTTCAGTTCGGCATGAACTGGTCGGAATACTCCCGCTTCGTGGGTGACATCTTCGGCGCGCCGCTGGCGATTGAGGCGCTGCTGGCTTTCTTCATGGAATCCACCTTTCTCGGGGTCTGGATCTTCGGCTGGGAGCGGCTGTCCAAGAAGGTACACCTGGCCGCGATCTGGCTGGTCGCTATCGGTTCCAACCTGTCCGCGCTGTGGATCCTCATCGCCAACTCGTTTATGCAGGAGCCATACGGTTTCGTGCTGCGCAATGGCCGGGCCGAGATGACCGACTTCGGCGCGCTGATCACCAACCCGCACGTCTGGCTGCAGTGGCCGCACGTCTTCTTCTCGGGCCTGGCGACCGCGGCGTTCTTCATGCTGGGCATCGTGGCGTGGCGCATGATCCGCAAGGATCGCGACCAGGGCTTCCTGAAGCGCTCGTTCCAGGTGGCGGCTGTGGCCGCGTTGGTCGGCTCGGTGATGGTGGGGCTGGTGGGCCACTCCCAGGCGCAGCACATGATCCAGACGCAGCCGATGAAGATGGCCGCGGCCGAGGCGCTGTGGGACACCGAGCAGCCGGCCGCGCTGTCGCTGTTCACCATCGGCGACATGACCAACCGCCGCGACATCTTCGCCATCCGCCTGCCCGCCGTGCTGAGCATCCTGGCCTGTAACCGGACCGATTGCGCGGTGCAGGGCATCAACCAGCTCCAGGCGCAGTATGAAGCGCAGTACGGGCCGGGCAACTACGTGCCGTTCGTGGTGCTGATCTACTGGGCGTTCCGGGCCATGGTGGGCGCGTGGATGCTGATGGTGGCGCTGGCTGCGTGGGCGCTCTACCGCGTGCTGCGCGACCGCATCAGCGCGCCGCGCTGGCTGTTGCGCTTGCTGCCGCTAGCCATTCTTCTGCCCTACCTGGCGAACAGCGCGGGCTGGATCCTCACCGAGATGGGCCGGCAGCCGTGGATCGTCTTCGGCGTGCTGAAGACGCAAGACGCGGTCTCGCCCAACGTCCCGGCCGGCATGGTGCTGGCGTCGCTGATCGGCTTCACCCTACTCTACGGCGCGCTCATGGTCGCCGATGTCTACCTGCTGGCGAAGTACGCCAAGGCGGACACGGAGGACGTGGCGAAGGATGTGGTGCCAAGTTGGGCATGATAGATGACGAATAACGGACGACCGATGCTTTCGTCCTTCGTCTTTCGTCCTTCGTCAATTATAGGAGGCAACTCATGGAACTCAATACCCTCTGGTTTATCCTGATCGGCGTGCTGTTCACCGGTTTCTTCTTCCTGGAAGGGTTCGATTACGGCGTGGGCATCCTGATGCCGTTCTTGGGCAAGAAGGATGAGGACCGCCGGGTCATCATCAACACCATCGGCCCGTTCTGGGACGCCAACGAGGTGTGGCTGCTGACGGCCGGCGGCGCGATGTTTGCGGCGTTCCCCAACTGGTACGCCACCCTGTTCAGCGGCTTCTACCTGGCGCTGTTCCTGATGCTGGCCGCGCTGATCGTGCGCGGGGTGGCGTTCGAGTTCCGCAGCAAGGACAAGAATCCGCGCTGGCGCGCGCTGTGGGACTGGTGCATCTTCGGCGGCAGCTTCGTGCCCGCGCTGCTGTGGGGCGTGGCGATGGCGAACATCGTGCGCGGGGTGCCCATTGATGGCAACATGCAGTATGTGGGCGGCTTCTTCAACCTGCTGAACCCCTATGCGCTGCTGGGCGGCATCGCCGGTCTGGCGGTCTTCACCCTGCACGGCGCGATCTTCCTCAGCCTGCGCACCGAAGGCGAGCTGCGCGCCAAGGTCGAGGCGCTGGCCAACCGGCTGTGGCCGATCGTGCTCTTGGTGGGCGCGGGCACCGTGATCGCCAGCTACTTCGCCACCGACATCTTCCAGCGGCTGGGCATCAACCCCGGCATCAGCGCGGTGGGTGCGGGCGCCGCGTTCCTGG
>DAOUAT010000292.1:0-7472 GCA_034433275.1 Anaerolineae bacterium
CTTGCCTCCCCTCTCCCCTGCGAAGGGAGAGGGGCGCTTGCCTCCCCTCTCCCCTGCGAAGGGAGACGGGCGCTTGCCTCCCCTCTCCCCTGCGAAGGGAGACGGGCGCTTGCCTCCCCCCTCCCCTGCGAGGGGAGACGGGCGCTTGCCTCCCCCCTCCCCTGCGAGGGGAGGGGGGCCGGGGGGGCGAGGTCGCGAATGATGGCCCGCAGCATGTGCCGCTCGGTGGCGTTGCCGGCGGGGGTGAGGGGCAGGACGTCCCGCTCGTAGTCCACCGTCACCGGATCGAGGTGCGCGTTGAGCCGCGCCAGCATCTCACGGTTGCGGCGATCCGCCCGGTCGCGCATGGCGGCCAGCGAAGACCTGACAGGGTGCGCAAAACCTGTCAGGTCCGTTGTCGTGAAGCCGATGCCCATGTGGTAGTAGATCCCCGGCTCGCCCGGCGAGTTGATCTCCCGCGTCGCGAACTCCGGGAGGAAGACGCGCGTCTCGATGCCTGCGCTGCCGCGCACGCCCGCCAAATCGCACGCCTGGAGGAACTCATCCACGGCATCTAACACATCGAAATCCACGATACCGACCGCGCGGAAGCCGCGCGCCTTCGCCAGCCACGCCAGCGCCGCGGGCGAGTAGCCGTAGGCGTTGAAGGAGAAGAAGGTGTGGCAGTGCATGTTGACGACATCTCGTTCGGGCTCGCACGCCATCTCGCCGCGGTTGACCAACGCGACTAACTCCGCCAGCGCGTTCATGCGGGCGGCAAAGTCGAAGCTGTTCAGTTGCTGTTCGAGGGTTGTGACGTCGGTGTTGATGATGTGACTCCTATGAACGACTTTGTCTGGACTAGAGGCTTCAGCCGGTTCCTCGCATTGGCTGCTGCCCCCACCAGACCGGCTAAAGCCTCGATTCCAGGGCTTGGAACCGCGCATATGCCTCATCCCACGCGGCCGTATCGCACGGCTCGAAGGTCTCCGTCGCGAACGAGCGGCGGATCACGGCGCGGCCTTCGGCCAGGCTGCTGATGGCGCCGGTGGCCAGCATCTGCAGCAAGATATTGCCCGCAGCCGTGGCCTCCACCGGGCCAGCCACCACCGACCGGCCGGTGGCGTTGGCGGCGAACTGCGACAGCAGCCGGTTTTGCGCACCGCCGCCCACGATGTGCAGCACGCCGATCCGGCTGCCGGTCAACTGCTCCAGCATCTCCAGCGTGCGGCGATACTTGAAGGCCAGGCTCTCGAACACGACGCGGGCGATGGCGCCCCGGTCAGCGAGCGCGGCCTGGCCTGTGGCCGCGCAATAGGCCCGGATGCGGGCCGGCATGTCGCCCGGGGCCAGGAAGTCGCGCGCGTCCACGTCAAGCGCGGCCGTGAACGGCGCCGCCGCCTCGGCCTCGCGCACGATCTCGTCCCAGGTCAGCGCCGCGCCCTCCTGCGACCACGCGCGGCGGCACTCCTGGATCACCCACAGGCCGGTGATGTTCTTCAGCAGCCGGTAGGTGTCGCAGACCCCGCCCTCGTTGGTGAAGTTGAAGGCCAGGCTGGTCGCGTTCACCACCGGCGCGGGGGTCTCCACGCCCATCAGCGACCACGTGCCGGAGCTGAGGTACGCGCTGTCGCCGCGCGCTACTGGAACAGCGGCCACCGCAGAGGCCGTGTCGTGGCAGCCGGGCGCGACCAGGGCCACGCCGCGCGCGCCGGTCTCTTCAACGATGGCGGGCAACAGCGGCCCGAGCACCGTGCCTGGCGCGACCAGGGGCGGCAGGAAGTGCGTCGGCAGGTGCAGCCGCGTCAACAGCACCCGGTTCCAATCAGCGTGATCGGGCGTCAGGCATTGGCTGGTGCTGGCGACGGTGCGCTCGCTGACCGCCCGGCCCGTCAGCCAGTAGTTCAGCAGGTCGGGGGTCATCAGCAGGGTCTTGGCGGCCTCCAGCAGCGGCGACTTGCGCACGACCATCGCCAGCAGCTGATACAGCGTGTTGAGCTGGATGAACTGGATGCCGGTGCGGGCGAAGATCTCGGCGCGGGGCATGCGGCTGAATGCCTGCTCCAACATGCCGTCGGTGCGGCTGTCGCGGTAGTGATAGGGCAGGCCCAGCAGCTCGCCTCCCGCGTCCAGCAGGCCGAAATCCACGCCCCAGGTGTCAATCCCCAAGCTGACCAGCCCCGCCGCGCCGCAAGCCTGCACGGCCTGCGCCAGCCCCTGCTTGACGTGCTCGAACAGGCCCACGGTGTTCCAGTGCAGGCTGGGGCCGAACGCGGAGGGCAACGTCACCGGCCCGTTGGCGAAGCGGTGCGCCTCTTCCAGCGCCAGCCGCTCCCCATCGAACCGCCCGATGATGGCCCGCCCGCCCGACGCGCCCAGGTCAAGGGCGAGGTAGTTGCGTGTTGTGGTCATGAGTGACCTTACCGCCTTCCCAACATCACCTTCGCGCTCGTCTCCCCGCCGTTGGCCACGTACAGCAGCGGCACAGGGCGATCCACACCTTCGATGAACTTCGGCCGCGCGGCCCAGTCGGCGGCAGAGAGGACGTTGTTCAGGTCCATCCAGTATTCCAGCCGCGCGGGGCTGAGGCCTTGGATCATGTGGAAGTGGTTGGCGGGCGGGTAGTGCTTGTACTCGTACATCGTGGCGTACTTCGGCACCACGAAGGTGTGCGGCCACTCGGCGGTGGTCGTCTGGCAGAGCGCGGTCGCCATGGGCTCCGGCACGTCGGCCGTGACCGCTTCGTCCCAGCTCATGCTGAACATGCCGGAGAGGCTGCTGTACATCAGCCGGCCGGCGATCCCGGTCAGCCCGCCGGGCGACTTGAAGGTGACCGAGTTGCCCATGCCGGGGAAGTAGCCGGGATCGGCCAGCGGCATGCCCACGCCGGCCATGATCTCGTCCACGGTGGCGCCGGCCGCGGCCGCCCAGTCGAAGGATGCGCTGCCGGAGTTGTCGCCATCCACCAGCCCCTTCTCGACCCAGGCCTCGCCCGCGGGCAGGGTGAAGCCGATCTTGCCGGCCAGCGCCCGCAGTTCCCACGGCTCCCACACCTTGCGGAAGTCCATGAACAGCGGGGGGTTGCCGCCGGTCAGGCCGGACATGAACAGCATGGTCAGCAGGCCCTGCACGTCGGCCTCGGTGGCGAAGGGGGTGGGGACCTTGCGGCCGTTGTGGTCGAAGGTGGAGTTGAAGAAGGACTCCATGGCGTCGGCCACGGGCAGCGGGATGCCGCGGGGGTCGGAGCCCCACTCGAGCTGGCTCATGAAGCCGCCGCCGACCGCATTCAGGTCGTGCAGCAGGTCGCGGGTGATCAGGTACAGCGCCAGGCTACGATTAAAGCGCTCCGCATCCACCGCGTCGCGCAGCTCCAGCCGCGGCCCCAGGTGGCCATCCACGAACGCGCGCAGCGCCTTGAGCTCCTCGGCGTCATAGGCCTGTTTGCTCAGCATGTCCGCCAGCAGCTTCATGTCCAGCCGGGTGATCTCGATGCCGAACTGGTTGCGGGTGGGGATCACGTGGGCCAGGGCGGTCTCCATGCCCATACTGTCGTGGCCGAAGATGACCACGCGGCGGCCTTTGAGCGCCTGGGTTGTGACAGCGGCCGCGGCCCAATCGGCCAACGCCTGCGCGGTGCCTTCAGTCATCTGCGGATCCAACCCGGTGTCGGGCCAACTGCCCACATTCAGGTGCGACAACCGGCCATACTGCGCCAGCGCGCCGTTGACCGCGTGCGCGAAGACCACGCCCGGCTTCGGCCCGCTGTTGCCGCAGGTGAAGTTGATGGGCGTGTCGGCCGGGAACTGCTGGAGCAGCGAGATCACGCTGAGCTGCGGGAAGGCCCAGGTGTCGGGCGCGCAGACCAGGACCTTGACACCCGCGTCCTGGAACTGCCGGGCGACGATGTCGGCCTGCGGCTCGCCGTCCACCAGGATGGGGGCCCAGACGACCTTGGCGGGGGAGCCGTCGGGCAGCTTGACCCGCTCGGCCAGCGTATCGGCCACCATCCGGCAAATGTTGCGGCAGCGCTGGCGGCTTTCAGCGTCAATGCGCGGGTCGCCGGCGACGAAGACGCCGATGGCCGGCTGGTTGCGTTGGTGCGATGGGATATTGTCTGAGAGTGCAATGGCTTTGGTCATGGGTATGCCTCCGTAGTTAGCAGATTGGTAGACCGGCAGATTGGTATGTTGCTACATTTGTGGCTGGACGAGCAGGGGTTACGCAGTATGCAGTACGCAACACCCCTCACACTGCGTTCAGCACCCCCGCGATCTTCTCCTCCAGCCTCGCCGCATCATCCGACGCCAGACATCCCATCTGCATATCGAAGCGCACCGTCGCGCCGCCGGCCAGGCTGCGGACGTTGCCCTTAGCCAGCTCGGCATGATAGCCCTCCGGCTCGGCCGTCGCGGGCAGGCACATGCCGAGCGCGTCCTGGTCGGCCGTGCGGCAGATCCAGCGGACACCGTGGGTGAGCTGGTCGGGCCGGTGCGCCAGATAATCGGCCGAACCGTCGGGATGGACTTGCAGTGTGTGCGCCCACCCGCGGGCATCGGCCAGGTAATCCACAAAGAAGACCACCTCGGGGTCGAACGCCAGGCCAGGCGCCAGGACGTTGTGGCGTTGGGGATGTTCGCCCAGTTCCGCCAGGAACTCGGCGTAGCCCGGCAGCGGCTTGACGTGCGAGGGGATGCTCTCCCGCACGCGCACGTGCGCCGGGTCGCAGGGCGCGCTGTAGACCAGGCGGCCGAAGTCCACGGGCCGGAAGTTGGCGTGCGCCAGGTACATCAGGTCCATGGGGGTCTTCTTGAGGTTGGTGATGGCGAGTGAGACAGCGAGAAGCGACGAGCCAGCGTAGAGCCGGACCTCGGGGCGGGCGACGTAGTGCGCGGTGAACGCCACCGTGTGCTCATACGCGCCGCCCAGCGCCAAGTACGCGCCCTGTTCGTCCTCGCCCGCGACCAGCCAGGCCCGCTGGTAGGGCGCGTTGGGCAGCTCGCCGTGCAGGGCGTGCGTGTCCGGCCCGGACGGCACGCCCATAGCCAGCGCGCCGCAGTGCACCAGGAAGCCGCCGTAGGTCTCCAGGTAGCTGCGCGTGGCATTGGGCTGGCTGAACATGGATTTCATGGTCAGGTCCCGGCCCCCGAACGCGGCCGACCAGATCTGCTGGCCCTGGAACGGCAGCATGACGATCTCGCCCAGCTCATTGCGCAGCCGCAGCGCGGCCACGCCGCTGTCGTAGCGGAACGCGCTGGCGGTCAGCGGGCCGTGCTCGACCAGCGGCCGTTCGCGCTCAGTGAAGAAAACTGGCATCAGATGTAAGATGGTTTCGGTCATGATCACCTCGATTTCTGTGCGCCGATCCGACGGTTGAAAACGCTCATTCTGCGGCACGCGGCAACCCGCTGGAGCGCCGCACGATCACCTCAAACGGCAACACGACCTCCTGGCACGGGGGCGCTTCCCCGGCCATGAGCCGGGTCAGCAGGATCTCGGTGGCGCGACGGCCCATGTCGTACGCGGGCTGGGCCACCACGGTGAAGAATGGGTCAACGGTGAAGGAGGCGGGCAGGTCATCGAACGCGACCAGGGCGATATCTTCCGGCACGCGCAGGCCGGCATCCTGGATCGCCCGATACGCGCCGAACGCAATAAAGTTGTTGCCGGCGAAGCAGGCCGTGGGGCGGGGTGTGTGGCGCAACGCCTGCGCCGCTGTGCGGTAACCGCCGGCCTGGGTGTATTCGTCGTGAAAAACCAGCAGCCGGGCCGGATCCAGCCCCGCCTCGGCCAACGCCTGCCGGCAGCCGGCCACGCGATCCAGGGCCGTGGAGACCCCCTCCGGGCCGCTCAACGCTGCGATGTGGCGATGCCCCAGGTCGAGCAGCAGGCGGGTCAGCTCACACGCGCCGGCCACCGAATCACAGCGCACCGAGTCCACCGCACAATCGGGCACGCGGCGATCCAGCACCACCACCGGTATCCCCTGCTCGTGCAGGAACGCCGTGGCCTCGGCCGAGCTGCGCGCCGGCACCAATAAGACACCATCTACGCGCTTTTGGGCCAGCACAGTGATCTGCTCCGCCTGCTTGCGCTCCGACTCATCGGTGTTGCAGAAGATCACGTTGAAACCTTGCTCGCTGGCGGCATCCTCTACGCCGCGGGCCAGGGTTGTGAAAAAGGGGTTGGTGATGTCAGTGATCACCAGGGCGAGGGTCTTGGTGCGCTTGAAGCGCAGGCTGCGGGCCAGCGTGTTGGGGACGTAACCGATCTCGGCGATGGCGGCTTCGACGCGTGTGCGCGTCTCCTGGCTGATATAGCCGGAGTTGTTGATGACCCGGGACACCGTCATGGTGGAAACGCCCGCGCGCTCAGCGACGTCGCGAATGGTGGGCATCGGTCACACCCCTGAGAAGTTCAACTTCTCGGAGAAGTTGAACTTCTTACTTACTGTTACCCGTAACACATGTTATGCGTAACATACCACAACGGTGAGGGGCTTGTCAAGTTGAAAAAACTAGCCTATAATCCGCTACGGAGGTGAATGATATGACGGTCCTTGAAGCTGAACTGGTGGACATCAAGGCGCGGCTCGCCCAGCTGGAAGCGGTCGTGAGCGCGCTGCCCCCACGCCTCGCCGCAACCCGACGCAAGCGAACAACGACATCATCCGGCGAGGTCGCCTCAATAAGCAACGATGAACTACTGGCGCGGCTGAAAGCAGATGGGCTTGTCGTTGACCCGCCGCCCATGGTCAGGGAGGCTGCGGCCAAATGGGAGGCTCTCCCGCCCGAAGAAAAAGCGGCCGTCGGCCATGCCCTGGATAACCTGCCCCCGGGCCCAATGGTCAGCGATATCATCATCGAGAATCGGCGTTAGGCAATGACGCACTACTACTTTGACGCCAGCGCGCTCGTCAAGTACTACATCCGCGAGCCAGGCACTGCCTGGGTACGAGAGCTCACGGACGCGCTGCTGCCTGGGTCAATTGCTCGGCGCCATATCATTTTCATGGCTGACGTGAGCGCGGCTGAAACTGCCGCGGCTTTTGCCATCCTTCATCGTGTGGGACGAATCGGCAAGCGGCTGTGGGAAGAGTCATTCGACCGATTGATGGCCGATATCGGCTCACGGTTCGTCCTGCTCAGAACCTGGCACGAAGATTTCTTCACGGCCGCTTATCTTACCCGGCGCCATCCGCTCAAAGCCTACGACGCCATTCAACTGGCAGTGGCCCTGCGCCAGCAACGCGCCTTGATGGCTTACCACTTGGCGGTCTGCTTTGTCAGCGGCGACGGACGCCTCCTGGAAGCGGCGCGTGCCGAGGGCTTACCCGTGGAGAACCCGTTCGACCATGTCGTGCCAGAAGATACGCTTCCGCACCGCTAGGGTTTCGATGTTCACCAACGCATCTCACGGGACTAACCCGCTCAGAGCTTGCCCTGAGTGCAACGAAGGGGTGACATAGCGACTTTTGCGGTATTGCCAGTGTTGCT
>DAOUAT010000293.1:0-2603 GCA_034433275.1 Anaerolineae bacterium
GTGCTCCCACACCATCAGGTATTCGTTTTCGGGCCAGTTGAAGGCCACGTCGGGCGCCAGCCGTTTCTTGCTGCCATCCCATGAGATGCCGATCGCACCTCCGATCAGGCTGCCGCTGGTGCTCACCCGCCGTCCGACGATGTCCCAGTCGGCCCCCGACTCCCAGTGGTGATCCTCCCACACCACCAGGTACTCGTTCAGCCCGCTGCCATAGGCGATGGCCGGCCGGATCTGGTCATACTCCCAGCTCATGATCACCTGGGCGGCAGTGGCGGATTCAGGTTCTACAGCAGCTGATTTCGGATCGGCGGATGAAGTCGGCAGTGGTCCGGTGGCGTCTTGTGGCGTGGGCGGACCGGACGACGTGGCATGAGGCGCAGGCTGTATCTTGTTGGCGATGGCGGGTTGGCCACTCGCGCTCGCTGTTGACAAATCGTTCATGGCAAGGGACGGTTGTCCAGGCACCCGGTTCAGGATGATGAGGAGCAGCACTATGACCGAAGCGATAGTGCGCAGCCCGAGGAGAGGGCGGAAAGTCGGTTGGCATTCAGGGTTCATGCTCGCTCCCTCACTCCGCATGGTTAGACTGCGTCATAGATGGCGCGGTGTGACGCTGCTGCGATGTGATTAAGTTAGTTTACCAGGCGCGACTTATTTTTGACTTATTTCCTTTGACCGCGCCTGCCAGCTATGTTATGCTGTCGCGTATGAAACGCTTCACCCTTCTCCCGGCCGGCGAGGTCGCCCCTGCCGACAGGGCAGCCCTGCTGAACGCCGCCTATGCCGACTATTTCGTGCCGCTGCACCTGTCGCCCGACCAGATGCGCACCATGCACGACATTTACGACATCCAGGTGAACCTGTCGGTGGTGGCGCGGGCGGGGGGTGAGCTGGCCGGCCTGGCGTTGCTGGCCCAGCGCGGCGGCCGGGGGTGGGTGTGCGCGGTGGGGGTGCGGCCCGAGTGGCGGCGGCAGGGCATCGCCCGCGCGCTGATGGCCGGGCTGCTAGCCAACGCGCGTGATGCCGGGATGCGCCAGGTGAGCCTGGAGGTGATTGACCGCAACGCGGCAGCGCGCGCCCTGTACGAAGGACTTGATTTTGCTGTCACGCGCGAACTGCTGAGTTGGCGCTTCCCTGCGGATGCGGACCCGTTGCCCATCCCTGCTGAGCTGCTGGCTGACGCCGATCCGGCCGCCCTCCTGGCCGACTATGGCGGGTGGCACGATCAGCCGCCGTGCTGGCAACGGGAGCCGGCTACGCTGCGCAAGATGCTCGACCGGGCGCGGGGCTATCGGCTGGATATGGATGGCGGGCCGGCCGCGTGGTGCACCGTCAGCGATCACGGGGAGGCCGTGTCAGTCCTGGGCGCCGGCATCAACCCGGATTTCGGGCCGGCGCGGGCTGGCCGCGTCCTGCTGCAGGCGCTGGCGCACCGTTACCGCGGCCGGCCGTTGACCGTCACCAATGTCTCGGCCGACGATGGCCTCTGCCGTGCGTTGGCCGCGCTGCACTTCCTGGTCACCATCCGGCAGTGGGAGATGCGGCTGTCTCTTTCGCCCTAAGTGCTTTCTGTCATTCTGAGTTACCCATCCCGTCGCGGCACGCTTTGCGTGCGCCCGGTCAAAAACATGGCAAGAGGCCGGAATCGAGGCTTTAGCCGGTCATTCTCTCTGAGCGTCAAACCGCCTGAAGGCTCGATTCCGTATAAGTCGGCATGTTCTAGGTAGCGACCAGTGGGAGCGAAGCATCTCGAACCGCCATGATGATCGAAGTTCGCGAACCATCTTATATCGCCCTTTGGCGTAGCGGGGAGCTGGCGCGGCGCGTGGCGGCGGCGTATGTCCGGCTGGCCGCGTGCGACATCTGCCCCCGGGACTGCCTGGCCAACCGGCAGGCCGGAGAGCTGGGCGACTGCCACACAGGGGAGCTGGCGCGGGTGCGCAGCTTCGGCCCCCACTTGGGGGAGGAGGATCCCTTGCGCGGGTGGCGTGGCTCAGGCACCATCTTCTTCTCCCGCTGCAACCTGCACTGCCAGTATTGCCAGAATCACGACATCAGCCAGATCGACGACGGGGACCCGGTGACGCCGGAGGAGCTGGCAGCCATTATGCTCCAGCTTCAGGCTCTCGGTTGCCACAACATCAACCTGGTGTCCCCCACCCATGTCGTACCCCAGATCCTGGCCGCGGTGCTGGTCGCCGCCCAGGCCGGCCTGTGGCTGCCCTTGGTTTACAACACTGGCGGCTACGACGCACTGCCCACCCTGGCGCTGCTGGATGGTGTGGTGGACATCTACATGCCGGACATGAAGTACGCGGACGCGAGCCACGGCCTGCGTTACTCGCTGGCGCCGGACTAGCCCGCGGGCAACCGGGCCGCGGTCAAGGAGATGCACCGCCAGGTGGGGGACCTTTGGCTCGACGCGCAGGGGCTGGCCGTGCGCGGGCTGCTGGTGCGCCACCTGGTGCTGCCTGGTGGGCTGGCCGGCACCGACGAGATCGTCCGTTTCCTGGCGGCCGAGATCTCGCCGAACACCTACCTCAACGTGATGTCGCAGTACCGGCCTATGTACCGGGCTGACCGCTATCCCGAGCTCAACCGGC
>DAOUAT010000294.1:0-10148 GCA_034433275.1 Anaerolineae bacterium
CCCGGTTGAGCATGGCGAGGCTGGCTTCCAGCAGCGCGCCATCCACCACATAGCGGATCACCAGCGGCAGCGCCAGCCCGGCCACGCTGTTGACAGCCAGGATGACGCCGGCCAGCGCCAGCTTGCGCCAGTAAGGCTGCACGAACCGCAGCAGCCGCCGGTAGTGCGTGAACATCCCGCGCAGAAACGCGCGGTCGGGGAGGGGGATCTCTTCCAGAGGCCGGCGTGTACGCGCGCGGGAGCTTGTAGACGTGGTCATGATAGGAGAGTATAACCCTATGCGGGTGAGAGGTCAAAGTGGGCGGCAAAAACGCGCAGGATCTTGTTCGGGCGAGCTGTTGGGAGTTGCCCCCGTGCGGTGAGCGCGGCCGCGAAAGGGCCATCAAGCAGCCAAGCCTGTATGTGCCTCTGGCGGCATGAGGTTCGGGCATCGTTTGACAACGCTGGCCTGCTGTGCTAGACTCTAGTTTGTAAAAGCGGTGATGGAAACGAGTAGGCGGCCTGTCTGCGCCCCAGCGAGTCCGGGAAGGTGGAAGCCGGACGCTCAGCCCCCGCCGAAAATCCTTCCGGAGCTGCGACCCGAACGGCCTCCCCCCAGGGGGGACCAAGTAGACGTCGCCGGGTGTACCCGTTAGCGTGCGCAGGCGTGTTTGCGCCGAGAGAACCGATTTCGGATTTTCGATTTCGGATTTCCCTCTTGTCTGGGTTCAATCCGCAATCCGCAATCCGCAATCCGTTAACCGGGGTGGTACCGCGGGAGCTGCGCTCTCGTCCCCAGCGTGGGATGAGGGCGTTTTTGTTTCTGGATGCTGGAAACTGGAAGCTGGCGGATTCGCCATTCGTTGATTCGAGGATTCGCATGACCGAGTTACTCTATCAAACCGACAGTTACGTGCGCGAGTTCACTGCGACGGTGGTCGCGGTGGATGCGGCGGCGGGCCGGGTGGCGCTGGATCGCACGGCGTTTTATCCGGGCGGGGGCGGGCAGCCCGGCGATATGGGCACGCTGACCCTTGGCGGCCAGGCGATGGCGGTGACACAGGCGAAGAAGGAAGGGGAGTTGGTGTGGCACTACCTTGCCTCCCCTCTCCTCGCAGAGCCTGCCCTGAGATCGTCGAAGGGAGAGGGGCAGGGGGTGAGGTGCGCGCTTGATTGGCCGCGGCGCTACGCGCTGATGCGCACCCACACCGCGCTCCATGTCCTCTGTGGCGTCGTCTGGCGCGATTACGGCGCGCAGGTCACCGGCGGCAACCTGGATCCGCTCCAGGGGCGCATGGACTTTGAGTTCGCCAACCTGCGCGGGGAGCTGGTGGCCGAGATCGAGGCCCGGTGCAACGCCGAGATCGCCGCGGCGCGTGACGTGCGGGTCAAGATCCTGCCGCGGGATGAGGCGTTCCAGATCCCCGATCTGATCCGCACCAAGATCAACCTGCTGCCGCCGGGCATCCTGGAGGTGCGCACGGTGGAGATCGTGGGGCTGGATCTCCAGGCGGATGGCGGTACGCACGTCGCCAATACGCAGGAGATTGGGCGGATCAAAGTCACGGACTACAAGTCGAAGGGCGCGATCAACAAACGCATTTACATTGAAGTTATGGATGGGTAGACGAGGAAACAAGGAAACAAGGGAAGAACGGGAACTCAGGGAACTCGCAGAATCGAGGGAACTACGGTCGAATCAGGAACGCAGTACGCAATACGCAGTACGCAACACGCAATACTCATGAGGTAACACCCATGCCAAAATTCCGAGATGTTTCTCCCCAGGTCAACCTGCCCGAGATGGAACAGGGGGTGCTGAAGTCCTGGCAGGATGCCGATGTGTTCGCCAGGGTGCAGGCGCAGACGGCGGATGGCCCGCGCTACGTGTTTTACGAGGGGCCGCCCACGGCCAACGGCCGGCCCGGCATCCATCACGTGCTGGCGCGGGCGTTTAAGGATATCTTCCCGCGCTACAAGACCATGCAGGGCTACTTCGTCTCCCGCAAGGGCGGCTGGGACACCCACGGCCTGCCGGTGGAGCTGGAGGTTGAGAAGAAGCTAGGCTTCTCGGGCAAGAAAGCCATCGAAGCCTACGGCGTCGCGCCCTTCATCCAGAAGTGCCGGCAGAGCGTCTACGAGTATGTCGAGGATTGGGAGAAGCTGACGGCGCGCATGGGCTTTTGGGTGGACCTGCCCACCGCGTACTGGACGCTGACCAACGACTACATCGAGTCGCTGTGGTGGATCTTGAAGCAGTACTGGGAGCGCGGCCTGATCTACCAGGGCTACAAGGTCGTCCCCTACTGCCCGCGCTGCGGCACACCCCTCAGCAGCCACGAGTTGGCCCAGGGCTACAAGGAAGGCACCGTGGACCCCAGCGTCTACGTCCGCTTCCCGCTGCGTAACCGGCCCGGCGAGTACCTGCTGGTGTGGACCACCACGCCCTGGACGCTGCCCGGCAACGTGGCGGTGGCGGTCGGCGAAGATGTGGATTATGCGCTGGTCGAGGTCGGTGAGGATAAGCTGTGGCTGGCCGAGGCGTTGATCGGCGCGGTCTTCGCGGAACACGCGAAGCACGTCGAGGTCTTGCGCCGGGTCAAAGGCCGGGAGATGTTGGGCTGGCACTACCAGCCGCTCTACACCTTCCTGCCGGTGCTGGAAGATTACTGCTACATCATCCCCGGCGACTTCGTCAGCACCGAGGATGGTACGGGCCTGGTGCACATCGCGCCCGCATTTGGCGCCGACGACATGGCGGTGGGCCAGAAGTTCGGCCTGCCTACGCTGATGACCGTAGACGGCCAGGGCCGCTTCATTGACGCGGTGACGCCGTGGCGCGGCATCTTCGTCAAGGACGCCGATCCGCTCATCCAGCGCGAGCTGACCGACCGCGGCCTGATGTTCAAGCAGGGCGGCTACGAGCACACCTACCCGTTCTGCTGGCGCTGCGATACGCCGCTGCTCTACTATGCGCGCAGCACATGGTACATCAAGACCACCGCGCTCAAAGAGCAGTTGGTTGCCAACAACCAAACGATCAACTGGGTGCCTGAGCACATCAAGGACGGCCGATTTGGCGAGTGGCTGGAGAACAATATTGACTGGGGCGTCGCGCGCGAGCGCTACTGGGGCACGCCGCTGCCGTTCTGGCTCTGCGATAATCCGAGCTGCGATCATCAGGAGTGCGTCGGTTCGGTGGCCGAGCTGAACGCCAGGACCGGCCGCAACTTCATGCAGCCGAAGTACCTGGCCCAGCAGCGCGGGGCATGGCCCGATCCGACGCAGCCCGATGCCGAGCCGCTGGACCTGCACCGGCCGGCCGTGGATGAGCTGACTTGGCCGTGTCCGAAGTGTGAGTCAGGCACGGTGCGCCGCGTCAAAGAGGTGGCCGACTGCTGGTTCGACTCCGGCGCGATGCCGGTGGCGCAGTGGCACTATCCGTTCGAGAACCGAGAGATCTTCGCGGAGCAGTTCCCGGCCGACTACATCTGCGAGGCGGTGGATCAGACGCGCGGCTGGTTCTACACGCAGCACGCGGTCAGCACCTTACTCTTCGGTCAGACGGACTTCAAAAACTGCATCTGCCTGGGCCACATCATGGCCGAGGATGGCGGCAAGATGTCCAAGAGCCGGGGCAACATCGTGGACCCGTGGGCCATGTTCAACCAGCACGGCGCGGACGCCACGCGCTGGTACATGTACACCGCCAGCCCGCCCGGCAACGCGCGGCGCTTCTCCGGCAACCTGGTGCGCGAGGCCGCGGGCAAGTTCCTGCTGACCCTGTGGAACAGCTACAGCTTCTTTGTCACCTACGCCAACCTGAACGACTTCGATCCAACAACCCTGGCCGTCCCGCTGGCCGAACGCTCGGTGCTCGATCGTTGGGTGCTGGCTCGGCTGAATGCGCTGGTGAGCGATGTCACGGCCGCGCTAGACGCCTACGACGTCACCGGCGCCACGCGGCCCATCGCCGACTTCGTGGACGAGCTCAGCAACTGGTACGTCCGGTTGTCGCGGCGGCGGTTTTGGAATACAGGGGATGATGAGACGCGGGGACACGGAGATACGGGGACACGGGGGCAAGACGATCTCGCCGCGTCACCGCGTCTCCCCATCACCGTGTCGGGTGACAGCCTTGCCGCGCACCAAACCATGTACGAAGTGCTCGTGACCCTGGCGCACCTGCTGGCGCCATTCACGCCGTTCATCGCAGATGAGATGCACCGAAACTTGACGGACGACGGACGACCGACGACCGACGACGGACACAACAAGCAACACGCAACACGCAACACGCAACACGCCTCGTCTGTCCATCTCAACCGCTGGCCGACGCCCAAGCCGGAGTACGCCGACGCGCAGCTCGTGGCCGACATGGCGCTGGCGCAGCGGGTGGTGAGCCTGGGCCGCGCGGCGCGGGAGGGCGCCAGCCTGAAGCTGCGGCAGCCGTTGGCCGAGGCGGTGGTAGGCCTGCCCACCGCGCGTGAGGCCGAGGCGGTGCTACGCCTGGCCGATGCCGTGATCAAAGAGGAGCTCAACGTCAAAGCGCTGCGCACCGTGACGGCGAACAGCGGCCTGGTGGACGTCGCGATCCACCCGCTGCCCAAGCAGCTCGGCCAGAAGCACGGCCGCCGCTTCCCGGCCATCAAGGCCGCGCTGCTGGCGCTCGACCCGCTGGCCGTGGCCGCGGCGGTGGAACACGGCCAGCCGGTGACCGTGCTGGTGGAAGGCGAGACCGTCGAGGTGTTGCCGGACGAGGTGCAGGTGCGCAAGAGCCCCAAGCCGGGCCTGGCCGTGGCCGAGGATGCGGGCTACCTGGTGGCGATCACCACCGAACTGACCGACGTGCTGCGCTGGGAGGGCTGGGCGCGCGAGGTCACGCGCAACATCCAGGAGCTGCGCAAGAAGAGCGGCTTCGAGATCAGCGACCGCATCCACACGACCGCGCAGGCCGGGTCGGCGCTGGCCCCGGTGTGGCAGCACTTCGGCGCCGAGATCGCCGGTGACACGCTGTCGGTCACGTTCGTCCCGGCCGCGCCCGCGCCGGCCGCGTTTACCGCCGAGGTGAAGTTGGACGGGGAGAGCGTGGTGTTGGGGGTAAAGAAGGCGTAGAGATTTGGAGGCTAGAGGTTGGAGGTTAGAGCTCTCCAACCTCCAATCTCCAACTTCCCGTTTCCGGGCTCTTGCGCTACAATGAAATCGGCGGTGCGCGCCAGCACATCGCCGCAGTGAGATGACGAACAAGGGTGTTGTTGAGGGAAGTCTGTATGTTATCACCGGAGAGGATCGAACGCCTGCGCGGCTATCTGCTGGAGCAGCAGGCGAGTTTGCAGCAGCAGCTTGTGGGGCTGTCGCACGCGGCCCAAGAGGCCAACGTTGGCCTGGGCAATCACATGGCTGAGGACGCCACCGCGGCCTTCGATCAGGCCACGACCGTCTCGTTGCGCCGGGGGCACGAATTGTCCCTCCACCAGGTCGAAGGCGCACTCCAACGCATGGCCCTGGGGGTGTATGGCCGGTGTGACCGCTGCGGCGCCGAGATTGACTTTGCGCGTCTCAAGGCCGTGCCGCAGGCCACATTGTGCTTGGCCTGCCAGCGGTTGGCCGAGCTGTAGCTGCTGATGTTTGCCCTGTTGGGTCCTGGCCCGATTACGGTGGCGCAGCGCGTCACCACTACAGGTTCGCGTTGCCTGGGCCGGGGAGCTAGAGGTTTTTAATGCGTGGTGTTTTACGTTGGGCCTGGATTGCAGCCGTAGCGGCTGTGGTGATCGTGCTCGATCAATGGACCAAGGGCCTCGTCGAGGCCAGCATACCGCTGCACGGCAGCTTCGCGCCGTTCCCGGCGCTGGAGAAGTACTTCAATATTGTCCACTGGACCAACACCGGCGCGGCGTTCGGCATCCTGCGCGGCCAGCGGTATGTGATGCTCGTGATCCCGGTGATCGTGGTCACCGCTGTGTTGTTGTACGCGCGCACACTGCCTCCCGGCTGCTGGGCCATCCGCACATGCATGGGCTTGCAGGTGGGCGGCGCCATCGGCAACCTGATTGACCGCTGGCAGGTCGGCCATGTCACCGATTTCCTGCTGTTCTCCTTGCCGATCGGCAACCGGGTCTACTCGTGGCCGGCGTGGAACGTGGCCGACGGCAGCATCGTGGTCGGCACGATCATGTTGGGGGTGCTGCTGCTGCTGGACGAGCGCAAGCACGCCTCGACACGGGCCGCTGAGGGTGTAAAGCATGACCCTTCAACAACCGACGTCGCGCCCTGAGGGTGGCCTGCTGGCCGATGCGCCTCATCAGTCAGATGCTTCGGAAGACCCCACGGCTTCCGAAGTTTTGTTTGACGCGCCGGACGGCGAAGATGGCGAGGCCGAAGAAGTCGAACTGGCCCTGACAGTGGCCGAGGGCGGGGAGCGGCTGGACAAATGGCTGGCTGCGCAACTGCCGGAGCGATCGCGTTCCGAGGTGCAGCGCTGGATCGAGGCGGGGCGTGCCACTCTGCGCGGCCGGGTCCTGAAGGCCAGCCACCGTGTGACGGCGGGCGAGACGATCGCTGTGATCGTTCCGGCGCCGGAGGATTACACGGTCGAGCCGGAGCCGATCCCGCTGGTGGTGCTGTATGAGGATGCAGACCTGCTGGTGGTGGACAAGCCGGCCGGCATGGTGGTGCACCCAGCGGCCGGCAACTGGCACGGCACGCTGGTCAACGCGGTGCTCTATCACTGCCCCGACCTGGCCGGGGTGGGCGGCGCGCGGCGGCCGGGGATCGTCCACCGGCTGGACAAGGACACCTCCGGCGTCATCGTGGTGGCCAAGAACGACGCCGCGCACCGGGCGCTGCAGGCCCAGTTCAAGGCCCGCCAGGTGTACAAAACCTACCTGGCGCTGGTCTTCGGCCTGATGACACCGGCCCAGGGGGAGATCAACGCCGCGATCGGCCGCGATGTGCGCGACCGCAAGCGGATGGCCGTCGTGCCGCTGAGCCAGGGCCGGCCGGCGGTCACGCGTTACGAGACCCTGGACGTGTTCAAGTCCTCAGCGACGGGCGAGCGCCTGGCGCTGCTCTCGTGCCAGCCCCTCACCGGCCGCACCCACCAGATCCGCGTCCACCTGGCGCACGTCAGGCATCCCATCGTGGGGGATGAGACCTATGGCGGCCGGCGCCGCGCCCCGGCTCCCTGCCCGCGCCAGTTCCTCCATGCTCACCGGCTGCGCTTCCGCCTGCCTGCCACCAGCGAAGAGGTCGAGTTCACCGCGCCGCTGCCGCCGGACCTGCAGTCTGTGCTGGAACACCTGGCGTAACGCAATCCAGCGGATTGCGCCGCCAGCTCGACTACGGGCTGTGGCCCTCCGAAATTCCGGGCAAGCGCCAGGCACGTTGCTACAAAATCCAACCTGACGCGGCACTGAGGGTGATGCTAGACGATGCACTTCACACGATCACGCACCACGCACCACGCACCACGCAGTCACGCAGCACGCGGCGCGTCGCCCAGCGCGTCCGGCCGGCCCGGCACCTTATGGCAGTTGCGACACCGCGCCTCGTAGACCTCGCTGGCGCCGACCAAGATCACCGGGTCGTCATAGTTGGCCGGTTGGTCGTTGATCAGCCGCTGCGTGCGGCTGGCCGGCGCGCCGCACCGCACGCAGATCGCGTGCAGCTTGTCCACCATCTCCGCCTCGGCCATCAGCAGCGGCATCGGCCCGAACGGCTCCCCGCGGAAGTCCAGGTCCAGCCCGGTGATGATCACCCGCAGGCCGCGGTCGGCCAGGGCGCGCGCCACATCAGCCACCTGCCAGTCGCAGAACTGCGCTTCGTCAATGGCGACCACGGTGGTGTCGGGATTCAGCCGGCGGAAGACCTCGCTGGCCTGCTCGATCACCTCGGCCTCGCGGTGGCCGCCGTCGTGCGAGGACACGTGGGACGCGACATAGCGGTCGTCCAGCTTCGGTTTGAACACCTGGATCTTCTGGCGGGCGATCTCGGCCCGGCGCACGCGGCGGATCAGCTCCTCGGTCTTGCCGCTGAACATGCTGCCGCAGATGATCTCGATCCATCCGCCTTTGGGCTGAAACAGGGGCATGGGCTACCTCGGATGTGGAATGTGGAATCGGGAATGTTGAATGTCGAATGTTGGTGGTGGAGGTCGTTGGCACAAAAAAGCTGGACACCGGTGTATTACCAGTATCCAGCTTCCAGCATCTCGTTCCCAGCATCCAGCGTTACGCGTCGCCGCGGCGTTTGGCCAGGCGCGCTTGCTGCTGGGCGCGGCGCAGCGCTTCTTGCTGCGCCTTGATCTGCTCGACGGTGTCGGCGGTGCGCTCAAGCCGCTTCATGAAGCGGTCAACCTGGCCCGCCGTGTCCACGATGCGCTGTTCGCCCGTGTAGAACGGGTGGCAGGCCGAGCAGATGTCCACCTTGAGCTCGGCATGGGTCGAGCCCACGTTGAAGGCGTTCCCGCACGCGCAGATGACCCGCGCCTGGGGGTAGTATTTCGGATGAATCTTGGGCTTCATGCTGTCGCCTCGGGATATACACTGATCACCCGGCGGCCGTTCTTGATCTCAAACTTGACGAACCCTTCGCTGGTTGCGAAAAGTGTATAGTCTTTGCCCAGATCGGTGTTGAGACCGGGATGGAACTTGGTGCCGTGCTGCCGGACGATGATGTTGCCCGACAAGACATGCTCGCCGCCGAACTTCTTCACGCCCAGGCGTTGCCCTGCACTATCTCGACCGTTGCGGCTGGAGCCGCCACCTTTTTTGTGCGCCATCGTTACTTCTCCTCACTCACACCTGGATCGCGTCGATCCGCAGCACGGTCACGGATTGGCGGTGGCCCACTTTCTTCCGCTGCCGCTTTTTGGGCACATAGTGGAAGAAGAGCACCTTGCGCTGCTTCGCCTGCCGCAACACCGTCGCGACCACGGTGGCCGCGGCCACCGTCGGCTGCCCGACCGTGATCTGATCGCCGTCAGCGATCAGCAACACCCGCTCCAATGTGACCTGCTCGCCGGCCTCGACCGGTAGCTTTTCCACCTGGATGACCTCGCCCGGCGTCGCGCGATACTGCTTGCCGCCGGTTTCCACCACTGCATACATACCTGGTTGCTCCTCGTGGGCCGCGCCCGCCACGGCCAGGCCGGGCGAGACTTCGTCTTGGCGGTCCATCTACTCAAAAGGGCCAATAACGCGATGGCACGGCCTTGTGGGCCGCACCTGTGCACATTATATGCGGGTGGGGGCTGCGTGTCAAAATCACCTCGGATCGGTCCACAGCGCGCGGAACAGGCCCACATCGGCTGCGGTCGCACCTTGCTGCTGAGGCGTCCGGTCTGGCCAACCGCACAGTGTCCTGCGACATCCGGTTTTGTTATCCTCTCAATAGTCCGGGGGCAACGCCGGTCACAGACCGGCTGAAAGCATGCGCAAAGATATGGCTTGCAGAGGGTCTGCAATTCCCGTCTTGGGCTGAAACACGGCTCACGCCTGCGCCACTAAACAGGCAGACTGTCACAAGGTTGCCTAAAACATCAAGATTCATGGGCTATTCCGCCTATCTCCCGGTCAGCTTCGCCAAATGAGGGTGTCACAGCGCGCCCTGACCGCTGCCATGCTTGATTGCCCAACGCCCGCCGGTTCAGAGCGCGGCCCGGTGGGTCACATAGCGCCAGAAGCGCACAAGAAGACTGGGTGACAAGCGCCGGCCGAGTTCCCGGGTCACTGGGTGGCCCGGCGCCAGCTTTTGCAGCACGGCATAATGCTGTTGCGCCAGATCACGGCGTCGCGTTGCGTAGAAGTAGAGCCCCACCACACCCATGAAACTGACGACTTCGGAAACATGAAACCGTTTGCGCTCGGGATAGAGCAAGGTCGCCTGGGCGTGCGCTTGCCGCCAGACAATCCGCCCCGGCGCGAACGGGATGGCCTGCAGCTCCAGCGGCTCGAACACCGCAAACTCGCAGAACACGCCATCCCCAAACAGCAGCTTGTAGCCATCGTCCGTGTTTGGGAAACAATAGGCGATCGGGCACAAACTGCTCAGCTGTCCCACCGGTGAATTTGGCGTTGGGCTCAACGGCTCGTGTGACTGTTAATCCGCCACGAGGTCAGGCAATGCCCAGACGCCAGACCGGCGCGATGACGAAGGCTGTACACCCGTGG
>DAOUAT010000295.1:0-10699 GCA_034433275.1 Anaerolineae bacterium
CCGGCACTTCCAGCACCAGCTCATCGTGCACCTGCAAGGTCATGCGCGCCCGGTAGCCGTTTGCACGGAGCGCATCGTGCAGCCGGATCATGGCGATCTTGATGATGTCAGCCGCGCTGCCCTGGATGGGATGGTTGATGGCCGCGCGCTCGGCCGCCTGGCGGATGGCGTTGGCGGCCTGGCCGGTGGCTTGCGTGCGCAGCACCGGGAAATAGCGCCGCCGGCCCAGCAGCGTCTCGACGTAGCCCTGGTCGCGCGCGAGCCGCTTCGTTTCCTCGATGTAACGCTTGACGCCCGGATAGGTGGCGAAATAGCGCTGCATGAACTGGTCGGCGTCCGACCGGCTCAACCCGGTGCGCTGCGCCAGCCCGAACGCGGTGACGCCGTAGGAGGTGGCGAAGTTCATCATCTTGGCGACCGCGCGCTGCTCCTTCGTCACCTGGCTCAGCGGCACACCGTAGACCTTGGCCGCCGCGCTGGCGTGGATGTCTTCCCCGCGGCCGAACGCGGCCAGCAGGTACTCGTCGCCGGAGATGTGGGCCAGGATGCGCAGCTCGACCTGCGAGTAATCGGCCGAGAGGAGCTGCCAGCCCGGCTCGGCCACGAACGCCCGGCGGATTTCGCGGCCAAGATCGGTGCGCACCGGGATGTTTTGCAGGTTCGGCGAGTTGGAGCTGATGCGGCCTGTCTCTGCGCCGGTCTGGTTGAACGAGGTGTGCAGCCGGCCCGTCGCCGGGTTCACCATGCCCGGCAGCGCGTTCACGTAGGTGCTCAGCAGTTTGGTGATCTGGCGCTGCTGCAGGATCAGGTCAATAATCTCGTGATGGCCGCGCAGGCTTTCCAGCACGTCGGCCGCGGTGGAGTAGCCGCCGGCCTGGGTCTTCTTCAACCCCTCGGTGGGCAGCCCCAGCTTGCCGAACAGCACGTCCGAAAGCTGCTGAGTGGAGTTGATGTTGAACGCGTAGCCCGCGATCTGCTGGATCTCGCGCTCGAGGTCGCGCAGGCGTTTGGTCAGGTCAACCGACATCTGCGCCAGGAACGGCACGTCCAGCTTGATGCCCGCGCTCTCCATGGCCACCAGCACCGGCACCAGCGGCATCTCCACATCATGGAACAGCGGCATGAGATCGCGCGCCTCGAGCTCCGGCAATTGCACCTCGGCCAGCCGCAGCGTCATCGCGGCGTCCGCGCTGGCATACGCGCCCGCAGCCGCGGCCGGCGCCTGGTCCATGGTGATCTGGCTCTTACCCGTGCCGATGAGCGCGCTGATGGGGGTCATCTCCACGTGCAGCCGGGTCCACGCCAGGTCCTTCAACCCCAGCCCGCGGCTGCCGGGATCAATCAGGAACTCGGCCACCATGGTGTCAATCAGCTCGCCGGCCACGCTCAGCCCATTGCGCGCCAGCATCGCCAGGTCGTAAGACGCGTTGTGCGCCACCTTGGTGATCGCGGGATCGGCGAAGGCCGGCTGGAGCGCGGCGCGCACGACCGCCCACGGCAGCTGCTCGATATCAGTGTGGCGCAGCGGGATGTAGGCGCTGCCGCCGGCCGCCAAACCAGGTTTCTCGGAGAAACCTGGTTTGTCTGCCGGGTCCCCAGTTTCCCACGCCACCGCCACCCCGACCAACGTCGCCGAGTGCGGGTCGGTGCTGGTGGTCTCCGTGTCGAACGCGATGCGCCGCGCGGCGGCAAGGGCCTCGGCAACTTCAGCCAGCGCGGACGGGGTGGTGATAAGGTGGGAGTCAGCAGGTTGGGCAATTAGGAAATTGGTAGATTGGGAAACTGAGGCCTCGGCTGCGAACAACGCCATCTGCCCCTCCGCTCCTCCGCTCCTCCGCTCCTCCGCCCCTCCGCTCTTCCCCGCGTCCACCTCCGGCAGTTCTTTCACCAGCGACCGGAACGCGAGATCCTGGAACAACGCGATGGCTTGATCCCGATCATAGTCGCGCAAGCGGCAGGCGGGCAGGTCGAGTTGGACGGGCACGGCGGTGGTGATCTGCCCCAGCTTGCGGCTGAGTTCGGCGTCCGCCCGGCCCTCGGTCAGCGCCTTCTTGGCCCGATCAGGCTTCACCTCATCCAGGTGCGCGTAGACCGCGTCCAGCGTGCCGTACTGCTTCAGCAGATCGGCCGCGCCCTTCTCGCCGATGCCGCGCACGCCGGGGATGTTGTCCGATTTGTCGCCCACCAGCGCCTTGAGGTCCACCAACTGGTCGGGACGCAGGCCGTACTTCTCCTGCACCGCGGCCGGGTCGTAGATGATGGTGTCGGAGAACTGGCGGCCCGAGGTGAGCACGCGGATGTGGTCATCCACCACCTGCAAGATGTCGCGGTCGCCGGTGACGATCAGCGCGTCCACCCCTTGCGCCGCGGCCTGCCGGGCCAGGGTCGCCAGCACATCGTCGGCCTCGAACCCTTCGGCGGTGAAGATGGGGATGTTCAGCGCCCCGACCACCTCTTTGATGCGCTCGACCTGGTCGCGCAGCTCGTCGGGCATGCGCGCGCGGTGGCCTTTGTACGCCTCGTACATCTCGTGCCGGAACGTCTTGCCCACATCGAACGCGACGGCCACGTACTCCGGCCCCTGGTCGCGCAGCACCTTCAGCAGCATCGAGGTGAAGCCGTACACCGCGTTGGTCAGCTCGCCGCTGGGCGACGTGAGGCTCAACGGGATCGCGTGAAACGCGCGGAAGGCCAGGCTGTGGCCGTCAATCAGGACCAGGGTAGGATTTTGCATACGACTTCTTTCAGCTAACTCTCAATAATTTCCACATAACGCTTCGGGCCATCCAGCATCAGTTTGAGTTTGTTGAGTACATTACGGCCCAAAACTACTTCTTGTCCTTGCACATCGCCGATTACTTCAACGCTTGGCAAACGCAAACCGGCCAATATGAGATCTACAGTGAAGATGTCTACAGAGCGCCGCTTGCCCCAATGACTGAGGTGTATCTCATCGTTGATCCACATCGAAGCGGGGACTACGGAACACCAATTCGCATTCGAGGCCCAGTTCAACCCGGTGCAACAGCACGGTTTGGCGCCCGAAGCGCTGGCGAATCCGTTGATGCAAGTCCGAAAACTCCAGGTCGTGATCAACCAACTCGCCGTTGTGAATCGCCACGTATTGCCCCAGATAATCCTTAACCAGGGTTGGGTGCATCGCTTTGTAAGCCGTCAACTCGCGCGCGAGCTTATCCTGTTCGGCTGGACGGCTTTGAGGGCGATCAGTTCCTTCACGTGCCTGAGCCGGGCGATAGGCAGACCGGGCCATGTCATACGGGGTCACTGCCGCATCCTCATAAAGGGCTTTGACAGCAATCATGCTCGCCGACTCCCGTTGTGGCATCAGCAACGCGGCTACTTTCGCAGCTTGTACGACTGCACCTTGACCTTGCCCCGGTTCACCAGCGCGGTGAGCTGCTGCTGTTCCAGGGCCGTTGCCGTCAGGCGCAGCGTGCGGCCGGCATCCAGCCGCAGCAGGCCGCTGTCCAGCTCCAGCAAGATGTTCTCCGGGCTGGCGTTGGTGACTTCGACGATCTCGGTCGGTTTCCAGGTGTAAGGCGATTTGCTCGGCATTCAAGGCCTCCATGTACGGGCATCTAAAGTGGCGGTATTTTACCCCGCGCGGGCCGGAAAGTCAACGCGCCGCGGCAGTGCGAAAACTTCATCGTTCCTCCGGCACTCCTTCAACATCTCTTCACAACCCCGCCGTATACTGCAAGCGTAACGTGCGAGAGCGGATGCGCTCCCGGCGGACAGATAAAAACCAAACAAGAAGTGACAGATAGGAGGTTCACAATGTTCAAGAAACTGTTGGCTACCGGCGCCGTGGCGCTGTTCACCCTGACTTCAACCGTCTTCGCGGCCAGCGCCGTGGGCCCCACGACACCCGGCACGGGCATCGCCGCCCAGACGATCGTGGCGCCGGCGCCCATCACCCCAGCGGAGGCTGCGGACTTGCAGTTCATGCGCGAAGAGGAGAAGCTGGCCCATGATGTGTACGTGACGCTGTATGAGAAATGGGACCTGGCGGTCTTCAAGAGCATCGCGGCCAGCGAACAGAAGCACACCGACGCCGTGGCCTACCTGCTGGAACGCTACGACGTCAGCGACCCGGCGGCCGGCAACGACCTGGGCGAGTTCACTGATCCTGAGTTGCAAGCGCTTTACGACAAACTGGTGGCCCAGGGCAGCCAATCCGTGGCCGACGCCCTCAAAGTCGGCGCCGCCATTGAGGAGATTGACATCCTCGACCTGCAAGCACGCATGGCGGGCACGACCAACGCCGACATCCTGCGGGTCTACAAGAACCTGTTGGCCGGCTCCGAGAATCACCTGCGGGCGTTCGTGACCAACCTGAAGGCGCAAACCGGCGAGACCTATGCGCCGCAATACATGAGCCAGGCCGCCTACGATGCCATCGTGGCCGCCGCAAATGGCCGGGGCAACGGCGGCCGGGGCGGCTGGTCAGCCGGCGGGTTCAGCCGGGGCGGGAGCCGCAGGCCGTAACAGGGAGTTTTTTCGCCGCCTTTCACGATCCGGAATCGAGGCTTTAGCCGGTTTCTCTGGGCCATGAGGCCAACCGGCTGCAGCCTCGATTCCTACGTTTTCGCAGCAAACTGCCGGCGCAGGGCAACCGCCGTCACCAGCACCAGCACGACGAAGCTGCCCCCCACGAAGATCCACTTCACCAGCGTAAAGGGCCCCGCCAGCAGATCCACGACCGGCGTGGACGCCGGATAACGGGCCATCACCAGAGATGTCGCCAGGTTCTCCAGATAATCGAACCCGACCCCCAGCACCGGCGCCAGGTTCAGCCGCCGCCCCAACGCGGCGCGGCCGGAAGCCGGGAACGCGCGGCCGACCAGCCAACTGATGCCTGTCACAAAGTAGAAGCCGTAGACCAGCGGCCAGACCACGTCGAAGGTGACGCGGGCCTGGATGTACGCCGGCCGGCCGGCGGGGCCGAACGCCTCGGCCATGTCGTAGAGGTCGGCCGGTGTATAGAACAGGGACGTGTCGGGCTGGCGCGCGCCGCCGGTGCGCTCAGCCGATCCCGCCGCCTGGCCGGGCAGCACCAGCGCCGTGAATAGCAAGAAGATGATCAGGGCGGCCAGCGCCACCCAGCCTTTCGCAACCTTGATCAACCATTCAGATAAGCGAGCCAACATGCGCACCTCCGGCGAAGTGAGATCAAGCCCATAGGATGCTCGGAGACCAGTCGCCGTAAGTGGCGACCTCATCCCGAACGCGAGCGAAGGCATCCTGAGCGGCGTCAGATGGGGCCGCATCCTTCGACTGCGCACGGCGATAGTGCCGCCGTGCTCCGCTCAGGATGCTTGCTTGTGCCTACATCTGGAATTCTGACCTCAAATTACCACTCTGTGCCGCCTTCTGCTATAATCCAGCTTACGCAGCCCCTCATCGGCCGATCGCCATCTGCTATCGGCTATACGCTATCTGCTATCTTGCCATGTCCGACGATTTCGTACACCTGCACGTCCACTCCGAATACTCCCTGCTCGACGGCTTGGGCCGCACCGTGCAGCTGGCAAAGCGCGCGGCTGAGCTGGGGCAGCCGGCCATCGCGCTCACCGACCACGGCGTGATGCACGGCGCCATCGAGTTCGCCCGCGCGTGCAAAAAAGAGGGGGTGAGGCCGATCCTCGGCGTCGAGGCGTACATCACCCAGCACGGCCGGCCCATGACCGGACGCGATTCCGAGCTGGACAAGGGCCGCCACCACCTGCTGCTGCTGGCCGAGAACCTGACCGGCTACCGCAACCTGTTACAGATCTGCTCGGACGCGCAGTTCACCGGCTACTACTATCGCCCGCGCATTGACGCCGATTACCTGGCCGCGCACAAGGAGGGGCTGATCTGCACCTCCGGCTGTCTGGCGGCCGAGCTGCCCACGCTGATCCGCAACGGGCAGGAGGAGCTGGCCGTCCAACGGCTGCACTGGTATCGCGAGACCTTTGGGCCGGATCGCTGGTACGTGGAGTTCCAGGAGCACGACATCCCGGAGCTGACCGAGGTCAACAAGCGGCTGTTCGAGTTCGCCCGGCGCTACGACGTGCCGATGATCGTCACCAACGACGTACACTTCGTGCGCGAGGAGGATGTCCGCCCCCACGACACGCTGCTGTGCGTGCAGACCTCAACCCTGATCACCGACGAGAAGCGCCTGCGCTATGGCGGCACCTACTTCGTCAAGACGCTCGATCAGATGCGCCAGACCTTCCGGCCGCTGGCCGACCTACCTGACAGCGCCTACTCGAACACGGTCAAAATCGCCGAGATGTGCGACGTGAACCCGGAGGATGACACCTATCATCTGCCGGACATCACCATCCCGGAAGGCTTCACCTACGAGACCTACCTGCGCCACCTCACCGAGGAAGGGCTGCGCCGGCGTTACGGCGGCCGCGCGGACGATCCCGATGTGCAGGCTCGCACCGAGCACGAGCTCAAGATCATCCACGACATGGGGTTCGACGTCTACTACCTCATCGTGTGGGACCTGTGCATGTACGCCCAGCGCCGCGGCATTTGGTGGAACGTGCGCGGATCGGGCGCGGGCTCCATGGTGGCCTATGCCATCGGCGTCACCAACCTCGATCCGCTGCGCAACAAGCTGATCTTCGAGCGCTTCCTGAACCCCGGCCGCGTCACCATGCCCGACTTCGACCTGGACTTCCCGGACGACCAGCGGGAGGAGCTGATCCGCTACACGGTCGAAAAATACGGCAATGAGCGGGTGGCGCAGATCGTGACCTTTGGCCGCATGAAGGCGCGCGCCTCGGTGCGCGACGTGGGCCGCGCCATGGCCGTGCCGCTGGAAGAGGTGGACAAGATCGCCAAGCTGATCCCCGCCATCCCCGGCAAGCCCGTGACCATCAAAGACGTGCTGACCGAAGGCCAGGAGTTCTACTCGGCCGACCTGCGCCAGATCTATGATGGCGATGAGAAGGTCCGGCAGCTGTTGGACATCGCCAGCGAGCTGGACGGGGTCGCGCGGCACTCGTCAATCCACGCGGCCGCAGTCATCGTCGCGGACAAGGCGCTGACCCACTACACGCCGCTGATGCGGCCGCCCAAGTCGGCCATCACGCAGACCGTGGCGCAATACGAATACCCCATCCTGGAGTCCATCGGCCTGCTCAAGGTAGACTTCCTGGGCCTGGCAACCCTCACCCTGATGCGCGAAACCGCGCGGCTGATCAAAGAGCGGCACGGGATCGAGTACACGCTGGAGAACCTGCCCGTTGACGATCCAAAAACCTACGAGCTGCTGACGGCCGGCGACGTGATGGGCGTGTTTCAGGTGGAAGGCTGTCTGAGCGGCGATACGTTCATCGGCAGCCGCACCATCAAAGAATTGTATGAGCAGTTCACTGCGCATGAAGCGCCCGAAAGTCTGAATTGGGCCCGGCGGCTCAAGACAGATTCCTGCTATCTCGACAGCGGACGGTTTACAACCAATCAGATTCTCAAGGTGATCTATAGCGGTGTCAAACCGGTGTTTCGGTTGGTAGATGAGCGCGGCTATTGGATCAAGGCAACAGAAGATCACCACTTTCTAACGCAACGGGGTTGGGTGCGACTGGGTGAATTGGATCCAAACACAGATCGCTTACTGGTCAAGAGTAACATCAAGTGGGCCGGTAGATCATGTGTAGATTGTGGAGAACCGCTGAAAACCTACTACCGCAAGGCCCAACGCTGCAAACGCTGCTCAGCGCACATGACGGCTAACCCAAGTCGGCCTGAGGTAAAAGAGCGTATCTCCGCCAACACGATGGGCCGTGTTCCCTGGAACCGCGGCCTCACCGCTGAGACGGCAGCAGACACACTCTGGATCAAGAACCTCGCGATCTACAATAACGCTCAGCGTGGTCTGTCACTCGAAGAGCGATTGGGGCCTGAGAAAGCGGCACGCATCCGGGAGGGGCTTTCGCGGCGCAATGCGGGGCGCGGCAATCCGATGTATGGACGCCCGCCGAAGAGTACAAAGACGTATACCAATGCAGGGTACCGAGAAGACTTGGGGCACTATGTGCGCTCCTCGTGGGAGGCCGATCTCGCTCGCGTATTTCGTTACCTTGGCTGGGTGTATCAATATGAGCCGCGCACCTTCGAATTGACTGATGAGCAGGGCGTGCCCTTGAGCTATACGCCTGACTTCTATGTGCCTGAACTTGATCAATGGTATGAAGTGAAAGGGTGGATGGATACTGCCAGTGCCCGCAAGATAGCTTTGTTCCGTGCGCAGTATCCAGAGTATGATCTGGTCATCGTTGATAAAACCCTTTTTGCTGAATTCCAATTGCAGTATGCGGATCTCGTCGCGTGGGAATGCCCGCAAATACCTGCACAGGGTGAATGGATCGCCATTCGTGAGATTACCCCGGCAGGCGAAGAAGATACCTACGATCTCCAGATGCGGGCCCCCGGCAACAACTTCCTGGCTAACGGATTTGTTGTCCACAACAGCGGCATGCGGCGCTGCCTGATGGACCTGCGCCCCACCGAGTTCGACCACATCACGGCGACAATTGCGCTTTATCGCCCTGGCCCGATGGAGTTCATACCGGATTTCATTGCCTGTTTGCACGGTGAAAAGCAGCCGGAATACGTTCACAAGGTCCTGGAGCCGATACTTTCAGAGACGATGGGGGTCTGCGTTTTCCAGGAACAAGTCATCCAGATCCTCGCTGACATCGCCGGCTACACCCCCGGCGAGGCCGACCTCGTGCGCCGCGGCATCAGCAAGAAGTCCAAGAAAACGCTGGACGAGCACCGCGAGATCTTCGCCCGAGGCTCGGCGGCCAAATCGAAGCTGAAGCGGGATGAAGCCGACAAAATCTGGGACGCGCTGATGGGGTTCGCCCGCTACGGCTTCAACCGGGCGCACGCGGCCGACTACGCGGTCATCGTGGCCCAGACGGGCTACCTGAAGGCGCACTACCCGGTGGAATACATGGCCGCGCTGCTGACGGTGGAGCGCCACAACACCGAAAAAGTCGGCTTGCTGATCGCCGAGTGCCGGCGCATGGGCATCGAGGTGCTGCCGCCCAGCGTCAACGTCAGCGAGCACAGCTTCACCATCGAGCAGATGCCGGCCGGCCGCACGCCGCCCCGCCAGGTCACCGCGTTCCCCTTCTCGGTGGAGCCCGGCGTCGCCATCCGCATGGGCCTGGACGCCATTAAGAATGTGGGCGAGGGGCCGATTGACACCGTGTTGCAGGCGCGGCGCGGCGGCGCGGTCACCCAGGCCAATCGTCCCTTCGGCGCCCTGGCCGATTTCGCCGACCGGGTGGATCTGCGTCAGGTCAACCGCCGCGGGCTGGAGTGCCTGATCAAGGCCGGCGCGCTGGACGACTTCGGCGAGCGCGGGCAATTGCTGGCCGCGATGGATCGCATCATGGGGGCCTCCGAGCAGGCGCACCAGGCGCGCGAGATCGGGCAATACAGCCTGTTCGGCGGTCTCGCTGATGACGTGGCCAACAGTGACGATATCCTCAGCCATCTGCCGGCCGCGGCGAAGATCACCCCAAAAGAGATGTTGGAATGGGAGAAGGAGCTTGTGGGCGTGTACGTTTCCAGCCATCCGTTGCAGCAGATGACCGTGGACCTGATGAATGTGATCACCCACCACACGGTGGACATCACCGAAGAGATCGCCGGCAAGAGCGTGATCGTCGCGGGCATGGTGGCCGAGGTGCGCAACATTACTACCAAGAGGGGTGAGACCATGGCGTTCGTGCGCCTGGAGGACCTGCAAGGCACGGTGGATATCACCGTGTTCCCGCAGCTCTTCAAGGAGAAGCGCGCTTGCTGGACCGCCGATAAGATCGTGATCGTGTTCGGCAAGGCCGAGGCGCGCAACGGCCGGGTGAGCGTGGTGGCCGACGCCGTGCAGGACTATGTCGAAGGCCAGCGGGTGATCGAGGATACGACATCGGTCTACTACCGCTATCGCAACGGCTCGCAGCAGGCCCCGGCCCGGCCGGGCATCCGCGACCGCGGTGCGCCCGCGAACAGCGGCCCGCTGCCCGGCGGCCGGGTGGCTGAAACCCGGCCGGCTGCCCGCTACGCGGTCGCGCCGGCCTATGAAGACGACGAGGATGATGGGGTGGACTTCGGGGGCGAGAATCCGTTCCTGGCAGAGGAGCCGGAGTGGTTGGCGGAACGTTGGGCGGCGGAGTCAGCCGGCCAGCCGGCGCCCGGCAGCACGGCCCCGGCGACCACGATCGCGCCCGCGTCATCAAGCACGCCGGCCGCCGCGCCGCCTGTCCCGGCCCCGCGTGCAGCCCCCAGCGCGGTAAAAGAAGCCAGCCCGGCAACGCAGAAGCAACTGGGCATGGACCTGCCGGTCCCTGGGGCTGCGTCACGCCCTGCGCCGTCCGCGCCGCCCCCCAGCGCGGCAAAAGAAGCCAGCCCGGCGGCGCAACGGCAACCCGGCAGGGACCTGCCGACCCCTGCGGGTGCGCCGCGGCCGACGCTGTCCGCGGCCCCACCGGCCGACCCGCCGGCCCCGGTGCGCGCGCCGGCCGCCCCACGCACCCTGAAGCTGAACTTCCGGCGCAGCCATAGCCTGGATGCGGATCGCAAACGGTTGAGCGCCCTGGTGGATTTGCTGGAGAAATACCCCGGCGCAGACCGGTTTGAGATCATCCTGGAAGCCAACGGCAAG
>DAOUAT010000296.1:0-4790 GCA_034433275.1 Anaerolineae bacterium
CCGCGGGGCCAGCGTCCGGCCGATCCAGTGGACGCCCAGCGAGTTGACTCCGCTGACGATGATATCCGCGCCGGCCAGCGCGGCGTCGAGCTCTTCCAGGTAGTGAGGCTGCACGCCGTCGGGGATGCGGCGGCGCAGGCCGGGGTGGAAGCGCTCCTCCTGGCATGCGCGGATGATCTCGCCATCCAGGTGCGTGCCCACCAGCCGCACCTGGTGGCCGTTGTCCCGCAGCGGCCATGTCACCGCCGTGCCCATGCGCCCCGCGCCGAGGATGGTTACGATTGCCATGAAGCTAATATCTCCCGAATTCCTGCAGCGTCCGCATCAGCGCAACGTAGTTCTCCGGCTTGACGCCCGAGTGGATGCTGTTGCTAGACGACAGGATGAAGCCGCCGCCTGGCATCCCAGCGCACAGCGCGGCCTTGGTGGCTTCGGCGGTCTCCTCCGGCGTGCCGAAGGTCATCAAGTCCGCACAATCCACGTTGCCCTTCAGCGCGATCCGATGGCCGTACTTCGCCTTGACCTCGCCCAGATCCATGCCCGCGATGGGATCAATGGGGTCCAGGCAATCAATCCCTGAATCCACGATCATGTCCAGGATCGGCCACAGGTTTCCGTCGGTGTGTTTGATCACGTACAGGCCCAGCTCCTTGAAGCCGCCCATGACGCGGCACAGACCGGGATAGAACAACTTGCGGAAGTGCCGCGGGGACATCAGCGGGCCTCGGGTCGCGGCCACATCATCGCCCGTGTACACGAATTGCACGCCGCGGGCCACGATCTCTTTCGCCATCTTGAGGTTGATGTCCACCGACATATCCACCAACGCCTGCACCAGCTCCGGCTCGGCAACGATCGCCATCAGCAGGTTCTCCATGCCCATCAGATAGCGGGGCAGCGAAAATACGTCGTTCAGGTGGACAATGACCGCGTAGTGGTCGCCGTAGGTCGCCAGCGCCTGCTCGATGGCGGCGTAGCGGCCCGGCGCGTAGGGATCGAGCGGCGTGTAACGCTCGAAGTCGGCCAGGGTCTTGATGGGGGATTCGACCTCGATGCCGTGCTCTTCCTGCGTCTTCTGGCCCACGTAGCCCCACTCGCTGAGGTAACGGCCATCGGCCAGCGGGGTCTTCGTGAAGACGGGATCCACCAGCACCGCGTCATGGCCCATGCGCACGGCGAAATCATTGTGATCTTTGCAGCCCGGCAGGATCGCCTCGCGCACTTTCCGGTCCACCAGCCACTCGAAGTGCGGGACCCGATCCGGCTCCTGGCGCTGCAGCACCCGGAGGATGCGTTGTTTGGGGGCAAGTTCGGTCATGAAAGCTCCGTGAAAAATTGTTACACCTTCCCTATCGCGTCCCTGATCCCCGCCGCGATATCATCCCGATCCACCACGATCTCGCGCATCAGGATTGGGTTCGATGGATACGGCGTATCGGGCGCGGCGACGCGGATGATGGGCGCCTCCAGGTACTCAATGGCTTGCTCCGCGATCACGGCCGCGACTTCAGCGCCGGCGCCGGCCGTTTTCGCGCTCTCGTAGGCAACCACCGCGCGGCCGGTCTTGCGCACCGAAGCCAGCACCGTCGCTTCGTCCAGCGGCTTCAGGGTGCGCAGGTCAATCACTTCGACCTCGATGCCCTCCCCCGCCAGCGTTTCGGCCGCGGCCAGCGCCTCCGACACCAGGAAGCCGTAGGTGATCACCGAGACGTCGCGGCCGGGTCGCGCCACCGCCGCCACGCCGAGGGGCACGGTGAAATCCCCGTCCGGCACCGGGCCCTCGGTGAAGTAGAGCGCCGAGTGCTCCAGGAACACCACGGGATCATCGTCCCGGATGCTGGCCTTGAGCAGCCCCTTGGCATCGGCCGGGTTGGACGGCGCGACCACCTTGAGGCCCGGCGAGTTCATCAGCCAGGCGTCCAGCAGCCCGCAGTGGTGCGGCCCTGAGGTGACGCGCATCCACGACGCGGTGCGGATGACGGCCGGCACTGAGATCTGGCCGCCGCTGAGATAGTGGAACTTGCCTGCCTGGTTGTGCAGCTCGTCGCCCACCAGCGCCAGCAGGTTGTTGAACATGATCTCGGCCACGGGCCGCTGGCCAAAGATGGCCGCGCCCACCGCGCCGCCCGCGATGGCCGCCTCGGAGAGCGGGGTCTCCATCACGCGCCAGGGGCCGAACTCGGACTGGAGGCCCGCCGTGACCTTGAATGTGCCCTCCTGCTTGCCGCCGATGGCCTCGCCCAGCAGGAATACGCGTTCGTCCCGGGCCAGCTCCTCGGCCAGCGCCTCACGCAGGGCCTCGAGATATTTCAGGGTGCGTGTGGGCCGGGCGGAGGGCTGCGCCGGGCTCACGGCCGACCGTGTCAACGGCGTCGCGTACACGTCGTCCAAGCCGTCGGCCGGCGCCGGATCGGGCGAGCGGCGGGCGAACGCGATGGCCGCGTCCAGCCGTGCGGCCACGCGCGCCCGAATCGCCTCGACGTCCGCCGCGTCCAGCACGCCCTCGCCGAGCAGCCGCGCCTCGAACAACTTGACCGGGTCGTGATGGAGGCGCCAATCGTCGCTCTCTTCTTTGGGCATGCGCAGGTTGGCGCCGCTATCGGTCCACTTGAAGGTCTTGCACTCCAACAGGGCCGGTCCAGCCCCGCTGCGGGCCCGCTCCGCCAGTTCGGAGGCGGCTTCGAACACGGCGACCGGGTCGTTGCCATCCACGGTGATGCCGGGGATGCCGTAGGCCGCGGCCCGCTGCGCCACATCAGGCACCGAAAGCACCTCGGCCGCCCGATTCCACATCTGGTAGCCGTTGAACTCACACACGAAGATCACCGGTAGCTTCTTCACCGCCGAGAAGTTCAGCCCCTCGTGGAAGGTCCCCCGGTTGGTAGAGCCTTCCCCGCCGAACACCGCCGCGATGCGGCCCTTGCCTTCCATCCGGGCGGCCAGCCCCGCGCCCGTGCCCAGCACCCACTGCGCGCCCACGATAGCGTTGCCCGCGATGGTGTTGGCGGCCATGTCCACCAGGTGCATCTGGCCGCCGCGACCCCGCATCACGCCGGTGGCTTTGTGGTAATACTCGGCCCACAGCCCGTTCAAGTCGCCGCCGCGCGCGATGTAATGTCCGCCCCCGCGGTGCCCGGTGACGACGTAGTCATCCGGTCCCAATACCTGCGAGAACGCGGCCGGGATGGCCTCCTGGCCGAGGCAGGGCAGCACGTGCCCCTTGAATTCGCCCTGGCGATACAATTCGACCATGCGCGATTCCGATTCACGGATCAGCAGCACGGTTTCGTAAATTCTCAGCAGCGTTGCACTGTCCAGTGTCACGAAACAACCTTTCGTTCAGGTAGGGGCAGGGCCTTGCGCCTGCCCCGTGCGGGCGACCGCGTCATGGGCGACCGCGGAGGGTCGCCCCTACACCGGGTGCTCGTGCCATTGGCCCAAGCAGCCGTGCCCCCGGCGGACGTGCAGCCGGCCGCGCGACGGTTCGGCGATGTAGCCGGCGATGGAGTGCCAGCCGCCCGCGCCGTGGCGGCAGATGCCGGCCGGATCGCCCTGGTGATCGGCCAGGACGCGCCCCAAACCTGCGACCGAGAGCCGGCCCCATTCCGCCTCGATCAGGCTGCGCAGGCGTTCCAGTCGCGCCGCCGAATCGGGGATCGCGCCGGTCTCGTACACGGTGAACGCGGGCGCCAGGTAGTGGTTGGTGTGGCACACCAGGCCGGCCGGCGCTTCCTCGCAGCGTGCGATGCCGCCGGGCCGGAACTCCACCGCGGCCACGGCGCCCGCGTGGTCGCACAGCACATAGTTGCCCGCCGAGGCGTTCGGCCAGTGCGCCAGCGCCTCGTGGCACGCCGCGACGGTGGATTTTTCCAGCAACAACCGTTTCACCGACTGGCGCGGGAGGCCCGCCTGCGGCCGTGCGCCATAGAGTGCACTGTGAAAGAGCGCCAGCCCCCACTCGTTCATGCCGGCGTAGCCCAACTGCCCGGCGAACGTGACCATTAGCGTCCGGGGCCGGCCGTCGTCGGGCGTCACCCGCAGTAAAATCATGATGTCGGCGTACTCAGGCTCCAGATCTTGATTTTGCCCGGCCAGCGGCCGACCGTCGGCTGTCGCCATCCCGGTGCAGGCGAACGCGCTGCACCCCTCTGCCACTTGCGGCCAGCCATCCGGAGGGGCCATCTGCCCTGCGCTACACGCTTCGCTCCGGCACTGGATCAGCCAGGCCTCCTCGAAGGGCAGGCGGGCGCCTTCGGCCAGGCCGCGCACCTCTTCGACGTAGGCCGGGCTGAGCGCCTGCAGCGCCGGCAGGTATGCCAGCGCCCGCCGGGCCAGCACCGCCCGCGGCGTCCCGGACTGTTTCTCGATCCAGGTCAAGGTGCGCCGCACCAGGTCTCCGGCCCCGGCGCCGTGCCGGTAGCCCATCTGGTAGGCGCTGCCGGAGACTTCCAGCAGTGGAAAGCTACTGATGTGCATGGTCGCTCTCGTGCCGGTCGCGTTTTCGCTGCAGCAGCCGTTCCAAGTCTGATGAAGCTTCTGGGCTGCACGAGATGCTTCGCTGGTCAGTTGCCGCCATGGACCTTGTGCCGTTGACTCGCTCAGCATGACATATCACCAGCGTGCCGCAGCAGTTATGATCAGCTCAGGTGGCCGATTAGAACGTCTGCTGCACCAGGCCGGCGACGAACTGACGGGCGACGCGGGCCGCGGACACCGGGTCGCCGGTGCGATCCATGTCGGCCCACATCTCCACCACCAGGGGGCCGCGGAAGCGCATGTCCGCCAGGGTG
>DAOUAT010000297.1:0-2405 GCA_034433275.1 Anaerolineae bacterium
GCGTTTGTCCAACAAGTACGGCATCCCCCTGGTCGAAGATGACCCCTACGGCGCGTTGCGCTACGAGGGCGACCATCTGCCGCCGCTGGTGGCGCTGGACGCGGACTTCCAGACCGAGGAAGGTCTGAATGGCCACGGATTCATGGAAGGCAACGTCATCTACCTGGGCACCTTCTCCAAGACACTGGCGCCCGGTCTGCGGCTGGGGTGGGTGGTGGCGCCGGTCGAGGTGATCGATCAATTGGTGATGGCCAAGCAAGGGACCGATCTGCACAGCAGCAGCTTCGACCAAATGGTGGCCTATGAGGCGCTCAAAACCGGTTTCCTGGACGAACACATCCGCCGCATCCGCCAGGTGTACGGGGAACGTCGCGATGTGATGCTGGCCGCGATGCAACGATACTTCCCGGAGGGCTGCTCGTGGACCCGGCCTGAAGGGGGCCTGTTCCTGTGGGCGCGCGTGCCCGAATGGATTGACACGGGCGAATTGATGCAGGAGGCCGTCAAGGCCAAGGTAGCCTATGTGCCTGGCTTCGCATTCTATGCCGATGCAGGCCGCGGCCGCAACACCATGCGCCTGAACTTCTCAAATGCCCAACCCGCGCAGATCGAAGAGGGCATCAAGCGCCTGGGCAATCTGTTGCAGGCGATCGTCTCGCGGCATAACCGGCTGGGCCAAGTGACCAGCCTTTCCAAGGAGTAGGCCTATGGAACGAACGCGCGTGCGCGATATCATGAGCAGCCCCGCCATCACCGTGACTCCCGATACATCACTGCCGGCCGCGACGGCGCTGATGCGCGACAAGCGCATCCGTCATCTGCCGGTGGTCGAGAACGGCCGGTTGGTCGGCATCGTCAGCCGGGGCGACCTGCGCGAAGCCTCGATCACGGCCGGCATCAACGCCGACTCATATGAGCTGCACTTCATGCTCAGCCGGCTGACCGTGGGCAAGCTGATGACCCGCAAGGTCTTCACCGTGACACCCGACGCGCTCATCGTCCATGCGGCCGAACTAATGACCGAGTACAAGATCGCCGGCCTGCCGGTGGTGGATGAGGTGGGCGGCATCATCGGCATCGTCACCGAGTCCGATCTGCTGCGGCTGTTGGTGCGGAAGCTGAGGGAGGCTGAGGAGGCCGCGGCGTAGGTCGTCTCTTGGCGCACTAAATACAATAGTCGGCAAGCGCACTGCGGCGAAACACCGTGTGGCGCATCTTGCCCTTGGTGAAACGTGGTTTTGCACCTCAAATACGCGGTGATAAAATAGCGGCATCATGAACACACACCTCGCGCGCTACGCGCGCCAAATCATCTACCCCGGCATCGGCGAAGCCGGGCAGCACGCCCTGCTGGCTGCCCATGTCACCATCATCGGCGTGGGCGCCACCGGGTCGGTGCTGGCGAACCACCTGGCGCGGGCCGGCGTGGGCCACCTGCGCCTGGTGGATCGCGACTTCGTCGAGCTCAACAACCTCCAGCGCCAGCTCCTCTACGATGAGGACGACGTGGCGGGCATGTTGCCGAAGGCGGTCGCGGCCGCGGCCAGGCTGCGGCGCATCAACAGCGAGATCGCCATCGAAGAGATCGTGGCGGACGTGGGGCCGGGCAACATCGCCGGGTTCATCGCCGACGCCGACGTGGTGCTGGATGGCACCGACAACTTCGCCACCCGCTACCTGATCAACGACGCGTGCGTCAAGCTGGGCAAGCCGTGGGTCTACTGCGGCGTGCTGGCAACCTACGGCATGACCCACACCGTGCGGCCCGGCGTCACCCCCTGCCTGCGCTGCATCATGGGCGAGCTGCCCGCGCCCGGCACGGTGCCCACCTGCGACACGGCCGGCATCATCGGTCCCATCGTGGCGCTGCTGGGCTCCATCGTGGCCGCCGAGGCGCTCAAACTGATCGTAGGCCGCGGCGAGCCGAACGATGGCATGGTGCACGTGGACCTGTGGGACGGGACCTACGAAAAGTTCGACCTGGGCGGCCCGCGGCCCGATTGCCCGGCGTGTGGCCAGGGCCGGTTCGAGTTCCTGGGCGCCGAAGCGGGGGGCCGCGCCACCTCGCTGTGCGGCCGCGACGCGGTGCAGGTGAGTGTGAGCGGCGCGCACAGCATTGACCTGGCGGCGTTGGCCGAAAGGCTCAAGGTCGCGGCCGATCAGGTGCGCGTCAACCCCTACCTGCTGCGCGCCCATATTGCCGGCCACGAGTTCACCATCTTCCCCGACGGCCGCGCGATCATCAAAGGCACGACCGACGAAGCCGCGGCCGCGACGTTGTATGCAAAGTATGTGGGGATGTGACGGACGACGGACGACGGACGACGGAGGACGGATGAGAGAAGCGCGTCGTCTTTCGTCCTTCGTCTTTCGTCACGCACAGCAGCATGAACACCGACTCCATT
>DAOUAT010000298.1:0-2586 GCA_034433275.1 Anaerolineae bacterium
TGGATGTTGGAGCAAATATGAGCCAGTTAGCTGAACGCAAAGCAGCGTGGGAGAGCAAAGCCGTCGCCAAGACCCTGGCCCGCGCGCCGGAGCGCAGGCCGCAGTTTGAAACCAGTTCCGGCATCCCGGTCGAGCGCGTCTACACGCCCGACGCGGCCACGGAAGCCTGTCCGCAGGCCGCCGAAGCGTATCTGGAGAAGCTGGGCTTCCCCGGCGAGTACCCCTTCACCCGCGGCGTCCAGCCCACCATGTATCGCGGCCGCTTCTGGACCATGCGCCAGTACGCCGGCTTCGGCGCCGCGGCCGAGAGCAACCAGCGCTACAAGTATCTGCTGGCCCAGGGCCAGACCGGCCTCAGCGTCGCCTTTGACCTGCCCACGCAGATCGGCTACGACGCGGACGATCCCATCTGTCTGGGCGAGGTGGGCAAGGTGGGCGTGGCGGTGTCGTCGCTGGCCGACATGGAGACGCTGCTGGATGGCATCCCGCTGGACAAAGTCAGCATCAGCATGACCATCAACGCGCCGGCTGCGATCCTGCTGGCCATGGTGATCGCGGTGGCGAAGAAGCAGGGCGTGGATCCCAGGCAGCTCCGCGGCACGGTGCAGAACGACATCCTGAAGGAATACATCGCCCGCGGCACCTACATCTTCCCGCCCGCGCCCTCCATGCGGCTGATCACCGATCTGTTCCGCTACTGCGCGGCCGAGGTCCTCAACTGGAACACCATCAGCATCTCGGGCTACCACATCCGCGAGGCCGGCAGCACCGCGGCGCAAGAGGTCGCGTTCACCCTGGCGAACGGCATCGAGTATGTGCGCGCGGCCATCGAGGCCGGCCTGGCCGTGGACGACTTCGGGCCGCAACTGGCGTTCTTCTTCAACGCCCACAACAATTTCCTGGAGGAGATCGCCAAGTTCCGCGCCGCGCGGCGCATCTGGGCTGCGATCATGCGCGACCGGTTCAGCGCACGTGACCCCAAGAGTTGGCAGCTCCGCTTCCACACCCAGACCGCTGGCTCCACCCTGACCGCGCAGCAGCCGGAGAACAACGTGGTGCGCGTCACCCTGCAGGCGTTGGCCGCGGTGCTGGGCGGCACGCAGAGCCTGCACACCAACTCCCGCGACGAGGCGTTGGCGCTGCCCTCCGAGGCCGCGGTCGAGGTCGCGCTGCGCACCCAGCAGATCATCGCCTACGAATCGGGCGTGGCCGACACCGTGGACCCCCTGGCCGGCTCGTACGCCATCGAGCACCTGACCGACGAGATCGAGCGCCGGGCGCAGGCGTACATCGAGAAGATCGACGCGCTGGGCGGCGCGCGGCGCGCCATCGAGGCCGGCTACATCCAGCAGGAGATCCAGGACGCCGCGTACGCGGCGTTGCGCGCGGTCGAGAGCGGTGAGCAGGTGGTCGTCGGCGTGAACAAGTTCCAGCGGGCGCACGACCCACTCCCCGCCGACCTGCTCAGGATTGACGAAGCGATCCAGGCCGAGCAGATCGCGCGCCTGCAGGCCGTGCGGGCCAACCGGGACGCCGCCCCGGTCGCCGCCGCCCTGGCCCGCATCCAGGCGGCCGCGCAAGATCCGGCCGCGGCGCTCATGCCGCTGTTCGTGGAGGCGGTGGAGGCGTACGCGACGCTGGGCGAGATCTGCAATACGTTGCGCGGCGTGTTTGGAGAATACCGGCCGTAGAGGCCGACCGATATGCAAGCGGGGGCAAGGCCAGTTTGCTGGAGCGGTTACCGCGGCGCTGCCTGGTCGAGCAGCCGGTCTGCCAACGCCAGGATGAACTGTTGAAGTTCGCTGCGGGTGAGTGGTGGCGTAGTTGCTGGCAACCACCGACAATTGCGCACCTGGCGGAGTGATCCGGCCAGATAGAATGGGTGCAGCCCAAGGTCTTTGGTCTGTGCTTTTGCCAACAGGTCGTCGAAGTCATATCCGGCGCGAAGGATGAAGTACAAGTCCACGAAATCTTTCGGCTCCGTCCGTCCCAGAATCGCTGTGACTTTGTTGGCGCCGATGTTCTCGATGCTGTCCACAATAACCTGGCTGACTTTGAGATGTTCGCCGTACTGAGGGCCAAAATCGCGCACCAGGTCTATCTTCAGCGGATCGGCAGCCGGTGGCTCAAGGAAGACCTCCCGATAGTGCTCGGTGCGGCGAGTTGCCCCAAGCCGGCAACCTGCATCTGCAGCCAGTTGAGGGAGCAACAGGTCGGCCTCGCGCAAGGCCAGATCATCGAGGGTGAACAAATCAAGGTCAATGCTCATGCGGTGGTGCAAGTGGAACGCAGCTAACGCCGTTCCGCCGGTCAGGTAGAATTGTTGGCCTACCTCAGTGGCGAAGAAGCGTTCGAGAACGCTTGCCTGGAGCGGTGTGAGCCAGGGAGAAGCCAGATCAGGGTGAGGTTGGTTAGCCATGATTCGCCCACCTGCCCAGCGCATATGCCCACAACTCACGATCCTGGGGTCGGCGGAAGCTCAGATGCTCGAAATTGCTGCGGATGTCGGCCACCGTCAAATAGCGCCAGATATCGTCCCAGCGGGCGTGTTCCAGGATGCGGCTGATGACCCAGGCCTTGTCAAAC
>DAOUAT010000299.1:0-1547 GCA_034433275.1 Anaerolineae bacterium
CTGCGGCGCGGCATGGACGTTGGCGGCACGGGACAGCCGATCAGCGTGCCGGTAGGGCCCGGGACACTGGGCCGGATCTTCAATGTGTTGGGCGACACTATTGACACCACCGATCCGATCGAAGCCGCCGACCACTATCCCATCCACCGCCTGCCCCCGGCCTTGGTTGAGCAGTCCACCAAGGCTGAGGTGTTTGAGACCGGCATCAAAGTGGTTGACCTGATCGCCCCGTTCACTAAGGGCGGCAAGACGGCCATCTTCGGCGGCGCGGGCGTGGGCAAGACGGTGGTCATCCAGGAATTGATCCACAACATCGCCAAGTTCCACTCCGGCTATTCGGTGTTTGCCGGCGTGGGCGAGCGCAGCCGCGAGGGCAACGACCTGTGGCACGAAATGCGCGATTCCGGCGTGATCAACAGCACCACCATGGTGTTCGGCCAGATGAACGAGCCGCCGGGCGCCCGCCTGCGCGTGGGCCTGACCGCGGTCACCATGGCCGAGTATTTCCGCGACCAGGGCCGCGATGTGCTGCTGTTCATTGATAACATCTTCCGCTTCGTGCAGGCTGGCTCCGAGGTCTCTTCGCTGCTGGGCCGCTTGCCCAGCGCCGTGGGCTACCAACCGACCCTGGGCACCGACATGGGCGAGCTGCAAGAGCGCATCTGCTCCACCAAGACCGGCTCGGTGACCTCGATGCAGGCCGTGTATGTGCCTGCCGACGACTACACCGACCCGGCCCCGGCGACCACCTTCGCGCACCTGGACGCCAGCATCAGCCTGGAGCGCTCGCTGGCCGAGCAGGCGCTCTTTCCCGCGGTGGATCCGCTGGCCTCCACCAGCCGCATCCTCGACCCGTTGGTGGTTGGCGAAGAGCATTACCAAGTAGCCCGCGCCGTACAGCGGACCTTGCAGCGCTACAAGGATCTGCAGGACATCATCGCCATCCTGGGCGTGGAAGAGTTGAGCGAAGAGGACAAACTGACGGTGGCGCGGGCTCGCAAGATCCAACGCTTCCTCACCCAGCCGATGTTCGTGGCCGAAGCGTTCACCGGCCGGCCGGGCGTCTACGTTAAGCTGTCCGACAACATCGAGGGTTTCCGGCAGATCCTGGACGGCGACTACGATGACCTGCCCGAGCAAGCGTTCTACATGGTCGGCAGCATCGCGGACGCCATCGTCAAAGCCAAAGAGCTAAGGGGCTGATCCTATGGCAACCATCCGCCTGGACTTCGTCTCGCAGGATCACATGGTCTTCTCCGGCGATGTGACCGAGATCCTGGCGCCTGGCGTCGAGGGGCAATTGGGCATCCTGCCCAAGCACGCACCGCTGATGACCATCCTGGCGCCTGGCGAGGTGCTGGTGAAGCGCGAGGGCCAGCCGGACCTCTATTTCGCGGTCAGCGGCGGGTGGATGGAGGTCCGGCCCGACAAGGTGAATATTCTGGCCCGCACGGCCGAGCGGTCGGATGAGATCGATCTGCAACGCGCGGAGGCAGCGCGCCAACGCGCTGAGGCTTTGTTGTGCGAAGGCCTGCCGCGCGAGGAGC
>DAOUAT010000300.1:0-2843 GCA_034433275.1 Anaerolineae bacterium
CTTGCTGATCAGGTCTTCGATGGATGCCGCCTGTTTGGCCGGGTCATCCTGCGCATCCACCACGATCAGCTTGACGCCGGCCGCGGCGGCCGCCTGCTCCGCGCCTTCTTTCAAGGTCACGAAGAACGGATTGTTCAGCGTCGAGATCGCCACGCCCAGGGTCAACTCCTGGGCCGCGGGCGCAGCCGGCGCGGTCGTGGCCGGTGCAGCCGGCGCCGTGGTCGGTGCGACCGGCGGCACGCACGCGCTCAGGATCATGCTGAAGGCCAGCACAGCCACCAACAACAGAGAGAACTTGCGACTCATGGGAACTCCTCCTTGAAGTGAATGGATTTGGGATACCGAACAGTGCCTTGTCTTTGTCATGCTTTGCAGGTTGATGAGACACCTCCTTCTGTATCATCTGGCGGCGCGGTGGAGCAGCAGCGCCAGGGCGATCACGACCCCCTTCACGACCCCTTCCCACAGGGAAGACACGTTGAGCAGATTTAGCCCGTTGTTGAGCACCTGGATAATCAGCACGCCGATCAGGGTGCCGAACAGGCTGCCGTCGCCGCCGGCAAAGCTGGTGCCGCCGACGACCACGGCCGCGATGGCGTCAAACTCGAAGCCTGCGCCTGCGGTAGGTTGCGCCGAATTCAGCCGGGCCACCAAGATCTGGCCGGCCAACGCAGCCAGGAAACCGGAGATCACATAGACCATGGTCGTCACGCGCGTCGTGCGGATACCGGCCAGACGGGCGGCCACGGGGTTGTCGCCCAGCTCATACACCGACGCGCCAAACACGGTGCGGGCCAGCACGAAGTAGCCCACCCCGAACACGACCAGGAAGATGATGATGGGCATGGGGATGGGTCCTACGAACCCTGCGCCGATGAACTTGAAGGCCTCGGGCAGGCCGGTGATGGGCTTGCCCTCAGTGAAGGTGAGCGCCAGGCCGCGCGCCACGGTCATCATGCCTAGCGTCACCACAAACGGCGGGATGCGCGCCCGGGCGATCACCAGGCCGTTGATCAACCCCAGCACAGTGCCGATGCCGAGCCCTGCCAGCATACCCAAGGGAACGGGCAGGCCGCCTTGCATCAAACTGGCGGCGACCACCGTCGAAAGCGCGACCACGGAGCCGACCGATAGGTCAATGCCCGCGGTCAGGATCACGTAGGTCATGCCAACCGCAATGATCCCGTTGATCGTCGCCTGCCGCAGGACATTCAGCAGGTTCGACGGGGTCAGGAAGCGGTCGGAGAGCAGGGTGAGCGCCAGGCAGAGGAGCAGGAACGACAGCACCAGCCCATAGCGGCGGAACGTCTCACGGGTGCGGAAGCGGTCGGCGGCCGGGGCCGCTCCCTTCGGCGTGGTGGCGGCCATCAGAAGGTCACTCCGGCGATCAGGATCACGTTAGCATAGGGCGTGAACTCGCCGGTGCGCACCACGGCGTGCGCCCGGCCAGTCTGAAGCTTGAACTGCTCATGGAGCACCTCGCGCACCGGTGTGTCGCCGAGCAGGGCGGCCAGCGCCGCGCGGGTCGCAAGGCTGCGTTCGGCCATCTCGCCGGCCACCACCGCCTCCTCCACCTGGAGCTCACCTAACACGGCGCGCACCACATCGAGAAAGCGCGGCAGGTTGGCGCTGACCGCCAGGTCAATGCGCCGCACGCCCGCCGGGATGGGCAGGCCGGCATCCGCGATCACCAGCATGTCGCGGTGCCCCATGCCGGCGATGACTTCGGAAAGGTCTTTGTTCAGCAGTCCGGTCTTCTTCATGCTGCCTCCTCGTTGATCATCTGCCCGGCCAACAATGCCAGGATCGCCTCGCGCTGCGGCAACGACGGCTGCGCGCCGAGCACGGTGCAGGCCAGCGCGCCGGCCGCGCAACCCCACCGCGCCGCCTCGCCGGCCGGCCGACCCTCGGTCAAGGCCACCGCAAAACCGCCGACAAACGCATCGCCCGCAGCAGTGGTATCCACCGCCTGGATAGGAAAGCTAGGCGCCGCGATCCCTGCGCCGCCCGTGAAGACCAGCGCGCCCCGTTCGCCCAGGGTCAGGATCACGGCGCCGACGCCGGCCGCCTGCAGTGCGGCCGCGGCCGCTGCGGCCTGCTCGTCAGTATCCGTGGGCAGGCCTGACAGCAGCGCCGCCTCGTGCTGGTTGGGGATCAGGTAGGTCACGTGGCGTAGCAGGCTGGCGGGCAACGGCTGGGCCGGCGCCGGGTTCAGGATCACCGGCACGCCGTGAGCCCGAGCCAGCGCGGCCGCGGCCTCCACTACCGGCAGCGGCGCCTCCAGCTGGAGCAGCAGCACGTCGGCCGTCGCAATCTGCTGCGCATGGGCGGCCACGGTCTCCGGCGTCAGTGTCCCGTTCGCGCCCGGCGCGATGACGATGGTGTTCTCGCCGGACGCGCTCACGGTGATCAGTGCGACGCCGGTCGCTTCGCGCGATCGGCCCACGCAGCTCGTGTCCACGCCGTCGGCCCGGAGGCCGGCGACCAGCGCGTCGCCGAATGCGTCCTGGCCCACCGCGCCGATCATGGTCACCTGGCCGCCGGCGCGTGCCGCGGCCACGGCCTGGTTGGCCCCCTTGCCGCCGGGGAAGGTGCGAAACGCGCCCCCCGTCAGGGTCTCGCCGGGCCGGGGATGCCGAGGCGCCCGGATGACCAGGTCCATGTTCAGGCTGCCAAGGACGGTGATACGACTGGGCATGTGGTCTCCTCAATCATCCGGGGCAGAGTTCGCCGCATCCACGGCAAACCGCTTGCTCCCAGCCGGCCCGTGACCGGCGTCGCCGCCAACTTTTGTCTTGTTCTCAGCCGGTCTGTGACCGGCGTCGCAGCCAGCTCATGCACTG
>DAOUAT010000301.1:0-4495 GCA_034433275.1 Anaerolineae bacterium
ACAACTCCAGTCCGTAGAATGGGATCGTCACCAGGTAGGGGATCAGGAATGCCAGCACGGCCAACAGCACCTCGCCCGCAAAGATATTGCCGAAAAGACGAAAGCTGAACGAGATGATGCGTGCAAACTCAGAGATGAGCTCCAACAGGCCGACGACAAGCTGGATGATGCCCATGCCGGCGCCGTTCTTGAAGCCGCTAAAGTCGAAGAACTTGGCGAAGTACCCCAACTTCTGCGCCTTCACGCCGAAGTACTGCGCCAGGAACACCGCGATCAGCGCCAGGGCGACCGTGAAGTTCAGATCGGTGGAGGGCGCGCGCAGGAGCGGGATCAAGATGTAACCGTCGCTGCCCTTGGCTTTCTCGGCGGTGATGTTGAGTCCATTCACGATATAGCCGTGCTCTTCACCGTGAGGATGCTCCAGCAGGCCAATCGTGCCCACGCCTGGCACCAGGCCGATCCAGTTCGCCAGCACGATGACCAGGAGGATCGTCATAATGATGGGGAAGAACTTGGAAGTCCAACGACCGGCGATGTCCTCAGCGAAGTTGTACATCCCTTCGACAATCATCTCGAGGAAGTTGCCGAAGCCGCTGGGGACCAGCTCGCTGTTCTTGGCTGTGCTCAAGTCTTTGGGGTAGCGCCGGGTGGCGAAGAACGCCGCCACGATCAGGAGGATCATCACGATCCAGGTGGTGAGGAGGGCATTGGTGACGGTAAAGCCGCCGATGTGGAAGAGCGGTTCAGCAGCCAGCACAACGTGGGGCGGCGGGACTTTCAGCCCCACCAGGCCGGACACCACGAACAGGGCGATGACCGCAAGAAGAATCACCAGGTTGCGGACGGTGAACAGCTTCTTAAGCACTACGCTCGATCCTCCTTCCCTTCAGGTAGATGGTCAGGGCCAACGCCAGCATCCGGCGGATGCCCCAATGCCTCAATCGCTCGACCGGCGATACGCACCGTGGCTAGCGTGCCGGCGACTATGCCGATCAGCGCGCCGACGAACATGAATAGCGGCGCGCTGGCGAGGCGGCGATCCAGCACGATGCCCAGGCCCAGTGGGAGCAGGAGGGAGAGGGCCACCGCCCAACCCAGCCTTACCACGGGGCCGGAGCGCAGCAATTGCTTCATCACGCGCCATCCTTCGACCAACTAAACGTTGGCGATTATAGCAGGTAGTATCCGAAGGCGCAAATCTAGAGAGTGACTATTTACACAGAACTGTTGAATTACGCATATGATACAAGTGCGGCACAACAGACGGCAGTCCTCATGCCGAGGGCTGTGCGTCCTCATCATTTGACTCGATCGGCCGGCCGCGCCGTTTGAGCCACGCATCAACGGCCATACCGAGTCGGGCCAGCGCCACGGCTACGCCGCCGGCCAGCAAGGCCGATCCTACCACCGCCACCAGCACCAAGGCCAGCGCGACCGCGCCGCCGCCACACAAACCGATGGGTTCCATTGGGGCATCCTCGACAAAAGTGTTATTCTCAGCGGGTCAGATGGTGACATGTACATCCGACGCTGACAAAGCCTAAACGCTTGCCCTGGGCCCTCCATCCTGCACCCACAGGACCACCGCCAGCAGGCCGACCCCGAACAGCAGCGTGGCCAGGAGGAACGGCGCGCGCAGCCCCAGCGAGGCGGCGACGGCGGCGCCCAGCACCGGCCCGATGGCGTTGGCCCCTGAGATCGCGCTGGCGTCCAGCCCGAAGACCATCCCTTCGTGGCCGGGCGGCGCCACCCGCATCAGCAGCGCGGTCACCGTAGCCAGCGTGCCGCCGACCGCGAAGCCGCTCAACAACTGCCAGAAGATCAACCAGCGCGCATCGTGTACGAATGCCTGGGGGATGTAACACAGGCCGGCAACCAGAGCGCAGGCAATCAGCAGCGGGCGCTGGCCCAGGCGATCGCTCCAGCTCCCGATCACCGGCGAGCCGCCCGCGGAGCCCAGGCCGGACACCGCGACGATCATACCCGTGGTGACGCCGACCTGGCTGCCGGCGGGCAGCAGCGTTTGCACGAAGAGCGGCAGCACGGGATCGAGCACCCGGCTGCCCACCCGCAACAGGATGCGGCTGGCAAACACCGCCAGCAACGGCCCCGAGGCCAACACCAGCCGCGCGGCCTGCGCGGTGCTGCTGCGCCCCGCACGAGGGATATCGGCCGCCGGATGGAAGTCCTCGTGGACGAACAGCAGCACCAGCAGGCCGGAGAGGAACAGCAGCGCGCCCGTGATCCAGAAGCTGGCCCGGTAGCCCAGCGTCTCGCCCGACACCCCGCCCAACAGCGGGCCGAACGACACCCCCAGGAAAACCGCTGTTTGTAGCGAGCCCAGCGCCATGCCGGACCGCTCCTTGGGCACCGTGCTGGCCACCAGGGTCGTCGTAGCCGACACCGTGCCGGTGAGCATCCCCTGCACGAAACGCAGCACGAGCAACTGCTGGACGCTGGTCACGAAACCCATCAGGCTCAGCACCACCGCGCCGGCGAAGGAGGCGCGCAGCACCATCAGCTTCCGGCCGTAACGGTCGGAGAGTGAGCCCCAGACCGGCGCCATGAGCGCCATGCTCACCGCCTGGGCCGAGGTGATCAGCCCGGCCCACAGGCCCGCTTGCTTCACATCACTGACGCCAAGCTGCTGGATGTAGTAGGGGATGAAGGGGATGACAAACGAGAAGCCGGCCACCGCGATAAACTGGGTGAGCCAGACGGTGTAAAGTGTGCGGCGCCATTGCGGCATCACAAGCTGCCTCGTAACCAGTAGGGGCACGGCCCCGTTCGGCTGAGCTCACGACGAAGCCTTGCGCCTGCCCCGTAGGGGCGACCGCGCGGGATCGCCCCTACCTCAGTCCGCGTAATGAATGCGCCGGCCGCGGCCGCGCGTGCCTCGCCGCCGCTGCGGCAGCAGATCGTCATCGCTGGCCGCGCGCAACGCCTCAACAGGCACTTGCATCCGGTTGGTTTCACCGAGAAACCGCACCAGGATGCGCACCCGCTCGGCCGGGCCTACCGGCCCCTGGAAGATGCCGCGCAGGCCGGCCAGCGGGCCAGTATCAACCACGACGGTGTCGCCCGGCTTGAACCGATGTTTCAGCAGCCCGCCCGCCGCTTCGATCTCCCGCAGGCCGTCGTCGATCAGCTGAATGGCCTCATCGGGCACGACCGCCGGCTGGCCGCCGAAGCTGAGGATGCGACGTAGCCCCGGCACCCACTGCAGGTTGGCAATCCCCACCGCCTGCAGGTCACAGCGGACAAAGAGATAAGCCGGGAACAGCGGCCGGAGACGGCTCTCGACGCGCGCGGGGAGGAGCGGCACGAACGTGCTCAGGCCCCGCGCCATCAGGGCCCGCGCCACTTGCGCCTCAGCGTTCGGTTTGGTGTATAACGCGTACCAGGCTTGCATGGCCTCTCGATTCTGAATCGGCAATCTCAGGCGCATGGTATCACTGGAATCGGATGCTGTCAAAGCATTTGCTCGCCTGACCCTAAAGCCGATAAAGCAGGACGGCGAGCGTCTGGCCGGTTTGCCGAAATCCCAACGATTCGTAGAGATGGCGGGAGACTGCGTTGCTGGCCTGGGTGTTGAGCGCCAGACCGGGCGCCCCCGTCTCGTGCGCATGGCGCAGAGCGTCTATGACGAGTTGGCGGCCGATGCCGCGGCCCTGGACTATTGGATGTGTCGCCACGCGGATCAGGTGGGCGTAGCCGTTGGGGAGCGCGTTGGTGGTCAACGCGAAGCCGACCGGCCGTCCTTCGTCTTGGGCCAGCACAGCATGTTCCGAGGTGATGAGCCAATTGAGCAAGGTAGCATCCTGATAGCGCCAGAGCGGGGCAAACGCGGCCGCGTTCAAGGCCAGAATCACTTCGGCGTCATCCGCTGTCGCCGGGCAGAACGCGATATCGCTGTTGCGAGCCGGCAGCGGTGGTCGTGCATCGTACACGTAGCTGATAACCTGGTCGCGTTGCGCGAACCCGGCGCGTGTTAACGCGTCTTGTAGCCATTCGACCACCGTCAGACAGACCATGCCGGTCGCGTGATTCTCCCGCAGTTGGGCAGCGGCCGGGGCCAGCAGCGCCCTGAGCACCGGAGCGGCAGGACGGTCAGCCTCCACTGCGCACATCTCGATGTCTATCCAGGTCTGTGGGGGCGTGCCGGCCGGCGCACGCGCGGCCAGGCCCAGAAACGCGACGATTTTGCCGTCTGCCAGCGCCACCTGGCCCAGGCCGTTGGCCAGCAGCATGGCCTGATCGTCCAACGCCTGGTTGCCGTGTCGCCGCCAGGTGGAAGCCAGCAACGCCGTCACCGCGGCCCGGTCAGTCGGCAGGGCTGTCCGCACAACCAGCGATTCCCCGCGCAGGATGTTCCACCAACTCATGGCGTAAGTATGCCACGGAATCGGCGAATGAGCGAATAAGCGAATCAGCGAATCAACGAATCAGCGAATCAGCGGGATCCCCGCCCATTCGCCCATTCGCCATCCGCTAT
>DAOUAT010000302.1:0-10210 GCA_034433275.1 Anaerolineae bacterium
ATGGTTTCTCCAGCGCAACCCGGAAGCTACCTGGGATACAACCTCCGGTAGGCTTCGTAGTTCGTCCACACCGCCTGCACGTACACGCGCGTTTCATTGAAGGTGATCAGCGCGGCCACAAGGTCGTCGTCTTCGGGGGCCCAGTTGTACCAGGTGGTGGCGCTGCCCGGCCCGCCGTTGTAAGCCGCCAGCGCCGTAAAAAAACTGCCGCCGAAATGGCTGAGCCATTGGCGCACGTAAAACGCGCCGAACGCCACGTTGACGTAGGGCCAGTAAGCCTGCTGCGGCTCGAAGCCCGCCCAGTTCATCTGTCTGGCGATCCCGGCCGCGGTGCCGGGCATGACCTGCATCAGCCCCTGCGCGCCGGCCACCGACGTAGCGCCTCCCTCGAAACGGCTCTCCTGGCGGATGATCGCGGCCAGCAGCCGCGGATCCAGGTTCTGCCGCGCGGCCTCCGCGCGGATCAGATCGGCATAGGGCAGGGGATAGGCCAGCCGTTGGAGCGCAGGCGGCGCATCGCGCATCAGCCCGCCCCACTTCGCCGCCACCTGTTCGGCGGCCAACAGCGACAACCGGTGCGCGCCCGCGTCCCGAAAGGCCAGCGCCAGGGCCGCCAGGCTCCACGGACTGTCGGCCTGGCGGCGGCGCACCCGCTCCCACTGGGTCAGCGCATCGGTCCGCCGACCCAGCGCCAGCAGCGCCTGTCCGCGCTGCCAGTCGGCGTCGGCTGTGATGGCCGGGGACAGCGCCAACGCACCCTCGCCGGCCCACGTGCGCAGCCAGGCGGCGATCTCGGTCGTGTCGGCCTCCGGGGTGTCCTGACCTGCCGCTTCGGCTGGGGAAACAGCAGCGCCTTCACGCACCCACGCATCCGGTTGGCCCACGGCCCAGGCCGCCGCGCGCAGGCCGTAGAAGCTCTCCGGCCCGGCCGCGACCGCGGACTGCCAGGCTGCGCGGGCGGCTGCGGCCTCGCCCAGGGCCAGCTGCGCCCTGCCCTGCCAGAAGTAGGCCACCGGCCGGGTGAACGCGGCCAGTTGGGGCTGTTCGGCCATCTCGCGCCAGGTGTCGGCCGCGCTGCGGTAGTCGGCAAGGCGGAAGTACATCAGCCCCGCAGCCTGATAGGCGCGCCAGCCCTCGTCGGCCGCGGGGTAGGCCCGCGCCACGGCCAGGTAGGCCTCGGCTGCCGTTGGGTTGGCGCCGGGCTTCTCGGTCAGCAGCGCGGCCTGCCACAGCGCCTTGGGGGCCTGGGGTGCGGCCGGGCGTTGCTCAGCCAGGCTGCGGTATGCCGTCGCGGCCTCAGCCGTCCTGCCAGCGTTGGCCAGCGTGCGTGCTTTCGCCATCCAGGCGTCGGGCCACAGCGGGCTGGTCGGATAGTTGGCGATGAAGTGCTCAAGTTCGGCCAGGCCCTTCCCCACCTCGTCCAACGCCAGGTAGCTGAGCCCGGCATAGTGCCACGCTTGACCGTCGCGGCCGGCCGGCTCGGCCGCGCGCAGGCGATCAAAAGCAGCGATGGCGAGCGCGTATACTTTGTTGTGGTAGTTCGCCAGGCCACGCTGGAACTCGTCCACCGGCGCGCCGGCATCCAGCAGGGCCACGATGGCCGCGTGCGCCCACCGGCTGGTGATGTCCGCATCTACCGCGGCCTGCCAGCGCGCCAGCGCCTCGGCGGGGAGCGGGATGGGGGTCGCAGTGGCCGTGGTTGTGACAGTTGCCGGTGCGAGGAACTGCACGGCCTGCGCCAAGAGCTGCGCGGGTCGCGCCAGGGCATTGCCGGCCAGGTAGTACATCTCCGCAGCCCACGCGCCCTTAGTTTCGTCCCCCCGGAGCGCGTCGTATTGGGCCACAGCCCCGGCGAAGTCGGCCTGCTCCAGCGCCAGGTTCGCCAGCGCGCGGCGGATCGCGACCGTGTTGGTCCAATCGGGCGAGACGGCCAGCGCGGCCCGGTAGGCCTCGGTCGCGGCGGCCAGGTCCCCCTGGGCCTGCCGCGCCGCGCCGATCCGCTGGTGGGTCAGGTAGGCCAGCTCGGGGGCCAGCGGCAGATAGGCGGCGTACGCGGCCTCGGCAGCCGGCCAGCTCGCCAGCGCGGTCAACGCCTCGCCCAGCAGAAATTGTGCGGGGGCGCGGTAGGGATCGTTCGCGGGTGCGGTCGCCAGGAGCTCAGCCAGGGTGGCCCACGCCTCGGCGTAGGCTGCATCGCGCTCGTAGCATTCCGCCATACGGTAGCGCGCCTCGGATGCGTGCGCCGGGGTCAGCCCGGCCGCCAGCAACTCCGCGAAGGTCCGCCGCGCCTGGTCGCAGTCGCCGATGATCTGCAGCCAGCGGCCCTGGGCCAGGGGATCGGTCGTGCCGGCGCTGGCTGCCGCGGCCTCGGGTTCGCGCGTGGCCTGGGCGACAGGTTCCGATGTGGGTTCAGCCGTAGCTGTGGGTGTCGCGCTGGGCGCGGGAGACGGGCCAGGCGTCCACGTGGGAGCGGCCTGCGCCGTCGGCGTCGCAGTTGATGCGATCGTGGCTGTAGGTTGCGTATCTGGTGTTGCTGTGTCAGTGGGCAGCGGGGCCGCAGGCCGGCCCGCGCAGCTCGCCACCGTGACGAGGAGCAGCAGGGCCGAGAGTGTGCGTTTCCAATCCAAATCAACCTCCATGGGCCGCGCGAGTATACCGCAGGATTCGTCTTGCGCGCAAGGTGGCCGAGCGGCCACAGGTTATAAACGTGCAGCGATTGACTGTGGTTCCCCGATCCAAGGGGGAAGATAAACTGGGGCGGCTGAGAGAGGAGTTCAAATCTGAATGAAGGATACTCAGTCGTTCGTCTTTCGTTTCAACCGGATGGCGCGGGCGGCCGCGCCCAGGCCGCCGATGCCGGCCGCGATGGCGCCGGCTTTCAGTATGGCTTCCAGGGCGTGCGGTGCGCTGACCGTGTAGTCGCCGGACAGCAGCGCAACCATGGCGCGGGTGGCCGCGACGCCGGGCAGCAGCGGGATGAAACCGGTCACCGTGAACACCGTGGAGGGCATGTGGAACGCCACGGCGCACAGCTCGCCCAACAAGCCGACCGTCACTGCGCCAATGAAGGTCGCGCCGATGGGCGACATACCCAGGCGCAGCGCCGCGTCGCGCGCGAGGAAGCCGGCCACGCCGATGAGGCTGCACGCCGCCAGCGCGCGCCGCGGCACGTTGAACAACACGGCAAAGCCGGCCGTGGCAACGAAAGCGAGGAAGGCCTGCCCCAGGATCGCCATCGGTGTGCTCCTACAGGGCCAGGCGGCCGCCGAACAGCGCCAGCGCAACCACCATGCCGGTGGCGATGGCGGCCAGGTGCAGCGCAGCCTGCGCGCCGCGCGCCAGCCCTGAGACGTAGTTGGCGTTGATCAGGTCGCTGACCGAGTTGACCATGGGGATGCCGGGGATCAACGAAATGATTGAGGCCAGGATCACCAGATCCGGCCGCTGACACGCCACCCAATACGTGCCGATGGCAGCCATGCTCGTGCCGATCCACGCGCTGATGGCCGTGGTCAACAACACCGGCCGGCCAAAGAAGCGGTTGAGCCCGTTTCGTGCCAGCAGGGTGATCGCGGCGGCCAGCGCGCCCAGCGCGAACTCAGGCAACCCGCCGCCCGCCAGCGCGCCCACGCAAGCCGATGCGCAGGCCACCATCAGCACCGAAAACCAGGTTGCGTAGGCGCGCGGCAGCCGCGTGATGCGCGCCAGCCCGGCGCGCACATCAGCGCGGCCGGCCTGGCCCCTGGTCACCTGGCGCGCGAGCGCCAACACCTGCGCCACGCGGCTGAGATCTACCCCGAGGGCGGGCACGCGACGGATGCGGGTGCGGTGCTCGCCGCTGGCCACCGCGCTGACGATAATGCCGGTGGGGGTGGGGTAGACCTCCATCCACTCAGCGCCCAGCGCCACGCCCAGGCGGTTCACCGTCTCTTCCACCCGCCAGGTTTCGGCGCCGTTTTCCAACAGCAGGTGGCCCGCGTGCAACGCCAGTTCGAGGATCTCGCGCAGGTCGGCCATACGCGACAGGGCTTCAGCGGTGGCAGGGACCGGCTCGACCGGCTCCGGGGTTACAGGTTCAACAGCCATCCCGCCACCGCTCCGATCAGCCCGCCCACGGCCACTTGCAGGGGGGTGTGGCCCAGCAGTTCACGCAGCTGCTCCTCGTTAAGCGGATGCCCGGCCAGCAGCTCCTCCACGATGCGGTTGATCTTCTGTGCCTGTTTGCCGGCCGCCTGGCGGATGCCGGCCGCATCGTACATAACGACCAGGGCCAGGGCAGCGGACACAGCAAACACCGGCGAACCGAAGCCCGCGTTCATGCCGGCGCTGAGCACCAGCGCCGCCACCAACGCGCTGTGTGAACTGGGCATGCCGCCGGCCGACCACAACCGGCTCGGCTCAAACCGGCGCTGGAAGATCAGCGGCCACAGGAACTTCCACAGTTGCACAGCCAACGCGGCCAGCATTGGAACCCACAGGGTGCGATTGCCGAGAAGGTCGGTGAGCGTCTGGGGCAAGGTGAGGTTCATCCGTTCTGCCAGCCCTCAAACGGCTCCATCTGTTGGCTGCCGTCCGGCCGGGCCGTGAGCTGGCGGACGCGCAGCTCGGCGCCATCCAGCAGCGCGTTACACTGCTCGGCCAACTTCGTGCTGCGTTCGAACAGCGCCAGCGACTCGGCCAGCGGCAGGTCACCGGATTCGAGCTTGCGGACGGTGTCTTCCAGCTCGCGGTAGAGGTCTTCGAAGGATTTTTCGTTGGACATCAAGGGCTCCATTCCTCAGGATTCGAGGCTTTAGCCGGTTGCGTTCATGTAAGGCACTAACTCATCGCCTGACCGCGGCGGTGAATTCGCCGTCGGCCACGCGGACGTGGATGGCGTCGCCAGGAGCCACCTGGGCGGTCGAGCTGACGACGGCGCCGTCGGGGCGGGTGACGATGGCGTAGCCGCGGGCCAGGACGCGGGTCGGGGCGAGGGCGGCCAGGTGCAGGCGCAGGCCGGTCAGGCGGTCGCGGCGACTTCGCAGGGTGTTGGTCATCGCCAGCCGGCCTCGGCGGCCCAGGTCATCAATGCGCTGGCGATATTGCGCCAGCCGGCGGTCGGGCGCGACGCGGGCGGCGCGGGCGGCCAGGCGCTCCAGCCGGGCTCGTCCATCGGCCAGCCGGTCGGTGATCTGGCCCTGCGCGGCCGTGGCCAGGCCCGCTACGGCCGCGGCCAGCTGGCGGCGGTCGGGCGTGGCCGCGGCCGCGGCGCCGGTGGGGGTGGGCGCGCGCAGGTCGGAGGCGAAATCGGCGATGGTGAAGTCGGTTTCGTGCCCCACGCCGGTGATGACGGGCACGGCCGACGCGACGATGGCGCGGGCCACCCGCTCATCGTTGAACGCCCACAGCTCCTCGATGGCGCCGCCGCCCCGCGCCAGGATGATCGCGTCCAGCGGCGCCCGCTCGGCCGACCAGCGGTTGAGCGCCGCCAGCGCGGCCACGATGCCGGGCGGTGCGTCCGCGCCCTGCACCGGCGTGGGGGTCAGGATCACCTCGGCCAGAGGGTAGCGCGCGGCCACCGTGCGCAGGATGTCGCGCAGCGCGGCCGCGGTGGGCGAGGTCGCCACACCCAGGCGGAGAGGCCGTTCCGGGACGGGGCGTTTGCGCGCCGGGTCGAACAGGCCCTCGGCCTCCAGCCGCGCCTTCAGCCGCTCGAACTCCAGCCAGAGCCGGCCCGCGCCGGCCGCTTCCAGCCGATCCACGTAAAGCTGATACGCGCCGCCCTGCTCGTAAACCGAGATGTAACCGTGGACGGTCACCTGGTCGCCGTTGCGCGGCAACGCCATGCGCGCCGCCTGGCCGCGCCAGATCACGGCCTTCAGCACCGCGCCCGCGTCCTTGAGGGTGAAATAGCAATGGCCGGAGCTGGCCTGGGTGAAGCTGGACACTTCGCCCGACAGCCAGACGTCGGCCAGCAGCAGGTCCTCGGCGAACAGGGACTTGATGTAGGCGGTGACCTGGGAGACGGTGTAGACGTTGGTGGGTGGCATGGAAGGCTCCCTATCCTCCGATCAAGAAACCAGGTTTCTCGGAGAAACCTGGTTTCTCAAGCACCCGCAGGTTCGCTTCCAACCGGGCAAAGAAGCGCGGCACAAAGTAAAGCCGGACGTACAGCGCCGACAGCGAAAGGCCGCGAGTGGTGTAGTCCACCGACCACACCAGCGTCGTCCCGTCCGCGGCCGGTTGCAGCAGCACGCGGCCGCCGCCCCGCAGGGGGTGCTCCGGCCCGGTCAGGTAGGTGAAGCCCTGGCCGGGGCTGTATTCGCCGATGGTGTAGGCGTGCGTGCTGGCGCTCAACGGCGTCTTGTAGGTGACTGTGACCGTTGCGCCGTCCGCCAGCCCGGCCGAGCGCACCGTCTCCAGGTCATTAGGCCACAACGGGCTGGCCGTCGAGTCGCGGAACGCGGCTGCCAGGTGATCCCACAACACGGCCGGTGGGAGGCGGGTGGCGATCTCGCGGCGCACCGCCAGCCGGTGCTCCCGGCCCGACGCGATGAGGAGCGCGCCGGCAGCCACTAACGACACACCAGCCAGCAGGCCTAAGGTTACCCGGCCGGTCGCTTTCATACTACTCGCCTCTCAATTCTCTTCAGGCTCAGGCCGCTGTACCCCCGAACGCCGGTCACAGACCGGCTGGGAGCCAAAAACCGTTATTTGCTGAGTATACACCTTCACACGGGTAAGAAGAAGAACGCCATGGCCAGGATGACGTACAGCGCCAGCAGTTGTGCGCCTTCCAGCCAGTTGGATTCGCCATCCTGCGCCACAAACGCGGCGATCAGGATGCCCGCAAACAGCGCGATGATCTCGAATTGGTTGAACACCAGGGTTAGCGGGTTGCCCATGAGCAGGCTGATGAACACCAGCGCGGGCGCGACGAAGAGCGCGATCTGCAAGCTGGAGCCGAGGGAGACAGCCATGCTCAGTTCCATCTTGTTCTTCCACGCGGTCTGCACGGCCACCAGGTGCTCGGCCACGTTGCCCACCAGCGGCACCACGATGATGCCGATGAAGAACTCGGAGATGCCGAGCACAGCCACCGTGTGCTCGACCGCGCCCACCAGGATCTCGCTGAGCCAGGCGATCAACACGGTGGAGGCCAGAAGAAAAGCGATTGATTTGGGGATGGGCCAGCCGCCGTGATGAGCTGTCTGCGTCTCGTGCGCCAGGCCCGGCTCGACGCCGGTGTAGCGGAAGGCGAAAACCAGGCCCAACGCGTAGACAGTGATCATGGCGACGGCCGTGCCCAGGCTCAGCGACTCCACCGGCCCGAAGGTTTCGGTGTGTGCGAAGAAAAAGAGGGAGGGGATCATCAGCGCCAGCACAGCCAGGATGAGCTGCGTGGCATTGACGCCGGCATGAGTGCGATTAAAGCGCTGCACGCCGTTCTTGAAGCCGCCCAGGAGCACGCTGAGCCCCATCACCAGCAGCACGTTGCCCAGGATCGAGCCGGTGATGGACGCCTTCACCAGGTCGAGCAGGCCGGCGCGGATGGCGAACAGGGTGATGATCAGCTCGGCCGCGTTACCCAGGGTGGCGTTCAGCAGGCCGCCGACCCGCGGCCCGGTGTGCGCGGCCAGCTCCTCGGTAGCCTGACCCAGGATGCCCGCAGTCGGGATCACAGCCAGCGCGGAGGTGATGAAAAGAAGCGTCGGCGACCAGCCCAAGATCCGCCCGATGATCGCGACAGGCGCAAAGAGCAACAAGAGGTTAAGATACTTCACGGTGCTAAGCTCCTCTCTTTGATAGCAGCTTGAACCTCGTGGGCCATGCGCTGCACCCACTCCCAAGGTGTTTCCGGCGGCGCCATCCCGGCGCCATCCATGAACAGGCTGGCGGGCGCACAGCTCGGCGTTAACAGATTCAGCGCGCGCGGCACGATCTCGATGACTATGGGGGTTAGTCCGACATAGTCGCCGTCAACATGCACAGGCAGCGGATGGTAAGTGCTTATTTCAACGCGTTGTGCTTGATAGATCTTAACGTCAGGATCCTGGATATGCCTCTTGAACAACATGCGCGCTGCGTGCAACAGCGTACGAAGCGCCCCCGATCCCTCAAATGCGTAAACGTCGAGAAGACCATCATCAATCACAGCTTGTTCGGCCATGTGGAAAATGACGCCGTACAACTGGATATTGCTGGCCACCAGCATGAGCAGGCGGTGGTTGACCCGCCGCCCGTCAATCCGCACCTTGGCCGAGGTGCCGGCGAACTCGCGCAGCGTGAGGAAACCCGTGATCGCTGTGGCCACTGGGCCAAGTCGCCGCTTGCGTTCCGGATCGGCCTCGACAGCCCGATTGACGTACGCGTCGAACCCCACACCGCCCCAGCACAGAAAATGCCGCGCGGGTTCATTGCTCCCCCGTGGTGTAATGCGCCCCACATCCACCCGGCGCACCTGCCCGTCCAGCAGGAGCCTGGCAGCCTCCAAGATCGGCCGTGGGTGAATACCGCCGGGCACCGGCAGGTGCAACTGGCGGGCAAAAACATTCCCTGACCCACCAGGCAGCACTGCCAGCGCCGCGTCCGTGCTCACCAACCCATCTACGGCCTGAGCGATGGTGCCGTCGCCGCCGGCCAGGAAAACGACTTTGCACCCTTCACGGGCTGCTTTGCGCGCGAACGTCGTGGCATCGGTTGGCCCATGGGTTTGCTCGACCGAGTGGGTTTGTACACCCTTCGCTTCGAGAAACTTGACAAGAGCAGGTATCTCTTCCGTGCAGGAGTGTGGCCCTGCTGCAGGATTACAAATAATGGCAGCTTTCATAAACGCAATAAGGAAGCCCCGTTCTAAGCTCGCAGAAGTTGTTCCGCCGCCGAATACGGATCGATCTCACGACGGGCAATGGCGGCAGTGAGGTAGTCAAACCGCCCGTCCGGCTGGCGCGCCAGAAGGGCCGCCAGGAGGCGATCTCGCAGGATGTGGTCCAGCGCGGACGCGGCGCGGATGGCCTCGCGACGGGCCAGTTGGCCCGTCTCCCGTAAGTACACGGCATGGCGTTCCACCCAATCGCGCAGCGCCTCCACGCCCTCCCCTCGCAGTGCGACCGTCTTGGTGATGGGCGGCAACCAGGCGCTGTCCGGTTGCGCGCCCGGCGCCGCGTGGCCCGAGACACGACTCGCGCCATGATGGCCGGCCGGCGCTGGCGCCAGCCCTTGCATCATCTGCAGCGCCAGCACGGTGTGGTCGGCCCCTTCCCGGTCAGCCTTGTTGACCGCGAAGAGGTCGGCGATCTCCAGCACGCCCGCCTTGATCGCCTGCACCTCATCGCCCAGGCCGGGCGCCTCCACGACGATGGTGGTGTGCGCGGCACTGGCGATGTCAATCTCGGCCTGGCCAACGCCCACCGTCTCTACCAGGATGCGGTCGAAGCCGGCCGCGTCCAACACCGAGATCACGTCCGCCGTGGCGCGTGCCAGCCCGCCCAGGCTGCCGCGCGTCGCCATGCTGCGGATGAAGACGCCCGCATCGCCGGCCAGATCGCGCATCCGCACCCGGTCGCCCAGCAGCGCGCCGCCGGAGAAGGGGCTGGTCGGATCCACGGCGATGATGCCCACGGTCATGCCGGCGGCCCGATACGCCTTGGCCAGCGCGTTCACCAGGGTGGATTTGCCCGTGCCCGGCGCGCCGGTGACGCCGATCACGTGGGCCCGACCGGTGTGCGGATGGAGCGCGGCCAACAGCGCGTGCGCTGCCGGCCCGTCATCTTCGACTTGCGAGATGACACGAGCCAGGGCGCGGCGGTTGCCGACGAGGAGGAGGTCGGTGGATTGGTACATTGGTGGTTTGGTAGATTGGTAGATTGGTAGGTTAGTGGGTTGGTAGCCTGGGGGGAGCAACAGCCTGCCAAATCCCAACTTCCCAAGTTACCCACTCACCTGCCCCCGAATAAACCCCACAATATCCCCCGTGCTGGTGCCGGGGCCGAAAACGCCTTTGACACCGAGTTGTTTCAGGGGCGCCACATCGTCGTCGGGGATGATGCCGCCGACGAGCACGACGACATCGTCCATGCCCTCCTTGCGCAGCAGCTCGACGATGCGCGGGCACAACGCCATGTGCGCGCCGGAAAGGATGGAAAGGCCCACCACGTCCACATCCTCTTGCAGCGCGGCCTCGACGATCATCTCTGGCGTCTGGCGGATGCCGGTGTAGATCACCTCCATG
>DAOUAT010000303.1:0-6950 GCA_034433275.1 Anaerolineae bacterium
CGGTCGCGCCGAGGGTATCCACCAGTGTTTTCAGTGCCTGGAGAATTGCATCCATTGAAGTTACCTCCTGACAGAAATCTGAGTATAAGTAAGATGAAGACAGACCGGGGGGGATCACGCCATAGGCACCCTCCTTTCGTGTCAGTAAACGGCTGCGCGGGCCGTCACGGAACAGACCTCTACTTCTTCAGCACGTCTATGATCTGCTTGAGGACGGCTTCGATGCCGATACCGGTGAGGAACGGCAGCCCCTTGATCACCGGGATGCCCGGATCGCTGCGCAGCGGCGTGGTTGTCACGATGAGATCCGCGCCCTGCTCCAGATAGATCGGGATTTCTGCGGCTTTGCACTGCTTGACGTGTACCGCGATGCCGTTCTTCTTGCACGCCTCTTCGATGGCGGTGGCGACGACGGTGGACGTGGCAATTGCAGTGCCGCACGAGACGATGACTGTCTTGGCCATGGTTCCCTTACCTCCTGAGTAAATGAACTGTGGGGGCGGGCGAGCCTGGCATATCAGACCGCCGCCAACATGCCCAGCGCTTCCACCGGGCTTTGGGCTGTCATCAGTTGAGCCACCAGTTCGGGCCGCTGCAGCAACGCAGATACCTGCTGCAACATCTCGATCTGCGCTTTCGGTTGATCCAGCGCCAACATGATCACCAGGCGCACCGGCATGGCTTCATCCACTTCGACCATATTATAAAACACCACCGGTGCGTCTAAAGTCGCGAGGGCCAGTGCGGGATGGTTGACGAACTCGATATCAACATGAGGGATGGCGGCATTGATCTCGCCGCCGAGTGGGAGGCCAGTGGGCATGTCTGCCTCCCGGCGCAACGTCGCCTCGACGAAGCCATCCTTGACCAAGCCGAGGAGGCGCAAGCGCTCACCAAGCTCGCGAATCACCTGCTCGGCGCTTGCGGCCTGCACATGAAGGGCGATCGCTTCCTGGGGCAAGAACTGGGCAATCGTCATGGCTGCGCACCTGCTGGTGTTAGAGGCAAAATGCACATTTGTGAATTACATTTTCACAATCGGCACCAGTATAAAAGCAAAGAACGGGGCTGTCAAATCCTTGACAACTCATGTAAACTGGATTACCATTACTTCGTGCATTACTATTCACAAAATTGCGCGCGTCAGTACAACGAGCCGGCATGACACACCCTCTGATCCTGCTGACCAACGATGATGGCATCGCCTCCCCGGGGCTGGCCGCGGCCGCGGCCGCGCTCGCGCCCCTGGGCGAGCTCCTCATCATCGCGCCGTCCACGCAGCAGACCAGCATGGGCCGCAGCCGCACCCAGCAGGGCGACCTGGACGGCCGGTTGTTTCGGGCCTGTATCCATTACGATGGCCGCTCCTGGCCGGCCGTGAGCGCGCACGCCACACCGGCCCTGGCGGTCGAGCACGGCCTGCGCGAGTTGGCGCCGCGGCCGGTGGCGTTGGTCGTCTCCGGCATCAACTACGGGGAGAACGTGAGCACCTGCGTCACCGTGTCGGGCACGCTGGGCGCCGCGTTCGAGGCCGCGGAGCGCGGCATCCCGGCCCTGGCCATCTCCCTGGAGACCGGCGTCATGCGCTACTATGAGCATGACATGGCGGTGGACTTCACCGCCGCCATACACTTCACCGGCCACTTTGCGCAACAGCTGCTCGGGCGCAGTCTGCCGGCCGATGTGGATGTGCTCAAGGTGGACGTGCCGGCCGCGGCCACACCCACGACGCCGTGGCGCGTCACCCGGCAGGATCGCATGTCGTATTACACGCCCGAACCGCCCCTGCGCGCCGATCCTTTCACCGGCCCAGGGCAGATCACCATGACCGTGGCCAAGGGCCGTTACTCGGCCGAAGCGACCGATGCCTGGGCCCTGGCTCACGGCATCGTCTCGGTCACACCTCTGAGCCTGGACCTTACGTCGCGTGTCAGGCTCGACGCGTTAGCCGCGTTGTTAGGCAGCGACGACCAATGCTGAAGAGGCAACGGGGCCGAGGCTTCCCCCGTTGTCATCTGCTTCCAAATAGGCTTGAACTCGGCCCACAGGAGGTTCCCGATGTCCGACCGCATGCGCTGGGCCATCCTTGGCACCGGCAAGATCGCCAAACGCTTTGCATCTGCGCTCAACAACATCCCCGAGCGCGCTGAGCTCCTGGCGGTGGGTTCGCGCGACCAGGCCACCGCCAATGCGTTCGGCGATGTCTATCATATCCCGCGACGCTACCAGGGCTACGAGCAGGTGATGAACGACCCCGACGTAGACATCATCTACGTCGGCACGCCCACCGTCTACCACGAGCGCGACGTGACCCTGTGCCTGGAGGCGGGGAAGCACGTGCTCTGCGAAAAGGCATTCACCATCAACGCCGGGGAGGCCGAGCGGCTGGTGGCCCGCGCCCGCTCTACGCGGCGCTTCCTGATGGAAGCCATGTGGACTCGGTTCTTCCCGATCCATGTGCGCATTCGGGAGCTGCTGGCCGAACGTCGTATCGGCGAAGTACACGGCGTCGTGATCAACTTCATCGCCAAGCCGCCGTTCGACCTCAAGAACCGCTTCTTCGACCTGAATCTGGGCGCGGGCGTGCTGCTCGACACCGGCTCCTATGGCATTTCGTGGGGCTACAGCCTCTTCGGCGCGCCCGAGCAGGTGACCGGCCTGGCCTACTTCGGCGCATCGGGGGCGGACTACCGGTCCAGCGTGCTGATGAAGTTCCCGGCCGGGCAACTGGCGACCATCACGTGCTGCCAGGTGTCCTACGACGTCAAAGAGGCGGTGATCTACGGGGCGACCGGCAAGATCGAGATCCATGACCCCTGGTACAAGCCGTTCGCCATGACCCTGACGCTGGAGGGCAAGGCCCCGGAGCGGATTGACATGCCGCTGGGCCGCTACACCGGCTATGAGTATGAGGCGCTGGCGGTGATGGACTGCATCGCGGCGGGCCAGACCGAGTGCCCGGTGATGCCACTGGATGAGAGCATCGCGATCATGCGCACGCTGGACAGCATCCGGGCGCAATGGGGGTTCCGCTACCCGTTCGAGCAATAGGCGGCGTGCAAAGTTCATCAAAAGACACCAGGCTTCCACGCGAAACCTGGTGTCTTCTTCTATCACCTGCTACCGCTGGCCGCGCACGTTCTCGTACAGATTGCCCGTATAGGCGATGGCTTGCTCGGGCAACAGCACCGGCTGGCCGCGGCACATCGCGAAGTGTACGATCTTGGCGATGTCCTCGACCTCGATCGCCATCTGCGTCGCGTGCGTCGCGGAGTGACCGATGGTGAACACGCCATGGTTCTGCATAATGATGGCCTTGGCGTGCCCGATCTTCTTCAGGATCTCCTCGCCGATAGCCTCGCCCCCGATGGGCACATACCCACCCAATGGAATCTCGCCACCCAACAGCGCGGACGCCGTCAAGCAAGCGGGGATCGGCTCGCCCAACACCGCGAACGTGCTGGCATAGGCCGAATGGGTGTGGACCACGCCCATCACATCGGAGCGCCGCGCATAGATGTAAAGATGAGTGGCCAGGTCCACCGAGGGCGTCAAGTGGCCCTCGATGACTTCCCCGGCCAGGTTGACAATCACCATGTCCTCCGGGGTCATGATCTCGTAGGCGTAGGCGCTGGGTTTGATCAGCACTAGCCCCGTCTCCGGGTCGCGGCCGCTGACGTTGCCGCTGGTCGTCTTCACCAACCCCTGTTTGGGGAGCTCCATATTGCACTTCCATACTTCGTGACGTAGCGTTTCAAGCATGGGGCTGCCATCCTTTTGAGTGTGGATATTTCACAAAAGTGAATAATAAATTCACTTACTTGCACAGCGGTATCATACATCAAGGAAATGCCTTTGTCAAGCGAGCTTCACCCTGGGGGCACGATTTTTAAGGTTTTCCCTATTGACAAATGTGAATCTCGGTGGTAGTATATGAATGCACTAATATCCAAACTAATTCACATTTGTGAACACATCTTCCTGTAATACGCCAGGGACAGATCCAGCGGCCCACTTTCAACCATAACCGGAGATTCGCCGTTATGCAGCAAGCCATCGTCACACAGTCATCCCTGGAAACGGCGTTCGGACTGCCTCCCGAACAGCTCATTGACATGCTCTACAAGATGTCCCTCACCCGTTTCTTCGAGGAGGCAGCCTTCAAGCAATACGCGCTCGGCAAGGTACACGGCACCATGCACCTCTGCGCCGGCCAGGAAGCGGTCGGGATCGGCGCCATCGCCGCGCTACGGCCCGACGACCTGATCACCTCCACCCACCGCGGACATGGCCACGCCATCGCCAAGGGGCAAGACATCAACACCATGATGGCCGAGCTGTTCGCCAAGGAGACCGGCGTGTGCCGGGGCCGCGGCGGCTCGATGCACATGGCGGATCTAAACCTGGGCAGCCTGGGGGCCAACGGCGTTGTCTCCGGAGGCCTCCCCCTCTCTGTGGGCGCCGGGCTGACGCTGAAGCTGCGCGGGGGCGACCAGGTGTGCATCTGCTTCTTCGGCGACGGCGCCTCCAACGAAGGCGCGTTCCACGAGAGCATCAACATGGCCGCGGTGTGGAAGCTGCCGGTGATCTACCTGTGCGAGAACAATCAGTACGGCATGTCCCAGGCGGTCCAGCGCGTCATGTCGGCCGCCGACATCGCCGACCGGGCCGTCGCCTACGGGATCCCCGGCCGCGCGGTGGATGGCATGGACGTGCTGGCGGTGTATGACACCGTGAAGCAGGCCGTCGAGTACGTGCGGGCGGGCAACGGGCCGATCCTGATCAATGCCGTGACCTATCGCTACTACGGCCACTCCAAGAGCGACAAGCAGCGCTACCGCACGAAGGAAGAAGTTGAGCAGTGGCGGGCCAGGGATCCGATCCCCGCGTTCCGCAACCGCCTGATCGCGGCCGGCGTCTTGACCGAGCAGTCTGCCGCTGCCCTGACCGAGCGAGCGGAAAAGACCATCAGCGACGCCATCGCCTGGGGCGACGCGCAGCCCGATCCTGCCGTGGCCCACCTGACCGACGAAGTGTACGATGATGAGCCGGAAGTGCTGTCCGCGCCGGAGCGAGTTCTCCCCGCGTGGATCAAGGCGACCTTCGGCCCGACTACGCCCATCAATCCGCCGCCGGGCACGCGCGAGCTGAGCTATTCCGAGGCGCTGCGCGAGGCCATGCGCCAGGCGCTGCAAGCGGACGAACGAGTCATCCTGATCGGCGAGGACATCGGCATCTACGGCGGCGCGTTCGGCGTCACCCAAGGACTGGTGGAAGAGTTCGGCGAGGAGCGGGTGCGCGACACCCCCATCTCGGAGAACGCGATCGCCGGCGCGGCCGTGGGCAGCGCAGTGACCGGCATGCGCCCCGTCGCCGAGATGCAATTCATGGATTTCCTCACCCTGAGCATGGAGCAGTTGGTGCTGCAAGGCGCGAAGATCCGCTACATGTTCGGCGGCAAGGCCAACGTGCCCATGGTCCTGCGCCTTCCGGCCGGGTCCGGCACGGGCGCGGCCGCGCAGCACTCGGAGAGCCTGGAGTCATGGCTGGTCAACGTGCCTGGCCTAAAAGTGGTGGCGCCCAGCACCCCATACGAAGCCAAGGGCCTGCTGCTGGCCGCCATCGCCGACAACAACCCGGTGATGTTCGTCGAGAACAAGCTGCTGTACAAGGTCAAAGGCCCGGTGCCTGAGCAACCCTACATCGTCCCCCTGGGCAGGGCGTTAGTGCGCCGTCCCGGCAAGCACGTGACCGTGGTGGCGACCTCCATCATGGTGACCCGCGCGCTGGAAGCCGCGGAGAAGCTGGCGCAGGAAGGCATCGAGCTGGAAGTGATTGACCTGCGCACCCTGAAACCGTACGACGCCGAGGCCATCATCGCCTCGGTGAAACGCACCGGCCGGCTGCTGATGGTCCACGAGGCGCCGTTGATCGGCGGCTTCGGCGGCGAGATCGTCGCGATGATCGCCCAAAGCCCCGCCTTCGCCTACCTGGAGGCGCCCATCGTGCGCCTGGGCGGCGCGGATGTGCCGATCCCCTACAATCCCGTGCTCGAACGCGCCGCGGTGCCCCAGACGCCGGACATCATCGAGGCGGCGCGGCGGCTGGCCCACACCGAGATCTGAGAGAGAAGCGTATGCCGACCGCGATTATCATGCCCAAATTCGAGATGGCGCAGGAGACCGGCAAGGTCGCTGCCTGGCTGAAGGCCGTAGGTGACGTCGTCAAAAAAGGGGACGCCATCCTGGAAGTCGAGACCGACAAGCTGAACCAGGAGGTCGAGGCGGAGGCCGACGGCACCCTGGCAGGCCTCACCGCGCACGCCGGTGATGTCGTGCCCATCGGCAAGACCATCGGCTACATCCTGAAGCCCGGCGAGCCACTGCCCGGCGCGGCCCCGGCCACACCCGTAGCACCGGAGGCGCAGCCTGCGCCCGCTCGACCGGCCGCGGGAGCCTCACCCCTGGCCGCGCGCCTGGCCGAGAGCCTGGGCATCGACCTGGCCGCGGTGCAGGGCACCGGCCCGCGCGGGCAGGTGACGCGCGAGGATGTCGCGGCCTACGCCGCCGCGCACCAGGCTGAGGCCGGCGCCGGCGATGGCAAGGTGCGCGCCGTGCCCGCCGCCCGCCGCCTGGCGCGCGAGCTCGGCGTGGACCTCCGGCGCGTGACCGGCACAGGGCCCGAAGGCCGCATCCAGCCCGAAGATGTCCGCGCGTTTGCGGAGGCGTCAGGGGGCAGGAGTCAGGAGACAGGGGTCAGCGGTCAGGAGGCAGGGGACAGCAGTACGCACCACGCACCACGCACCACGCCCGCCATCCGCCGCCTGACGCCGCTGACCAACATCCGCCGCACCATTGCGGAGCGCATGACGGCCAGCGTCCGGGAGGCGCCCCAGTTCAACATCAGCGTGGAGACCGACATGACGCGCGCCCTGGCGATCATAGAGGATC
>DAOUAT010000304.1:0-8529 GCA_034433275.1 Anaerolineae bacterium
TTGGTGGTGGCGTTGCAGGGGGAGTGGTTGGAGGCAAGGGGGACTGTAGAAACAGGTGAATAGAGGAACGAACAAAAAAGAGGAACAGATATGATTCATTGGACCGCCGAGCAGATCATTGCTCTGGCTCCAGATGAACAGGTAGCCAAGGCAGCCCGTGCCCTGGCCCGACCGGGCAAATGGCAGAACCTGGGATGTGACGCCCAGGCTTGTTGGGGCGAATGTCAAGGCTCCGGCCAGACACCCTACCAGGTCGCCGCGGCTGTGGAAGAGCTATCCTTGAAGTGCAGTTGCCCCAGCCGCAAACGTCCCTGCAAACACGCGGTGGGATTGTTACTGCTGGCTCAGGCCGAGCCTCACGTACTGAAGGGAACCTCGCAGCCGGAGTGGGTACACACGTGGTTGACAGGTCAGGCGGCGCAGGTTGCAAAAAAGGCGCACCAGCCAACAGAAGCAGTGATGGACCCAAAAGCACAGGCCAGGCGGGCTACTCAGCGAGAAAAACGTATGCACCAGGGAGTGGATACCCTCACCTTGTGGCTAGAAGACCTGCTCCGCCGGGGTCTGGGCAGTTTGCAAGGAGAACCACCGGGCTTCTGGGAAACCCAGGCCGCCCGGCTGGTGGATGCCCAGGCGCCCGGCCTGGCCCACCGGGTGCGCAAGATGGCGACAATCCCCGCCTCTGGTGATGGCTGGCCCGACCGTCTGCTGCGCCAGGTAGCCGGTCTGTACCTGTTGCTGGAGGCCTTCAGTCGCCTGGATGATTTGCCGCCAGATGTACAGGAAGAAGTTCGCGCGCTGCTAGGGCAGACACAGGATCAAGACGATCTACGTCGGCAACCCGGCGCGCGCGACCGTTGGCTTGTGTTGAGCCTGAGCGCGGTAGAGGAGGATCGCCTGCGCGTGCAGCGTACCTGGCTGTGGGGTATGGAAAGACAACAAGCGGCTCTGATTCTCGATTTTGCTCCACTGGGCCGGCCTCTGGAAAGCAGCCTCGTCCCCGGTTCCAGCCTGGATGCGGAGCTGGTCTTTTGGCCCGGTAGTTTCCCGCTACGGGCACTCGTCAAGGAACGATATGCTACTTATCAGATCGAGGAACTCCCCGGCTATCCCGATCTCCGGGCTGCCCTCACCGAATACAGCGCTGCGCTGGCTCACACTCCCTGGCTAGAGCGCTTCCTGATGCCCATCGAGCACGTGATCCCGCTCCGGCAAGGCACGGGCTGGGTCATCTGCGATGAACAGGGCGGTTTGCTGCCACTGACGATCACCCCGACCGAGGGTTGGCGGCTGCTCGCCCTCAGCGGCGGCCAGCCGATCACACTGGTCGCCGTGTGGGATGGAGCGAACCTCGATCCGCTAAGCGTTTGGACAGGGGATGCGCTGATTCCCATCGGAGATGCACCGTGAGCTACTGGGCAGACCTCGTCGCTGCCGCACTGGTCGGCACCGCTCGCGTACCATCGTTGCCGCGCCCGACCTCCGGGACGACTGCCGATACGCTACTTAGCCAGTTATCGGCACAAACGCCGGAACGCCACTTGCTGGCCTCCGCCGCCGTGCTTGACACCTGGGAACGGGCTGGGATACAGCCACTCTCCACCTCCACGCCGCGCCCGGCACCTGCCCCACCTGATGTCCGCCCGCAATGCTCAACCACGGCGGTTCAGCATCTGGCCCGGATTCTGCAGGGCGATATGGGGATACTGTTGGAAGAATGGCTGGAGGCGCTGGCTGCGTCTGGCCATGGGCTGCCGCATCGCTGGCTGCCAGAGATATTGGACCTGGCGTGCCAGAAGCGCGACGTGCAACCCTTTGTCCTGCCCCTGCTCGGTGAACGTGGTCGCTGGCTGGCGGCGCAACACGAGGTGTGGCAAAAACTGCTCGTACCACTCGACCCAGAAGCGATGACGACAGCCTGGGAGACCGGCTCTCACCAGGCCCGTCTGGCCTTGTTGCAGCACCTACGCACCACCAATCCGCCGGCAGCTCACGATCTGCTTTCCGCCACCTGGAGCGCGGAGGCGGCCAAGGAGCGGGCTACTTTCGTCGGGGCTTTAGCCGAAGGGTTGAGTCTGGCCGATGAACCTTTTCTAGAAAACGCACTGGATGACCGGAGCAAACAGGTGCGTGAGGCAGCCGCCAGTCTGCTGGCCCGGTTGGCCGGTTCGACGTTGGTGGAACGAATGTGCGGTCGCTTACAGCCTTTACTCCGGGTGGAGCGTCGCCTGCTGGGACAGAGCTTGACGATTGCGCTGCCTGAGGTATTCGACGAGGGCATGGCACGTGATGGCATCGAATCCAAGCCCGTAGGTGGAATCGGGGAACGGGCCTGGTGGTTGCTGCAAATGCTGGCCGCCGTCCCGCCGGCTACCTGGTCCCAGAGCTGGAAAAAGTCACCCACAGAGATCATCGCTCTGGCAGGCAAGAGCGAACACGGGCCGGTGTTGCTGGAGGGTTGGACCAGGGGCGCTCTCCACCACTGTGATGGACAGTGGATGGAGGCCCTGTTGCACCGCTGGGCCGGTGACGCCTGGTCCATCGTGCCGGCCAAAACACTATCGGTCTTTGTGGATAAACCCACCGATCTGTTGCAGGTTGTGCCGTTGGCGCGATTAGAAAGCTGGCTGACGGACCTGGTGAACGCCAACCGCCGCACTCTGGCTGAAAACGATCTGTTGCTCAATCTGCTTTCCGCCCACCGACGTCCGTGGGGCAAGCCGCTTGCCACGGTTGTGCTACAAGGAATGCGCACCCTGGCCGGCAGTCAGAAATCCGATCCCATCGTCTGGCGCTGGCGATCCGCTTTGCCTGACTTCGCGCGTATCATGCCGCCTGACCTGGCTGGCGAGGCTGAAAAAGGATGGCCTTCCGAAAGTACCTGGGGAGAAGCCATTGATCGTTTCCTGGCGATCCTACGCTTTCGCCAATGCTTTTTACAATCGCTGCGGTAAAGGAGAATGAACGATGCCAACAACGGAACTATTGCGCCAACACGCCGAACAGGAATTTGCCGAAGAATTGGAGATGTTAACCCGGGCTGATGACCGTACCCGCCCGCCGAACTGGAACCTCTCTCCCTGGGCCGTAGCCACCTATCTGCTGGGCGGCAAGCTGAAAAACGGGTTCGCCATCTCGCCCAAGTACATCGGCCACCGCCGCCTGGTCGAGATTGCCATTGCCACTCTGGCTACCGACCGGGCCTTGCTTCTCTTTGGCGTCCCCGGCACGGCCAAGACTTGGGTCGCGGAGCACCTGGCGGCTGCCATCTGCGGCGATTCGACGCTGCTGGTGCAGGGTACGGCCGGCGCCAGCGAAGAGGCAATCCGCTACGGTTGGAACTATGCCCGGCTGCTGGCCGAAGGGCCTTCAATGGACGCTCTGGTCCCTAGCCCGGTCATGCGCGCTATGCAAGACGGTAGAATCGCCCGCGTCGAGGAGTTGACCCGTATCCCTTCTGACGTGCAGGACGCGCTGATCACCATCCTCTCAGAGAAGACGTTGCCCATTCCCGAACTGGGTCGTGAGGTCCAGGCGGTCAAGGGCTTCAATGTGATCGCCACAGCCAACAACCGCGACCGCGGCGTGAACGAACTTTCCAGCGCGCTCAAGCGCCGCTTCAATACCGTCGTGCTGCCACTGCCGGCGACGTTGGAGGAGGAAGCCGACATCGTCCTGCGGCGGGTCGAGGCGCTAGGGCAGGCATTGGAGTTGCCGGCCGAGAAACCCTCGCTGGAAGAGGTACGCCGCGTGGTGACGATTTTTCGCGAGCTGCGCAGCGGTACCACGCTCGACGGCAAGACCAAGATCAAGGCGCCCAGCGCCACGCTCAGCACCGCCGAGGCAATCTCGGTGGTCAACAGCGGCCTTTCGCTGGCGGCTCACTTTGGCGACGGACAATTACGCGCCGCCGATCTGGCTTCCGGCATCACCGGCGCCATTGTCAAAGACCCGGTGCAGGATCGCGTGGTGTGGCTGGAATACCTGGAAACGGTGGTCAAGGAGCGGTCGGGGTGGAAAGACCTGTATCGCGCCTGTCGTGAGATCGTGGAGTAGAGCGCCTGATGGCCGAAGCGTCCGTCCGTATATTCGGCATCCGCCACCACGGTCCTGGCTCGTCTCGCAGTCTTTTGCAGGCGCTGGAGGCCTGGCGCCCCGATGCCGTCCTGGTCGAAGGCCCCCCGGAGGCAGATGCGCTATTGCCTCTGGTGACTCACCAGGAGATGGAGCCGCCGGTGGCACTGCTCGGCTACGTCCCCGACGAGCCGCGACGAGCCGTGTTCTATCCTTTCGCCGTCTTTTCGCCTGAATGGCAGGCCATCCGGTACGGTGTGAACCAGGGATTGACCGTGCGCTTTATGGACCTGCCCCAGACGCACTGGCTGGCGCTACGCGGGGCACAACCCGAGGCCCAGTCGGTGGAAACCGTACCCGTGGATCCGCTGGATCAGTTGGCCCAGGCCGCCGGGTTCGAAGATGGCGACCGCTGGTGGGAGCGGCTGGTGGAGGAACGCCGATCGGACGCCGATGCTGGCGACGACGCCGGTGTCTTTATAGCCATCCAGGAGTTGATGAGCGCCTTGCGGATCGAAGTGCAGGCTAATCCGGACGCTGTGGCTTATCCAGCCCTGGTCGACCCGTTAGGACCGGTGCGCGAAGCCGCCATGCGCACGGCGATCCGCGCCGCTCAGGACGAGGGCTTGGAGCGCATTGCTGTGATCTGCGGGGCGTGGCACGCTCCGGCGCTGGCCGGCACGGACACGGCTCAGACCGACGCCAATTTGCTCAAGGGCTTGCCCAAGGTCAAAGTCAACGTGACCTGGGTGCCCTGGAGCTATGGCCATCTTTCCCGTGCCAGTGGCTATGGCGCCGGCATCACGTCGCCGGGCTGGTACGAGCACCTGTGGACGACGCCCGAGCAGACGACGGTCCGCTGGCTGGGGCGGGTCGCCCGCCTGCTGCGCGACGAAGACCTGGATGCCTCGGCCGCCCAGGTGATCGACGCGGTGCGCCTGGCCGATGCGCTGGCCGCCCTGCGCGAGCGCGCCCAACCGGGTCTGCAAGAACTAAACGAAGTCGCACTGACCACTTTCTGCTTCGGCAATCCCCTGCCATTGGCGGTGATCCATGCAAAACTGGTCGTGGGGGAGCAATTGGGCCGCGTCCCTGCCGATATCGCCGTCGTGCCGCTGCAACAGGACTTGGTCGCTACTCAGAGGCAGCTGCGTCTCAAGCCCGAAGCCGGCCCGCGCCAGGTGGATCTGGACCTGCGTAAGCCCAACGATCTGGCTCGCAGCCACCTGCTCCATCGCCTGAACCTGCTGAGCATCCCGTGGGGAAAAAGGGAGCATATGCGGGGACAACTCGGCACCTTTCACGAGATATGGACCCTGCAATGGCAGCCGGCTTATGCCATCGCTGTCATCGAGAAGGCAATTTGGGGCAACACCGTGACCGACGCCGCGACGGCCTTCGCTCGCCACCTGGCCGGCGAGGCCCCCGACCTGGCAGTGGTGACGGCGCTGCTCGAGCACGTGATGCTGGCCGACCTGGCAAGTGCAGTGGATCACGTGGTGAATTGCCTTCAGGCGCAGACGGCGCTGACCGGCGATGTAACCGGTCTGCTGGAGGCGCTGCCCGCACTGACCCGCACCGTCCGCTACGGCAGCGTGCGGCAGGATGCACAGACTGCTGCACTGGATGCGTCCGAGATCGCGACGGTAGTGGACGGCTTGATGGCCCGCATTTGCATCGGCTTGCCGCCGGCCTGCACCTCTCTAGATGATGACGCCGCCCGCCATATACTGGAGCGGATAGAAGCAGTGCACACCAGCCTGACCACGCTCGAAAGACCGACCCTGGTTGAGCAGTGGCAACGTACCCTGCGGCAGTTGGCCGATCAGCAAGGGTTGCACGGCCTGCTGGCGGGCCGTTGTTGCCGCCTGCTACGCGACCAGGGGCTGCTCGACGCTGGCGAGCTCGCCCGGCGGCTGGGGCTGGCGCTCTCGCCGGCCAGCGATCCCAACCAGGCAGCCGCCTGGTTGGAGGGACTGCTGCGCGGCAGCGGCCTCCTGCTGCTGCACGACGACGCGCTGTGGGCCACCTTGGACTTATGGGTAACCAACCTCGCAGGTGAGGCGTTTACGGCCGTGCTGCCGCTGCTGCGGCGTACGTTCGCCGCTTTTCCGCCGCCGGAGCGCCGCCAAATGGGCGCACGCGCACGGAAAGACATCAGCAGACCGGTGGTTGGCGGCATTCAAGCCCCTGGTGTGGATACCGCCCGCGCCGCTGCCGTGTTGCCGCTGTTGGCGCAAATCTTGGGCTTAAAAATGCCGGGAGGAGAGAACGATGACATTGGCTCCTGAAGAAGAACGCGCCCGGCGTTGGCGACTGATCCTGGGCGGCGACGACTGTGACGGCACCGGTCTGGCCCTCACCGGCGACGACCTGGCGATGGACCGGGCGCTCACTGCGCTCTACGACACCGACCGGCGCGGCGGATTGGGCAGTTCGACCCCTAACGTAGCCCGTTGGTTAGGCGACATCCGTACCTACTTTCCCAATTCGGTCGTCCAGGTGATGCAGCAGGACGCCCTGGAACGGTTGGGCCTCAAACAGATGCTGATGGAGCCGGAGCTGTTGGAAATGATCCAACCGGACGTACATCTGGTAGCCACCCTACTGGCGTTGAAGAGCATCCTTCCGGGCAAAACGCGCGAGACGGCCCGCCTGGTCGTCCGCCAGGTGGTTGAGGAACTGGAGCGACGACTGGCCGAGCCGCTGCGCCAGGCGGTGCGCGGCAGCCTGGACCGCAGCGCCCGCAACCGCCGCCCGCGTTATCACGAGATCGACTGGCCCCGCACGATCCGCGCCAACCTGCGCCACTACCAACCGGAATACCGCACCATCATCCCGGAACGGCGGTTCGGCTACGGGCACAAGCGGGTGGGGCTGCGCCACGTCATCCTGTGCGTAGACCAAAGCGGCTCGATGGCCACCTCGGTCGTCTACGCCGGCGTCTTCGGAGCCGTGCTGGCCTCGTTACGCTCTGTCCATACCAATGTGGTCGTTTTTGATACCGCAGTCGTGAACCTGAGCGACCTCCTGGACGACCCGGTTGAGATCCTCTTTGGTACGCAACTGGGCGGCGGCACCGACATCAACCGGGCGCTGACCTATTGTCAGAAGTTGATTGAGCATCCGCACGACACGATCCTGGTGCTGCTGAGCGATCTATACGAAGGTGGCAACAGAGAAGAGATGATCCGCCGCGCCAAAACCCTGGTCGATACGGGCACGCAAGTCATCGCTCTGCTGGCTTTGAGCGACAAAGGCGCGCCGGTTTACGATCACACGGTAGCCGCGCAGTTGACCCACCTCGGCATCCCGGCCTTCGCCTGCACTCCAGACCTGTTCCCGGAGCTGATGGCGGCTGCCATCCAGCGCCAAGACATAAGCGCCTGGGCGGCGGCGATGGATATCACCGTAGCGCACTGACATGGTTTGAGGGCGTCACAACTGCATCTTGTGTACAAGTGAGATACGGCGCACTTCAGACGGCAAGCCTCCAATATGCTGCGCCTGTGGCAGCGGCAAAGCGGAGGCTGGGTTGCGCTCACGGGGACGGCCGGGAGTAATTACGTGACCGGCAGCGCCGCCGTCTGGGGGGCGGACGCGCCGTTTGTGCTGCGGGCCTCGGATGCGCCGACCGCTGTCGGCCTGCGGCGCTTCGCTGCGGAGGCCGCCTACAAGGGATGGCTGCTCCTGGTCCTCGGCGGGGCGGCGGTTGTTTTTCGGCGCCGCCGGCGCTAATCCCAATACTCAGGCCACGAATTGCGAATTACGAATTGCGAATTGCGAATTACGAATTACGAATTACGAATTACGTTTCACATTTCACAAAAAAGGAGCCTATTGATGAACCCAGGACGTTGCTTCCGTTGGACCCTGGCGCTCTGTGTAGCGCTAGGACTGTGGCTGCTGATGCAGCCGATGACCGCCCGCGCGGAGACGATCACGGTCACGAATACACTGGATTCCGGCGCAGGTAGTTTGCGCGCCGCCATCACCGCCGCTAATCCCGGCGCTACCATCATCTTCGACGATAGCCTGTCCGGCTTGACCATCACCCTGTCCAGCCAACTGGCCATCGCCAAGAACCTGACGATTGACGGCAGCGCGCTGCCCGTCACCATCACCCTCAGCGGCAACCACGCGGTGCGCATCCTCTCCATCTCCAACAGCGCCCGCGTCACGCTGAACCGGCTCCGGCTCGTTGCCGGCGCGGTCGATGTCTACAACGAAGGCGGCGGTCTCTATATGGCATCCGGCGCCGTCGTCACGCTGACGCACAGCGCGGTGCTGAGCTGTACGGCCGGCATAGGCGGCGGCGTCGCCAACATATATGGCGCGCTGACGGTGCAGAACAGCGCGTTCTCCGGCAACTCGGCCACCGACCGCGGCGGCGGCATCGGCAACTTTGGGTGGGCGGCCCCGCTCACGGTGCAGGACAGCACGTTCTACGGCAAC
>DAOUAT010000305.1:0-5933 GCA_034433275.1 Anaerolineae bacterium
ATCCACTACTGGCGCCCACGAGCGTGAACTTCACGGAGCCGGCCGCAGGAACATCACCTACAAAGGAGACAACGGGGGGCGAAGAGCCGTCCACTAACACCCAGTAGGCCTCACCGATGGCGAGTGGAAAGGGTGTCGTAACGGGATTGCCATTTACGTAACCGTCATTGTTAACCGGGTCCCAGGAGTCGAAATCTTGACGACTCACGTTCCAGCGGAGGACTTGCGTCACCGCTGGACCAATCAGAGCCGCCAGCCCGTCGGCATCGAAGCCAAGCTCCCGACCAGCAAACTGCGCGGCAGCAGCCAAAGGCATCCCAATTGCATTGTACCTGGCTGTCCCTGTCGCCACAGCCGGCGCCATGCTTTGAACAGCAACTGACGCGGCAAGACCGCCTGCTGGCGCCAGCGCGGACTGTGTGCCAGGGAGGGCTAACACAGCCAGTGCGCCCAGGCCAAGCAACAATCCGATAGCAATAGCAGTGGAAATCACGCGCCTCATGGATAGCTCCCTTGGTTAGTCCCGCCCAACTGAGCGCCTGTTCGCACGTGGGCCAAGTAATGAGACAATTATACGCCTGCGAACCTTGTGTTGTCAACTGTTTCAACGCAGCAAGGAATGTGGGCTCCGTTGGAATTTAAACAAAACGGATATGACAACGCGTCTTCTCAACGCGTTGTCATATCCGTCCAAACCCAAACCGTTGCCGCAAGATAGAACACAATCCCGGCTTGCGGCCACCATCACAGCATCTTAGAGCTGGCTTCTTTAGTTTTCAATCGCCGAATAGATTAAGACCCGGCACCCCACCGCCATCAACCCCAGTACCTGCCCGAACCTCCAGATTCGCTTCGTAGACGACGGCCGGCTGCTCATACGCTTTGCGATCAACTATTTCCATGATATCCTCCTGATGAGATGTGTAAAAAGATGACTGAGCAATATTCCCATGACGTTTTTACTTCGCCAGGGTCAGCAAGCCACGTCCCACGAGATCGGCTCAAAGAACCACCGTGTCTGCACGGACGCGCCAAGTCCACTTCGCATTCCTCGGCGAGTATGCTGGGCCAAGCACTGGCCACGGCATGCTTGCCGTCAACCCACTGTCACAACCGGGCGCCGAGAATGTTCAGCCCCCATCCTTGACCTTGCCCAAGATACACGATCCCGCCCCCATCCATGGGCCGGGATGCTACGCCAAGCAGAGATGTCTAAGCTATCAGCCGCCAGCACAGCACTTTTATGAGACAAAGAGATTCTACCACAAATATTCGGGCCGTCAAGTACATGATCGTCCCTATCCATGCTCGATCTTGTTCCAGCCTGCGCAGGTTCAACCTCCTGGCGGCGGGCCCACTTTCACAACCCTACCTCCGCGCAGCCAGGTGAACGCCACCAGGCCGCCTACCACGACCAGCGCGGCCAGGTGCCACCAGGCCAGCCCACCGGCGCGCACGCTGATTGGTCCAAAGGTATTAGTGCGGCCGTTCAGCTCCACCTCCTCAAGCTGGTAGTAATAGGTCATGCCCGCCAACGCCGTTTTGTCAACGTAGCTGTAACGGCCGCCGGTCAGCGCATCGGCCGCTGAGGGGATAAGCTGGACATTCACCTTGACATCGAATGGCCCCTCCACCGATTCCCCGCGGTAGAGGTTGAAGCCGATCGTGTTCATCTCCGTCTCGGTGCGCCACTCCACGCGGACGGGCGCAGCACAGCCACTTAGTATCAAGAAAATCAAGAAAAGAACAAAAAAGCGCATCGGCGAATGCCCCCTCATCTGATACTCACACGCCTCATTGCCCCTCAACTACAAAACTCCGATCTTCCCGGAGATCGGCTTCCCAACGACGGCCCAGCGCGTCAACCCCCAATGGGATGGCCGAGGTGCCGGCCTGCTTGCGCACGAACAGGCGATAGGGTGCAGCCAGCAGGTCAGCTGGCAGGCGGTAACGCAGGGTCACAACATGTACCGCGCCAGGTAGAGCCACGAAGTCACCTGCAAAGACCATCGTACCGCGTTCACCCAGCTCAGTGGCCGTCTTTTTCAGTCCTTCGGCGGCCAGCAACTCACTGCCGCCGGGCACATAGACGCGGAGATAGTTCCAATAGCAGCGCCGGGTCAGCTCGTCGTAGGAGTCACCGTAGCGCGGGGAGCGGTCACACACCGGCTCGGCCCCGGCCGGCGCGGTGTGGGTGTAGGAAATGACCAGGGACGCGACCAGGCCGCCGTCCTGCGCCATCACCGCGTAGCGGAGGGCCGGCCGCACCACAGCGTTGGCCTTATTGTATCCCACGTTGCTGTCAATCACGGCCAGGAAGTCGCTGTCCTGGCGCGGGCGCAGGCCGCCATCCCAGCCGCGCGCGGCCAGCAGCGCGGCCACCGTCGGATCATCCACGCTGATCTGCAAGTGGCGCTGGGCCAGCATTTGCAGCACCGTCTGAGCCAGGGCCAGCGCATCCAGATCCGCGCCACCCTCCAGCCGGACCAGCGCGGCCGCCATCAGCTCGCCCATGAAGTCTTTGCGGCTCAGGAACCAGGCGCGGCGCTGAGCCGACTGGATGCTCTCCTCAGTGGCGGTGGGCGACTGCCAGGCTTCCTTCATCCACTGGATAGTGTTGGCCGCGGTGATCGGTTCGTCAATGCCGGGCACCTGGAGCGAACCCAAAACCCCCACCAACATACGCACCGCTTCCAGGTCCACCGCGATCGCACCGTCGGTAACCACGCCTTGATCCTGCGCGTAGAGCGCGCGGGCCACCTCGCTGGCCTGGCCGAAATCAGGGGACCAGTTGGCATCACGCACCGTCCAGAGTTGGAGGCCCATCTGCTCGGCCAATGGCTGGGGCGGCGCGGGGTGGGGTTGCTCCCAGTTGTCAACGGCGTAGCTATCGGTCACCTTGAGTTCAGCGATGCGGCCGCCGTCGAAGGCGACCACACCGACCCCCGAGATGAAACCGCCGGTCGCGCGCAGTTCATGACTGTTCTGGGCCAGAACCAGGTAGGTGCGCCGGCCATCCGCGCCCAGCAAGCCCGGCGCCACGGCCGCCATCTTCAGCCCGGTTTCCGCCAACGGCAGCAGGCGGTCAACCCGGTCGAGTTGGCGCTGGATCCGCGCGTCCAGTGGTCCCTGGATCGTCGCGCGCGTGCGGCTGGCTGCGGCCAGCCGCGCCTGAGCCTGAGCCAGCGCCGGTGCAGCGTCGCGCAGCCCCTGGGTCAAGGCCGGCAAGCTGTCCAGCCCACCCCCGTTCCCCAGCAGGCCGGCCAGAGGCGCCAGGGCATCCACCGCACCCCGCCCCGCAGCCACTGCCTGCACCCCCAGCTCCAGCAACGCCGGCGCGGCCACAGCCTCACGACCGAAACGAGGCAGCCAACCCAGCCGGGAGGCCAGCCAGAGGAACGGCCGGCCGTGTGACTGAAGCGCGACCAGGTGCGTCTCCAGTGCGGTCAGGTCGGCCTGCAGCGCGGGCAAGGCGGCCAACGACGGTTTCTCGGCCGCGGCCTGCAAGCGGTCCAGGTCGGCCAGCGCCAGCCGCGCAGCGGTCGCTGTGCGATAGCCCGCCACGCCCAGCCAGGCCACGGCTGCCAGCACCACGAACAAAAATCCACCAAGCACCCAGGTTCTCGGTTTCATAGGTTACTCAGATAGAATGCGCACCAACGCCCCGGCCGGCTGTTCACGCGTGCCGGGGAGCGCCAGCACCAGCGGTTCAGCCCGGTAAAACGGTCGCTGCCCGGCGCCGAGCATCACAATCTGCGCCAGATCCGGCACGATCCCACACACATCCATCCCCATCAGTGCGTCCAACCGGTGGGCGTGCAGGGTCAGACGATACCACTCGAAGCCGAACAGGTTCACGTTCAGCGGTGTCACGTCAGGCCGCTGCCCCAAGCCGTACACCGCGTACCACAACGCGAAGGTCGGCCCGTCGGAAGCGGTCAGGATAATCGCGCCGGGTTCCGCCTCGGCCAAAGCCGCGGCCACGAAATCACGCGCCACGGCGTCATGGCGCAGATCGTTCTCCGGCCAAAAGCGGGCCACCGAGATGCCCGGCAGCGCAATGAGGGCAGCCATCGCCACGGCGGCGGCTGCGACCGGCCACCGGCTCCCGTGCGCCAACACCTCTCCCGCCCGATCTACCCCGGCAGCCAGCCAGAGCGCGACCATCGCCCATGCCGGGATCAGGTACACGAACGCGTCGTCCGCGCGGTAACCGACCGCGTAGGCAGCGTAAGCCAGCACAGTCAACACTGTGGCGCGCCACCAGGCGTGTTGGCGCCGGTCCATGTGCCACAGGCCAGCCACGGCCAGCAGCGCGCCCCAGACCCCAAACTGGCGCAGCAACTCACCGACCAGCGCGGCCAGCCGGCCGGGCAGATCAGCCCACGGCACGCCGAACACCAGATCGCGATACAACCACCCCGAGGCGACCCAGGCCAAGCGGGCCGGCGTCCTGGGGTCCCCCCAGTTCACCGGCGGGTTACCGGCCGCTGCCAGCGGCAGATACGCATAGACCGCCAGGCCGGCCAGCGCCAGCGCAACAGCAACACCGAGGCCTTGCAGCCTGACCCGCCCGGCCCACAGCCAGGCCAGCGCGCCGGGCGCGAGCAACACCAGCGACAGGTGGTTGCCCAACCCCAAACCGAAGACCAGGCCAGCCAGCGCCAGCCAACGCGCACCACTCTCGCCCCGGTCAAGGTCCTCGCGCCAGCGCCACAGCAGCCAGAGCACGGCCACGACGACCAGCCCGTGGAGACCATATACTTCGGTGATGGTGGCCTGAGCCCACACGGCCGGCGCAGCCGCCCAGGCCAGCCCCGCAGCCAACGCGCTCAAGCCGTGCCGCCGTGCACTGCAATTCGCTTGATTGCGGCGCGCCAGGTCGGTCAGCAGGCCGGCCGCGGCCGCCGTACACAGCGCCGAGAGCCAGTTGCCTGCGCGCGCCGGCTCACCGGGGTGCAGAGCGATAGCCGCACGCAGGAGGATCTGATAGGTGGGGTAGCCGGGGGGATGGGGCACACCACCGGTCAGCGCGGCAGCCAGGAGGTCACCGCCATCCGCGCCGCCGTGCGCCCAGGTGAGGCCAGGGGCTAATGTGATCGCGTAAAGCACCGTTGCCGCCGCGAACGCTGCCGCCGCAGGCCAACCATCCCTCCGCATCGCTGTCAGCGTAGCCCGCCCCCAAAGGCCCCGACACCGCCTGTGCGTGGCAGTTCCAGCGGCGGCTGGCCCAGCACCACAAGTGCGACCGCCTGCTGGCCGTCGCCAGTCGTGGCGACCGCCCGGTTTACCAGGATGACAGCGGGTGCAACGTCGGCCCGCACCCGCGCGGTGTAGACAATGCGCAGCACGCCACCCGGCGCCAACACGGGCGCCGTCGCACGCAACACCCGGCCGCTCCACGCAGCACCGGCGCCGGCCAGCACCGCGCCCGGTTCCAGGCCATCAGGCAACGTGTCCTCCACCGTCACCTGGCGAAGTGAGGCCGTTCCTGTGTTGGCCACCGTGAGCGTGAAGGTGGCGGTCATGCCCGGCCAGGTCACAAGCTGGTCCACTGTCTTGGTCAACGCCAGAGCCGCGCCCGGGGCGGGAGGAGCCGGTGTCGCACCTGGGGCCGGCGTACCGGCCGGGGGGGAGGTCGGCGACACGACCACTGTCGGCGCGTAGGTTCGTTTGGGTGTGGGTGTGGGCACCGTTTGTCCCAGCGGCTTAGCCATCGTACGCGCCCAAACCTCACCGCCGGCCGCAAACACGCCTAGCAGCGCCAGGGCCAGCGCGATATAAACCGTTAAGCGTACCTGTCCTCTCATTTGTTCTACCCCTCACTGCCATGCGGCCGAGGCCTCTGCCAGCCGGCGCAGGTTCCAACTCCACCGCCCCAACGCCAGCGCGGCCCACACGGTCCCCCCACCAATGACGAGCACGTGCAGCAC
>DAOUAT010000306.1:0-6862 GCA_034433275.1 Anaerolineae bacterium
GAACGGCGGCAGCAGCGTCAACGCGCCCAGCGCGACTTTGGCCGTGGCGATAGCCGTGGCGATGGCTGCCGGGTACTCCATCTTTTCGAACGCGTTGAAGATGGCGCTGAGCGCGTCGCTGATATTGGCAAACAGCAGCGCCACGGCGAACAGGGCGATCGCCTGGATCTCTGCGCCGGTGAGCTGATTCAGGACGACCCGGTAGAACAAGGCCATCAGGCCCAGCACCGGCAGGCTGAGCAGCCACCGGCCGGCCCGCAGCACGATGGTGTTCGCCAGGTAGCGCCGCGCCCGGCTGCGGTCAATCGCCACGTCGCGCGTGACCAGGGTGCCCAGCCCGAAGCGCGTGACGATCTCGAAGACACCATAGAACGCGATGGCGAACGCGTAGCTGCCCTCGCCGGCCGGGCTCAGCACTCGCAGCCGCAGCATGGCGAACGCGAAGTCAATGCCCTTGCTGAGCAGTGACATAGCCACCTGCACCGCGCTGTTCTTGGCGACGGTCCCCACCTCGCTGCGCTCTCCGCGATAAAAGCGGCGCCATGCCCACCAGCCGGCCAACAACAGCAGCACCACGCCGCTCAAAAAGGACAGATAGGCGCCCAATAAAAAGCTGCGCGGGGAATAGACGAAGCGCACCGTCCATTGCCCCGCCTGCGGCAGATAGACCGCCCGGAACGCGCCGTCGGCCCGGTATAGGGGCAACTGCTGCTCGATGGACTCGCCCGCCGCGTTAACGCCCTCGCCCTCCACGCCGAAGGGCCGCAGGTACGCCTTCCAGCCTGCGAAATAGCTATCGGTGAACACCAGCCAGCCCCGATCGCTGAGGTTCACATCTACGAACACCTCGCGATTCCCGCGCTGGCTGATGCGTGCGTCGCGCAGTTGGGGCGATGCCGGCGGGGGCAGATCGGCCGCCGTGATGCCCTCAACCACCACGATCTGCGCCGGGTCCACCGTTTGCAGCTGATCCAGCGCCGCCGTCTGATCGGCCGCGGCCACAGCCTGGGGCACGATGAAGACGCGCGGGAACGCGCCCGTGTTCTCGTAGACCTTGACCTCGGCGTCGTAGACCAGCTCGTAGCCCGCGTTGGGGATGGTGTGGGTGGTGACGACGTAGCGCGCACCCAGCAGGTCGAGCAGCGGGTTGTCCAGCGCGTCGTAGTTGGGCTGGCCGTCCATCTGGGTGTAGATGGGCGCGATGCGGTTGTACAGCAGGTCATCCTGGCGCTGGATGCGGGCCATGTAGGTCGCGTATTCCTTGAGGATGATCGAGTCGTACCCGCGGACATCTTCCAGCCCGTAGACCATCGCCGAGTTGGCGTTCAACACCTTTTCGCCCGGCGCGTCGAAGCTGGTCAGCCGCCACGGCTGTGCCGCGTCCTGCCGGCTTTGCAGAAACTCGATGACCGGCGGCTTGAAGTCCAGCAGCTTCGGGTCTGTCGCCGGGTTGAACCCGCGGCCGAACAGCCAGAGATCGAGGATGAGGAGGGCGAGGAGAGACGCGGAGACGCGGAGATGGGGAGACGCGGCGATGGGGAGACGCGGCGATGGGGAGACCGCTGCCTCCGCGTCCCCGCGTCCCCGTGTCCCCGTGTCTCCGCGTCCCCGCGTCCCCCAGGCCAACGCTCCGCCAGCCAGCAGCGCGATCAGCCCGAAGCGCGCGATGCCTGCTGCCTGGTGGCTCCACGCCATCGCGCCGTCGGCATAGCCGAACTGCCGCGCCAGGTTGGCTTTAGCCAACAGGAAATCACCTAATGCCACAAACGGCCCCGGCACAGCCATGCTGACCAGCACCGCGGTCAACGCGCCCGCGCCGGCCAGGATGGCCAGCCAGCCGAGGAGTCGTGGTGCGTATTGCGTGGTGCGTATTGCGTATCGCGTATTGCGTCTAGCGTCATTCGCTGATTCGCTGATTCGCCACTCGCCATTCGCCATCAGCAAGTTCAGCCCATACCCCGCCAGGGCCGCCATGCTCAACGTGTACGGGAACACCCACCGGAACGCCGAGTGGAGCTGGCTGTAGCCGGGCAGGCCGTAGTAGAGGATGGCGTAGAGCGGCGTGCCGAAGGCGAAGAGCAGGGAGAGTACGGCCAGGATGGCGAAGGGCGTCGGGGTGCTAAGCGCCTGAGCTGTACCAGACGCCGCGATGTTCTGGAAAGAAGCCGCTGCTCGCAAGCTGGGCAAGCATCCTGAGCGGAGCACGGCGGCAGTATCGCCGTGCGTAGTCGAAGGAGGCGGCTTTGTCGGGACATCCGCTTCGCCTCCTTCGACTACGCCGGGACCCCTTCCCCGGCTCCGCTCAGGATGCTCCGCTTCATCTTCGTAAACTGGCATCATGGTGCCGCGTTGGTTAGCCGCGTGTGCTCGTGTGAGGCCGCCTCGGCGCAGACGTTGCAACACCGCCACCGCCGCTAGCAGCAGCGTCGGGATGCCCAGGTAGTTGCCGCCCTCGACGTAGTTCTTGACGCCCCAGTCAATTGTCTGCAGCGGTTGCCCCAGCGCGTTCTGCGTGACAGGTTTCCAGACCCGTTCCCAAATGTCGAAATACGCGTGGTGCGTGGGGTTGCCGAACGCGTCGGGCAGCAGGAAGGTGACGATCTGCCGGGAGGGCCAGGCCCAATCGCGCACCTGCTGCAGGCTGGCCGAGCCTTCACGGAAGCTCTGCGTCACCAGCTCGTACAGCGGGATGAGCTGCGCGCCGCCCAGCGCCAGGCCCAGGACGACCATGACAATCAGCCAGCCGGCCAGGCGCAGGGCGGGCCGCGGGGTGCGGAGCTGTCGCCAGAGCGCGATCAGCCGCCAGGCCGCATAGAACGCAGCGACCATTAGCGTGTAGTACGTGATCTCCACGTGCCCGGCTAGCGCCTCACTGCCCAGGCACAGCGCCCCGACGACGACATAGGGCACGGGCGAGTAGGCCACAGGTCCCTTAGCGGCTTGCTTGCGGATGATCATCTCGATCGCTGCCAGGATCAGCGGCAGCCAGGCCGCGGCCGCGATGATCATGGTGAAATTGACGCTGACGATGAAGAAACCGGAGAAGGCGTAGGCGACGCCGGAGAAGACCGCGGCAAGGCGGCGCAGGCCCAACACGCGGCCAAACACGTACATGCCGGCCGCGGCCAGCCCCAGTTGCAGCCAGGTGAACACCCCATAGGCTTGCGCCAGTGGCAGGATGTAGAACAGCACACTGAACGGATAGAGTGCCGACTGCTGTCCTGCGGCCAGGAAGGGCGCGCCCGCGAAGAGGCGCGGGCTCCACAGCGCGCCCGCCGGATCGCCGCCGCGCAGCGCCTCCAGCAGGAACGCCTTCCAGGCGCGGTTTTCCAAGATCAGATCGCTGATCAAGCCGTTGTGCGGCACATCAACGCCGTACTGAGCTGCGAACGACCGCCACGGCTCGAAGGTGAACAGGTTGTCCGCGGGCAGCAGCGTTTTGCCGCCCAATGTCTGGGGAGCAAACCACAGCGCAGGCAGTAACAGCAGGAACAGGATGACGGCGATCTCAGTTCTGCGAGAGGATGTCAAAGACGGTCTCCCCAGGATGAGAAATGGAGCGAGAATCCCAACGCCACGGGTCTATCCGGCCGGCGCTCTGTCCGGGCGAGGCTCTGGGCTACGCGTGGCATTCCGGTGGCGATGCCAGATGCGGACCACATCTATTGCCCCCTGGACCTTCACGGCGACGCTCATCTTGGACTGGCCGATGCGGCGGTCCTCGAAGTAGATCGGTATCTCCTTGGCCCGATAGCCGAGGCGTTCGGTAAGGTAGGCCATCTCAACCTGAAACGCATAGCCGTTGGCGCGCACGCGGCCCAGGCCGATGCCCAGCAGGGTCGCGCGCCGCCAACACTTGAACCCGGCAGTGATGTCGCGTGTTCGCAGGCGCAGGATGCCGCGTGCCCACACCTCGTTAGCCCACCAACTGAGAAACCGGCGCCACCAGCTCCACCGTTCATCGAGCTGGCCTCCGCTCACATAGCGTGAGCCGATCACTACATCGTACTGCGCCATCAGCTTCAGCATCTCGGGGATCGCAGTGGGCGGGTGGGAAAAGTCAGCGTCCATCTGGACGATGAAGTCGGCCCCTGCCGAGAGCGCCTGCGCAAAGCCATCGAGGTAGGCGCGGCCTAACCCCTGCTTCTCCAGGCGATGCCGAACAGAAACAACGCCGGGCAACCGCTCCGCCAATGCTTCCGCAACTTGCCCTGTGCCATCAGGTGAGTTGTCGTCCACGATCAGCACTGAGAGCCCTGGCACGGCCAACGCGTGCAACTCCGCGATCAGGGCCGGCAGGTTGTCGGCTTCGTTGAAGGTGGGGATAACGACCACAGTCTTTGCGCCCTGAGGGGCGCTGTTCGGAACTTCAGAAGGCATAATTAAGCCGATTGTATCATGGTGAGGGCTAAAGGTCAAAGCAGATGAAATCGCTCACGACAGTGATTGCTTTTTTTCTTAAGCTCCGCTATAATAGAATAGCCTTGTAAATCAACCTTACCGGAAGGGAGCTGGCGATGGGCCGTACTTCGACTGCGAGGTCTGTACAAATCCTCTATATCGGCCGCATCGAATCCAGCTACGACAAGGTCTGGCAGGGTATTCAGCAGGAAGGCGGCAAAGTCGTCTTTGCGCGCACCCAGGTCCTGGGCCTCCAAGTGGCGCGTGAGCTTCAGCCCAGCATTGTTATCGTCAATACCGTGAACAGTCACTTTTCGGGCAGCCGTCTGTGCAAGACGCTGGGCCGTCGTTTGCCGCAGGTCTGTCGGCTGCTGTTGACGGAGCGCGGGGAGGGCGCGGAGACCGAGTGTGAAGAGCGCCTGGTGCGGCCGTTCACCAACCGCAAGTTGCGCGACACCATTCGCCGGCTCAGTGAGTCCGCGATCCCCAATATCCTCCGGGCCGGTCCGATTGAACTAGATGTCGTCTCCCGAGTTGTTGTGACGCCGCTTGGCCGCGCCCACCTGACGCCGAAACAGTGCAAGCTGCTGGCTGCTTTTATGGTGCGCCCCAACCAGGTGATCTCGCGCCAGGCGTTGATGGAGGATATCTGGGATACCCACTATCTGGGCGATACGCGGACCTTGGATGTACACATTCGCTGGCTGCGCGAACGGATCGAGTCTGATCCCATGCATCCGACGTTGTTGGTCACGCAGCGCGGCGTTGGCTACAAGCTGGTTGTGCCTGTTACGGAAGAACTGACGCCAGCACCCGGGGCCGAGCAAACTGAGGCGGCGCCGCCGCAGGCCGCTTAAAAAGCAAAATCGGCGCCTGTAGGCGCCGATGTATGCGTGGCAAACAGAGTAAGCCTCAGGCTGCTTGCCGGGCCTTGTTCAGGGCGCTCATTAAGCGTGACTTGCGCCGGGCCGCGTTGTTCTTGTGGATCACGCCCTTTTCTGCGGCCTTGTCCAGCGCCCGGATCGCGGTGTGCAGTGCCTGATCGGCCGCCTCGAGCTTGCCGGAAGCCAGGAGCGCCCGGACCTTCTTGATGTGGGTGCGGGTGCTGGTGCGGACGATGCCGCGATAAACCGTCTTGCGGGCATCACGCCGCTGGCACTTCAATGCAGATGGGTTCTTCTTCAGGTTTGGCACTGATCGTCTCCGTAGGTTCCAGGGTTACAAGCATAATCGCAGCGGCTGCGAGGCCGCAGACATGACAGCAAGTTGGCCGCGCCAGACGCACCGGCGGGCCAACGTTTCATTTATACCGCAGATGGCGATTTTTGTCCAGTTTGAGGGGGGCAGGTGTAAAACGACCCCAACGACTGGCTGTGGGGTGAAGATGATTGGCATCGTCGGTGGTGTCGGCCCATACGCGGGCCTTGATCTCGTGCGCAAGATCCTGGATCAGACCGCGGCTCGGCGCGACCAGGAGCACCTCAGCATCTATCTGGCAAACGAGCCGGCGGAAATCCCCGACCGCACGGCGTTCCTGGTGGGGCAGGAGAAGATGAACCCGGCCTTCGCGGTGGCGCGCATCGTGCGCAAGCTGGAAAGCCTGGGCGTGACGGTGGTCGGCATCCCTTGCAACACCTTCCACGCGCCGCCGATCTTCGACGTGCTGACAGCCGAACTGCGCCAGCTCAACAGCCAGGTGACGGTGCTGCACATGGTTCACGAGACCGTGCAGCGCCTTCGCGACATGTTCCCGGCCGGCGCCCGGGTCGGTATTTTGAGCACCACCGGCACAGCGCGTTCCGGTGTCTACCCTCTGCACCTGCGACGCGCCGGCCTGGTTGCGGTCATGGTGCCCGAAGCGCTGCTGCGGGATGTGGTCCATCCGGCAATTTACGATCCGCATGATGGGATCAAAGCCCGGTCGAACCCGGTTACTGCGCCAGCGCTGGCTGCTCTGCGCCATGCCGCCGAGTGGTTGGTGGGCGCAGGGGCGCAAGCTATCATCCTCGGCTGCACCGAGATCCCTTTGGCGATCACCGAAGACCACTTGGGCGGTGTGCCGCTGGTTGACCCTGCGCGCGTGCTGGCGCGTGCGCTGATCCGAGCCGAGGATGCCGGCCGGCTGCGGCCAGAGTCTGGGTAGCATTAGCGCGCCTGTCGTGCGTCTGGCTCCGTCCGTAGGACATTCATCATCGCTTCCTGCACATAAGGGTATGCCAGCCATACGATGGCGCTGCCGGTCAGCGCGCCGGTGAGCAACCGCAAGGTCCAGTTGCTCTCGCGCAGGCCGAACAGTTGCGTGCCGCCGTCCAGGGCAATAGGGATCAGCAGCACGGCAAAGAGCCAGACCGGCAGCTTGGCGTAGGCGCCGTTGGGCCGGCGGAGCTTACCCCGCAGCAGGCCGAACAACACGCCGCTGAGCAGCAGGCTGCCGAAGAGCGCCAGGTCACGCTGGCAGATC
>DAOUAT010000307.1:0-2607 GCA_034433275.1 Anaerolineae bacterium
AATGTGGGATGTGGGATGTGGAATGTGGAATGTGGAATGTGGAATGTGGAATGTGGAATGTGGAATGTGGAATGTGGAATGTGGGATGTGGTCAGGGCGCGACGAGGCGGTAGACCACCACGTTGTCGTGCGCGAGCGCGGTGGCGGCCGGCACGGTGAAGCGGGCCACTTCGACCAGGGCAGGGTCGCGGGAGAGGTGGGGGAACCATTCGGGGAAGATGACCACGTAGTCGGCGCCCTGGGCCAGCAGCAGGTCGCGCAGCCGGCGTTCCCGTTCGACCGAGCGGGGGCGCGAGGTGGCGGTCACTTCCACGACCTCCGGCGAGGCCAGGCCCACCAGGTCCACGATGCGCCGGCCGCCGAAGTAGGCGATGGCGCCGATGTCGTTGGCCGCGACGGCCGCGTCGGCCGGGGTGTGGGCAGCGATCCAGCGGCCGGCCGCGACGTCGCCCTGGTTGATGCTGCGGATGTTGTCCGCGTAGAAGAGCGCGCCCTGGCGCAGGCCCGCCAGCTGCATGGCCAGGACGGCCGCGGCCAGCAGCCAGCGCCAGGGGGGGCGCGGCCCGAGGCGGAACCCACCCCCCGGCCCCCTGGGAACCTCCTGAAACTGAAAGCCCCCCTTCGGGCCGGGGCGCGGCGCGAAGAGGAACCCACCCCCCGACCCCCTCCCTGCGAGGGAGGGGGAGAAGGCGCCCCTCTCCTGCGAGGAGAGGGGTCGGGGGTGAGGTAGGAGATCCCACAGCGCGACCGCGCCGGCCGCGGCCAGGATGTTCAGAGCCGCCACCAGGTGGCCGGCCCGACGGTAGTTCTGCAGGCCGGCGCTGCCGAGATCTGCCGCGGCCGCGGCGACGCAGGTGGCCGCAACGACCGCCAGCAGCAGCGCCAGCCCGCGACGCTGCGGCCGGCCGGCCCGTCCCAGCGCGACGCCGCCCAACGCCAGGGTGACGACCAGGAACGGGTTCTGCGAGTAGACCGCGGCCTGGATGCTGGACATGAGCTGGCTGCCGAAGTGGAGGGCCCAGGCGATGGCGCCGGTCGGGTCGCTGCCCTGACCGAACGCGGTCTTGGCGTACCACGTCCCCGGCAGCGGTCGGCCCCAGATCAGCAGGTTAAAAGCCAGGAACGCAGCGATCACGGCCGCGGCGATGAGCAGGTGGGGCGCCCAGGCGCGGAAGGCTGCCGTGAACCTGCAAGCATCCTGAGCGGGCGTACGAATCAGAGTGCTTAACGAATGATGACCAGTCGAAGGATGCGGCCTTGCGGGATGATCGCTTCGCCCCTCTTCAACTTCATTCAGGACATGCTTCGACTGCGCGGCCGGAACAGCACGGCCGCTCCGCTCAGGGTGCTCCGCTTCACTCTCACACCTGGCTGCGCGCCCGCGCCACCCCCAATACCCCCAAACCACCGGCAGCAGGGCCCAGGTTTCGGGCCGGGCCCAGCCGGCCAGCGCCAGCCAGGCGGTTGCGGCGTAGCCCCGGCCGCGGCCTTCACCCGCGACCAGCGCCGCGCGGAGGCCCAGCAAGACCAGCAGCAGGTAGAGGCCCACCTCCATGCCCGACAGCGCGCCCCAGGCGTGGGTCGGCCCCCAGGCGACCAGCAGACCGGCCAGCCACGCGGCCCGCGCGTCGCGGGTGACGCGCTGCGCGCTGTCTGCGACCAGGAGGATGTTGGCCAGGAACAACGCGGCGCCCAGCGCCTTGACCCAAATGGTCACGTCGCCGGGCAGCCAGAACAGCGGCGCGATGACCAGCACCCACAGCGGCGATGTGCTGGCGCCGGTCGGCTCGCCGGGATTGTACGACCACCCCTGCCCGGACGCCAGGTTGCGCGCGATCTGCAAGTGGATCCAGCTGTCGTCCAACGGGAAGCCGAAGTTGCCGGTGGCGCGCTGCGCGTAAAAGAGGTAGAGCGCCAGGCTGAACACCCCCGCGGCCAGCAGCGCGACCGTGCGCCAGGGTCGCTTCGCACTTCCAGCGTTCATCTTCCCGCCTCCCTCCGCAACACGGCCCACTCCGTCACTCCGGCCGGCGTCACATCGCTGTAATCGCGCGCCAGCGCCTCCCACCACGGCGCCAGGCCGGCGCGGATGGCCGTCCCGCGGCCGGCCTGAGTTCCGGTAGCCCGCTCGGGACGCCACACCCAGGCGGGCATCACGACCGCGGCCGGCGGATGGCTGGTCAGCGCGGCCTGCAGCCGGACGGCCTCCGGCCCAGTGGCGCACAGCCCGCCGAAGACCACGTCGCACGGGGTCGCGTTGGGCCGGCCGGTCAGCAGATACCACCCCGCGCCCCAGTGCGGCGCGAAGATCGGCGCGTCGGCCGGGGCCAGGCCGCTGAGCTGCGCCTGCACCGCGGCCACCTGCTCGCCCCCGTAGTCGGCGACCGCCACCGGGCCCAGCGCGGAGGGCAGCCAGGTCCGCGGCGCGTTGGACGCCAGCCCGGTCGAGAACGGCTGGGCCAGCAGGTTGACCAGCGCGAGGGCGACGAGCAGGATCGCCGCAACTCGCCGCGGGTCACGGGGCCTAGCTGGGCCCATTCCCCGGCGTTCTGCCTGGGAGAGACCCACCCCCCGACCCCCTGCCCGTGAAAGACCCACCCCCCGACC
>DAOUAT010000308.1:0-17816 GCA_034433275.1 Anaerolineae bacterium
AGCTGAAGGCGGCATTGAAGGTTGATATGGAAACTGGGCCGAATTGGTATGAACAGGAGCCGGTGAGTTAATGAAGACGCGTATTGAAGTTAATCCGAACATTCACTTCGGCAAGCCGTGCGTGGCGGGCACGCGCATTCCAGTGCAGAACGTACTGGAATTGGTGAGCCAGGGTATTCCCTTCGCTGAGATTGTCAGGAATTACTACCCCGGTCTCAGTGTCGAGGATGTGCGTGCCTGTGTACAGTATGCGATGGATGTAGTGCAGGCAGAAGACATCCGGGTCGCGATGGTAGCATGAGACTGCTGCTCGATCAGGATGTTTACGCGCTGACAGCGCACTTTCTGGTTGCGTTAGGCCATGATGTGTTGACAGCAGAGGAGATCGGCGGCGCACGTTTTGCCGATCGGGAGTTGCTGCGCGCTGCGCACGAACAGGGACGGGTTTTCATTACGCGGGATAAGGACTTCGGCAGCCTGGTCTTTGTCGAGGAGCTTGAGGCCGACGTTATCTTCCTGCGCCTTTCGCTGTCGGACATCCAGGCTGTTCACCGGGAGTTGGCCAGGGTGCTGGCAATGTATGCGCAGAGCGATCTTGAATATGCCTTTGTAGTCGTTGAAGCAGGGAGGCATCGTTTTCGCAGAGCGCCGCGGCCGACATCATCAAGATCGCCATAAATCGGTGCCAAGGGGACGATGGAAGCCGGGCCGAACTGGTATGAGCAGGAGCCGGTGAGGAGGTAAAGTATGAGTGTGGTCGCGCTTGAAGGTATCGTAGATCATGGCTTGATTCGATTGCCGCCAAGTGTCAAATTGCCTAATAAGACCAAGGTCTACATTCTTGTGCCGGCAATTGGCACACAACAGGAGACTCGCATTGCCAGCCCACGACTTGTGCATCCAGAACAGGCGCGCGAGTTTGTGATGGAAGTGAGCGAGGACCTGAACGATGCCAGCCTATGATGCGGAACTGTTTGATCCACCTGCGCCACTGGCACGCGTGGTTCTCCGCAACCCAGCCACGGGCGCAGTTTGGTCAGATGTGCCGATGCTGCTTGATTCTGGATCGGACATCACGTTGTTGCCAGCCGCAGTTACTCAGCAGTTGGGATTGACGGTCGTGCCAGGTACGCAATATGAGTTGATGGGATTCAATGGCAACGTCAGCCTGGCAAGGGCAGCACGTCTGGAAATGGCCTTTTGTCGGCGGAACTTCCGAGGTCAGTTCCTTCTTATTGATCAGCCCTGGGGCATTTTGGGCCGCAATGTCTTGAATGCGCTGACGCTGCTGTTAGACGGTCCGAAGTTGATATGGGTTGAACAACGCCATTGAGGTGTGAACGCCGCTATTCTGGAGTTACTCTGTGATTCGCAACGACATCGCCGGCCTGGTCGCCCAGGCCATACAAAACGCCCAAGCTGCCGGCGCGCTGCCGGCGTTCGACCTGCCGGCCTGCGAGATCGGCCGGACCAAGGACCCGAAGCACGGCGACTACACCACGTCGGTCGCCATGCAGTCGGCCAAGCCGGCGCGCATGGCGCCGCTGGCCATCGCCCAGGCCATCGCCGGTCACATGCCGGCCAACGCCCCGCTGGCCGCGACCGAGGCCGTGCCGCCGGGGTTCATCAACTTTCGCCTGAGCGCGGCCTGGCTGGCCGGTCAGGTGGCGGAGATCGAGGCCGCGGCCGGCCGCTACGGGGATGTTGACCTGGGCGGCGGCAAGACCTGTCAGGTCGAGTTCATCAGCGCCAACCCCACCGGGCCGCTGCACATGGGCTCGGCGCGCAACGCGGTGCTGGGGGACGCGCTCGCCAGCGTGTTGGCGGCCGCGGGCTGGCACATCCAGCGCGAGTACTACGTCAACGATGCCGGCACGCAGATGCGCACCTTTGCGGAGACGCTCTACCGGCGCTATCTGCAAGCCCTGGGCCAGGATGCGCCGCTGGCGAGCCACCATTACCAGGGCGCGTACGTGCACGATCTGGCGCGGGCGGTGGTGGCTGAGCACGGCGACCGGTTTGCAGCGATGCCCGAGGAGGGCGCCATCGCTGCGTTGAGCGATCTGGGCCGAACGACCGTGTTGGCGTGGATTCGCGCCTCGGCCGAGCGGCTGCGCATCGTCTTCGACAACTGGTACTCGGAGAAGAGTTTGTACGACCCCGGCGGTGTGTTCGAGCGCGTCATCACTGACCTGCGCGCGGCCGGCATGACCGAGGTCAAGGAGGGCGCGGAGTGGCTGCGCACCAGCCTGTTCGGCTCCGACCGCGACGAGGTGCTGGTGCGCTCCTCGGGCCAGCCGGGCTACTACGCCTCGGACGTGGCGTATCACTACAACAAGTTCGTCGAGCGCGGCTTCGACCGGGTGATAGACGTGTGGGCGGTGGATCACCAGAACCAGGCGCGGCGCATGCCCTACCTGATGCAGGCGTTGGGGCTGGACCCGCGGCGGCTGGACATCGTGCTCTACGACCTGGTGCGGCTCTACCGCGACGGCCAGGAGGTCAAGCTGTCCAAGCGTTCCGGCGACATCATCACCGTGGATGAGGTGGTGGAGGAGGTCGGCGCGGACGCGGTGCGCTTCTTGCTGCTGACCCGCTCCAACCAGGCAGTGATGGACTTCGACCTGAACCTGGCCGTGCAGCAGAACGACCAGAACCCGGTGTACTACGTGCAATACGCGCACGCGCGCATGGCCAGCATCCTGCGCACCGCGGCCGAGCGTGGCTTCGCGGCCGCGGCCTGGGCCGCGGGCGACCTTGACCTGCTGCGCCATCCGGCCGAGCTGACGCTGCTGCGTAAGATGGCCGAGCTGCCCGAGGTGATCGAGAAGGCGGCGCTACAACTGGCGCCGCACCACCTGGCGTTCTATGCACAAGATCTGGCCGGCACGTTCCACGCGTTCTATCGCGATTGCCGCGTCATCTCAGCCGACCCGGGCGACGCGGCCCTGAGCTGCGCTCGTCTGCGGCTGGTGGCGGCTACAAAGGCCGTCTTCGCCCGCGTGCTCGCCCTGCTCGGCGTGGCCGCGCCGGAGAGCATGTAGGACTGGAGGTTGGAGATTAGAGGTTGGAGATTGGAGCGGTGTGCCCCGCCAACCGCCAACCTCCAACTTCCACCCTCCAAACACAAGGAGACCACTATGTCCACCAGGACACCTCGTTGGCCGATTCTGTTGGCCTTTTGCGCACTGCTGCTGGCCGTGCTGGCTTGTGGCGGCTTCCAGGTGCGGGTGACGCCGACCGTGGCGCCGTCGCCGGAGGCCGTGTCAGTGACGGAGGAACCGACCGCGACCCTGGCGCCATCTACTGCAACTCCAGTTCCTGTGGCGCCCACGGCCGCGCCGACCGCTACACCCACCCAGGCCCCAACCGGTATGGCCATCGGCGCGCAGGCGCGTGTGGCGGCCGGAGGCGGCATCAACGTGCGCGAGCAGCCCAGCGCCCAGGCGAAGCAACTCGGTCGGTTGAACGCGAACGTCGTGGTGAAGTTGATCGAAGGCCCGACCCAGGCCGACAACTATGCCTGGTGGAAGATAGACAACGGCGCCGGGTTGGTGGGGTGGGTCGCTGCCGGGCCGCAAAATGACCCGTGGCTGATACCGGCGGCGCCTGCGGCCGAACCCGCGCCCTCCGCTGGCCCCAAGTTGGTGGACCGTGCCATCAAGCTGGGCGACCGCGTGCAGGTGACCACGGCCGAAGGCCAGGTGCTGACGGTGCGCGACTATGCCGGCACCGCCTCAACGCCGGTGGCCCGGGTGGTCCGCGGCACCCTGTTCACCGTGCGCGGCGGCCCTATCAAGCAGAACGACCTGACCTGGTGGGAGTTGGAAGGGGACACCGTCAAAGGCTGGGCTGCCGACGGGGATGGCACGGATCGCTGGCTGACGCCGGTGGAGTAAACAGCAGATAGCCGATGGCTGATAGCTGATGGCAGAGACACCTCTGATCATCAGTTATCAGCCACCCCAATCCCCACTCCCCTAAAACGCCACACTCGTCCCGCGGTCCGGCACGGTCACTTGCGCTACGCGTTCGTTGCGCAGCTTATCGGCCAGGGTGGTGGCGGCGTTGGTCTCGCCGTGGACCAGAAAGACGTGTTGCAGCCGGTCGCGATCCAGCGGCCGTGCCCAGGCCAGCAGCTCGGCCTGATCCGCGTGCGCACTGTAACCTTCGAGCGCGCACACACGGGCCCGCACATCATACTCCCCGCCTAGGATTTTCACCCGCCGCGCGCCGCCAACCAGCTTGCGGCCCAGGGTGTTCTCGGCCTGGAAGCTGACGAACAGCACGGTGTTTTCCGGCTCCTCGATGTTGTTGCTGAGATGGTGCAGGATGCGACCGTTCTCGGCCATGCCGCTGGCGCTGATGATGATGGCCGGGCCGTGCAGGTAGTTGAGCTGCTTGCTGCGCACCGCTTCGCGCACATACTCCACCTGCGCTGTGTCGAACGGGTTGGGTTTGCCCTCCTCGACCAGGAAGGCGCGCACATCCTCGTCCCACGCCTCAGGGTGCATGCGGAACACCTCAGTCGCGTTGACGGCCAGGGGGCTGTCTACGAAGATGGGCAGCGCCGGGATATCGCCATCTGCGGCCAACGTGTTCAGGGCGTACACGATTTCTTGCGTGCGGCCCACTGCAAAGGCCGGGATGATGACCTTGCCGCGGCGGCGCACCGTCTCCCGGATCACCTCGCGCAGCTCCTTGCGCGCAGCGTCCTTGGTCTGGTGCAGCCGGTCGCCGTAGGTGCTTTCCATGATCAGGATGTCGGCGGCGTCCGGCAGTTCGGGGTCGTGCAAGATCGCCATCTCGGGCCGGCCTATGTCCCCACTGAAAATCAGCCGCCACTGCTTGCCCGTCGCAAACTCCCTGATATCCAACGCCACGAACGCGGAACCCAGGATGTGTCCCGCGTTGTAGAACGTCGCGCGCACGCCATCGGCCACGGTGACCGGCCGGCGCAGCCCCACGCCGATAAACTGTCCCAGGCTGGCCTGCGCGTCGGCGCGGGTGTAAAGCGGCTGGATGGCCGGCAGGCCCTCTTTGGCCCGCTGTTTGTTCAAATAGGCCGCGTCGCTCTCTTGGATGTGGCCGCTGTCCAGCAGCATGTAGACGCACAGGTTGCGGGTGGCGGCCGTACACCAGATGTTGCCCGTGAAGCCCTGCTTGACCAGGTTGGGGATGTTGCCCGAATGGTCAATGTGCGCGTGGCTCAGCACCACGGCGTCAATGGTCTTGGGGTCGAATGGGAAGTGCAGGTTGCGCTCGTAGGTTTCAGCCCGCCGTCCCTGATACATGCCACACTCCAGCAGGATGCGCTGGTCGTTGACCTCGATCAGGTGCATGGAGCCGGTGACTTCGCGCGTTGCGCCGTGAAATGTGATACGCATCGGTGTCCTTTCTGGGCAACAGTTGTCAGCAATCGGCCCGAACATGATAAAAGAGATGGCCCGACATGGTGTCGGGCCATCTGCTGCGTGACATACCCCCAGCGGGACTCGAACCCACGCTTCTAGCTCCGGAGGCTAGCGCTCTATCCACTGAGCTATGGGGGCATTACAACGGCGATTATAGCAGAAAGGCCGCTGGGAAGCAAACCTCAAGGGTGCTGCAAAAAGACTGGGCCGAAGTTAGGCACTGCCAGCCCTGCCTAACCCCGACCCTGAGTGAACTCAGTTTACTTGCTCACCCTCACAGCTACAGTGATTTTTCATACACTGTTACAAGAGTCGCAAGGCGACGGCTGCCAGCAGGATGCCGAGCAACACGGCCAGCGCCGCGATGTCGCTGCCGCGCAGGTGGAGTGGCCGGTAGGTGGCGCGGCGCACGCCGGGCGCGCCCAAACCGCGTGCCTCCAGCGCCCAGCCCAGCCGCTCACCATGGCGCAGCGCGCCGATCACCACCGCGATCAACACCGGCCGATAGGCGCGCAGCCGTGCCCACAAACCGTGCTGGGTCAGATCCAGCCCGCGCGCCTGCTGTGCTTCGCTGACCTGGGCGAACAGGCCGGCCAGGATCGGTAGATAGCGCAACGCCAGCGCCAGGGTCAGGCCCCACTCGTAGGGCAGGCGCAGCGCCACGAAGCCGCGCACCATGGCGGCCTGGTCAGTGGTGCTGAGCCACACGTAGAAGCTGAGGGCCAGCGCCAGCAGGCGCGCCGTCAGCAGCCATCCTTGCGCCACAGCGCCCGCGGTCACGCGCACGGGTCCCAGGCTCACCAGGGTTCGACCCAGTCCGCCGGCAAACAGTGCGGTCAGCAGGAAGATGACGACCAGGAAGGGCAACATGCCGCGCAGGAAGCGGGCGACCCGCAGGGCCGGGATCTGCGCCGAGGCCAGCAGCGCCAGGCACGCGGTCGTGACGGCCAGCGCGGGCCACGGCTGCGGCCACAGGAACGTCAGCGCCACTGCCGCGGTCACGAAGGCGGCCTTCACGCGCGGATCCAGCGCGTAGAGCCAGGTGTTGCGCCGGAAGTAGACGTCGAATTCAGGCGTCATGGCGTGGTGGCTCCATGGGCCGTTCTTGCCAGGCGGCCGCGAACTCCGCGCAGCTCAGCACGTCGCCATCGAAGCCGTACGGGACCAGCCGTTGCGCCAGGCGCACCACCGGCGGGGCCGAGAGACGCGTCTCAGCCAGCAGATCGTGTTGCTGGAACAGCGTCCCAGGGCTGCCGTCGAAGCGCACGCGGCCGCCGGCCAGCACCACCGCGCGATCGGCGAATTCGGCCACCGGGCGCATGTCGTGGGTGATCAGCAGCACCGTGCCGCCGCCGGCGTGGAACACGGCCAGGGCGCCCATCAACTCCTGTCGGCCGCGGCCGTCCAGCCCGCCCGTGGGCTCGTCCAGCACAAGGACGCGCGGCCGCATCGCCAGGGCCGCGGCCAACGTCACCTGGCGGCGCTGACCCGAACCGAGCACCGCCGGCGGCAGGTGCGCATGGGACGCCAGGCGGAAGCGGTCTAGCGCCTCGGCCACCCGCTGGGCGACGATGGCCGGCGCCAGTCCTTGCAGGCGGAGCCCAAACGCGATCTCCTCTTCCACCGTGGCGGCGAAAATCTGGTGGTCGGGGTTCTGGAACACGTAGCCGACCGTGTGCGCCAGTTCGGCCACGCGGGCCCCACGGGTGTCTCGGCCTTCCAACTTGACCCGGCCGTGCTGTGGGCGCAGTAAGCCGTTGAGTTGCTTGGCCAGGGTTGTTTTGCCGGAGCCGTTCGGCCCCAGCAACGCCACGAACTCCCCGGCCGCGATGGTCAGGTTTACATCGTGGAGCGCCGGTGTGCCATCAGGGTAGGTGTAGGACACGCTCTCCAGCACGATTTGCGCCGCCGCTGTGCTGGGCTGAGCGGCCGGCGCCCCCGGCCGCAGGTTGAGCGGCCCCACCGGCGGCCGGGACCTGGGCGAGCGGAGAGGTTGTCTCTGCCTTAACAAACCGGACGTCGCAGCTTGCTGCGTTCCGGGGGAAGCTGCGACATCCGGTTTTACGGGCCCCGGCGGGTTTGCCAGGTCTGCGCCGAGTTGCGCGGTCGCGTCGCTGACGCCGGTGAAGCGATAACGATAGCCGGTGCGTTGCGCCAACAACTCGGCGAGCTCGGCCAGCTGCGGCACGCCCAGGCCCCACTCTTGCAGCCGCGCCACCTGCGCGAAGATCTCGGCCGGCGGGCCCGCCAGCGCGACGCGCCCTTCGTGGAGCACCAGGACGCGGTCGGCGTGGCGCGCGACGCGTTCCATCTCCTGGGTTGCGATCACGATGGCGATCTGGCGCTGGCGGGCCAACCGGGCCAGGACGGTGAAGATGGCCGCCTTGCCTGCCGGATCCAGATTGGCGGTCGGCTCGTCGAGCACCAGCACGCGCGGCCGCATGGCCAGCACCGCGGCCAGCGCCACCCGCTGCTTTTCGCCGCCTGACAGGTGCGTGGGTGAGCGGTCGCGCTGGGCCGCCAGACCCACCGCGTCCAGCGCCCATGTCACCCGTTCCTCGATCTCGTCGGGCGGCAGCCCCAGGTTCTCAAGCCCGAATGCGATTTCGTCTTCAACGCGCATCTGCGTGAGCTGGGCTTCGGGATCCTGAAACACCAGGCCGACCGTGCGGGCCAACTCGGCCACGGGATGGCGGCGGGTGTCCAGCCCGGCCACGGTGACCTGGCCCCGGATCGTGCCGCCGGTGGCGTGCGGCGCCAGCCCGTTCAGCGCCATGCACAGGGTCGTTTTGCCCGCGCCCACGCGGCCCACCAGCGCCACAAACTCCCCGGCCGCGACCTCCAAATCGATCCCGCGCAGCACCTGCGTCAGCACCGCGCCAGGGATGGGGGGCGGGTAGGCGTAGTGCAGGTCGCGGATGGTGACGATGGGAGGCATAGGGCTCAAACGTTGGCGCCAATGTGGGTGGGTTTGGGATCGGCGAAGGTGTGCGCTGGGCGTATCGCACACTGCGTACTACATACGGTATCTCGCGTGTCCAGTCAACGCCTTGGCAAGACAAGCGGATATACGATGCAATACGCAATATGCGCTACGCAGTATGTGTCGTTACTTCGGCAAGAACGAGCTATCCACCATCTCCACATACGGTATGTCGCGGGCTATCAGGCTCTTGGCCTTCAGCCAGGCGATCACATCGGCGACTTCCGCTTCGCTGGGCGCCCCGCGGCCGGGGAAGGGCGGCATTTGATAGTTGTCCTGGATAGAGGCCGGCACGCGGCCCCGTTCGATCAGGACGCCGCGGTACTTCTCCGGGTTGGCATTGAGCTCGTTGACGGCTTTCTCCCAGGCGACGAGGAACTTCCTGATGGTCTGGGGTTTCGCCTTCAAAGTGTCGGCCGTGAACACCAGCACCGATTGCGACAGCGTGGCGTATTTGGTGTCATCCACCACCAGTTTCGCGCCGGCCGCGATCGCCCCCTGGGCCAGCGGGTCGGGCAGCACAGCGGCCTGGATGTTGCCGTTCATCAACTGCTCGAAGCGGACGGTGATGGCGCCGACTTCGATCTTCGCGATCTCATCGGGCTTCAGGCCTTCGGCGGTCAAGATGCGGTCGGTCAGGTACTCGATGATGGTGTTGTTGCTGATGCCGATGGGCACGCCCTTCAGGTCGGCCGGCCCCGCGATGCTCGCTTTCGGGCTGGCGAGCACGCGGAAGATCGGCGCCGCAGGGAATGGCCGCCGCGCGGTGTAGATGGCCTTAACCTTGACTGCGTCCTTGTTCAGCAGCCCGACCCCTTGCAGGTCGGTGAGGATGCCGTCGGCCTGGCCGGTCTGGATGAAAACATCGCGTTCCTGGGGGCTTTTCACCGGAACAGTCTCAACCTGGATGCCCTGTTCGGCAAAGTAGCCGTTCTGTTGCGCGATGAAGATCGGAATGGTGTCCAGGACGGGGATCAGCGCCAGCTTAAGCTTGCCATCTTCCGCGGCCGGGACAGGCGCGCATGCGGCGGCCAGGCTGCCCACCAGGACGAACAACAACGACACGATTACGAAACGCGCGAACTTCTTCATTTGTACATTGCTCCCAAGAAAGAGTATGGACGATTATTTGCGTTTTCGTCCACTGCCAGTCGTCGGTTTCTGTATGGGCAGATCGCCCTGGGTCGGCCGGCTGCGCCGCCACGGCACAATGGGGGGTTCCTCAACTGCCTCCGGCTCGGCGGCCGCATCGTCCCACTCGTCCATGTCATCTTCCCAGATGGTGGGAACTGAAGGTTGAGCCACCAGTTTGTAGACCAGGAACGCCAGACCGGCAGCGACCCCGAGCGCGGTCAGCGTCCCCTGCCATTGGGTGAGATCGAACCAACGCTGGAGGAGCCAGCCGATGGCTGCAACCCCCACCGCGCCGAAGGCTGCAATGAGCAGCACCAGCAGCACGATGAGAATGGCAATCAAAAGTCCGCCGAGTAAATTGCGCACGATCCCCCTCCTTACACGATCAGAAAGGCCAGCCGAACAGCAGATAGTGCCAGTATAAACCCATCCAGGCCGCCACGACAGTAAGCACGCTGCTAAAGTAATTCACAAGAGGTGGCTCAACACGACCCGGACCCCGATGGCGATCAAAATCATGCCGCCGACGACCGCCATGCGCTTGCCGAACAGCTTGCCCAGCCGGTTGCCGATGGAGAGGCCGACCAGTGACAGGGCGGCGGCCACCAGGCCGATCACCAGGGCCGGGAAGAATACGTCCACCCGCAGCACGGCCAGCGAGAGGCCGATGGCGAAGGCGTCTATGCTGGTGGCGACCGACAGCATAACCAGCGTTCCCCCGCGTGAGGGATCGGCCACGACCGTTTCATCGTTGGGGTCGAGGCCTGAGCGGATCATGCGGCCGCCGACGAAGGCCAGCAGGCCAAACGCGATCCAATGGTCGAACCCGGCGATGAACCGTTCGATGCGGATGCCGGCCAGCCAGCCCAGGACGGGCATCAGCGCCTGGAACAGGCCGAAGTGGAAGACCAGGCGGAACACCGGCCGCGGGCCGTTGATAAAACGCGTCGTGCCGGCGCCGACGCAGACAGCGAACGCGTCCATAGCCAGGCCAAGCGCAATGAGAAGAATTTCGATCAGACTCATAGCGGAGTGAGACCCGAAAACAAGAGTAACCGGTTAGCCTGGCCGCGGTGTTGTTCTTGAAGCAGGTTAACCGGTGATGTGACAATCACGATACGATTATACGTGCGCTTGCGGGATCGGCCTAACGGTGGGGCAGGGCTATGCCATCAGCTCGTAGCCGCCGTCCATCACGATGGTTTGGCCGACGATCATCCGGGCGTCGTCGGTACACAGCCAGGCGACGAGCTTTGCCACCTCCGCAGGGGTGACGAAGCGGCCGGCCGGAGTGCGGCGCAACCCCTCGGCCAGGATGGCGTCTTTGCTGGGGAAGAAGTCCAGCGCCTCGGTCTCCACCACCCCAGGGCTGACCGCGTTGCAGACGATGCCGTGCGGGGCCAGCTCCGCCGCCAGGTAGCGGATGGTCGCCTCGATGGCGGCCTTGCTGATGCCGACAACGCTGTACTCGGGCAGCACGCGGCGCGAGCCAAAGCTGGTGATGCCGATGATGCGGCCCCAGTGCTGGCGGATCATGTGCTCGGCCGCGGCCTGCGCGCCGAACAGGATCGAGCGGGCGTTGACGTTGATGGTCCACTCCCAGCCCTTGGGTTCCTGCTCGATCACAGGCCGGAGCACGCCCGAGGCCGCGTTCCCCACAAAGATATCCACACCCCCGAAGGCGGCCGCGGCCGCATGGACGAGCCGCTGCACCCCTTCGATCTCGCCCACGTGCGCCTTGACCACGATGGCGCGGCCGCCGGCTGCCTCGACTTCGGCCGCGGTCTGCTCGGCCTGCGCCTTGTGCCGGAAGTAGTTGACCGCCACATTGACGCCGTGGCCGGCCAGCTCCAGCGCGATCGCTCGCCCGATCCCGCGGCCGCTGCCGGTGATGGCCGCGGTCTTGCCGCGGAGGATGGCGAAAGGATTCATTTTATCCCACCACCGCCTCGCCGCCGTCCACGAAGATCACCGAACCGCTGATGAATTTCACATCGGGCTGGCTGAGGGCAACGATGGTGGCGGCGACATCTTCGGGCGTGGTCATGCGGCCAGCCGGGTTGCGGCGCAGGGTCGCGGCGATCATCTCCTCGTGGCCGGGGATCTTGCGCAGCGCGGCCGTGTCGGTGACGCCGGCGTTGATGCAGTTGACCAGGATGCCGCGCGACCCCAGCTCGAAGGCCAGTTGGCGGGTGTGCGATTCCAGCGCGGCCTTGGCCGCCGACACCGCGCCGTAGTTGGGCACCACGCGCTGGCTGCCTTCGCTGGTCATGCTGAAGACCCGGCTCCCCCGGCCCAGCAGCCCGCGGCGCACCAGGTCTTGCGTCCAGTAGACCAGGCTGTGGGCCATGACGTTGGCGGTCATCTCCATCTGGGCCTGGTCAATGGCGTCTTCGGCCGCGTCCGCGATGAACGGCTTCAGCGTGCCGAAGGCCAGCGAGTGCATGAACACATGGATCGTCTCGCCGGGGGCTATGGCCGCCGCCAACCCATCCAGCACTTTGCCGCGCTTGTCGGGGTCGGCCGCGTTGGTGTTGAAGAACAGCGCCTTGGCGCCGATCGCCTCGATCTCGGCGATGGTCTGTTTGGCGATGGGCAGCGTGGCGCGCAGGTCCAGGTGGACGCCGGCGATGTTCATGCCGGCCGCGGCCAGCGCCTTGCCCGCCGCCGCGCCGAACCCGGACGACGCGCCGAGGATCAGCGCCCATTTGCCCTGGAGGGGGTTATCGGACATGGAATGCTCCTTGTTGGATTGCGGATTGTAGATTGCGGATTGCAGATTTGAGTGCATGCCGCGTTGTGTTGTGCTTAACCCCCGACCGCCACCCCGGTCGCGCCGGCTTCCGCTATCAACTCACACATCGTACATCGCACATCGTATATCTAATTTCCCACCAGCGCCCGCAAGAAGAACAGCAGGTTGGCGGGCCGTTCGGCCAGGCGCCGCATGAAGTAGGGGTACCAGTGCGTGCCGTATGGGACATAGATGCGCACCTTGTGCCCTTTTTTGACCAGATCGGTTTGCAGCTCGCGGCGGATGCCGTAGAGCATCTGAAACTCGTAGGCGTCCGGCGGGACATCGTGCTGGTGCGCATAGGCGCGCGCAAAGTTCACGACCTCTTCGTCGTGCGAGGCGACGGCCGCATAGGCGCCCTTGGCCCGGGCCTCAGGCGTCATACAGGTGCGGAAGAGATCGTTCATGGCCTGGGTGACGCGTGGCCGCTCGCGATAGGCGATGGTCGCCGGCTCATCGTAGGCGCCCTTGCACAGCCGGAAGTGGCCGATGCCTTCGGCGATCAGCGCCTCGACGTCGGCCTGAGTGCGGTGCAGGTAGGCTTGCACCACCAGGCCCACGTTGCGGTAGCGCCCTCGCAGCCGCCGGTAGACGCCGATGGTGCGCTCGGTGTAGGGCGAGCCTTCCATGTCAATGCGCACAAAATTGCCCAGCTCGGCCGCTTTCGCCACGATGCGGCCCACGTTTTCGAGGCAGAAGTCGTCCCCCAGGTCGAGGCCCATCTGGGTCAGTTTGACTGAGACGTTGCACTTCACCTGCGCGGCGAACAGCGCGTCCAACGCCACCAGGTATTCGTCGGCCGCGGCCACCGCTTCGGCCTCGCTGGAGACGTTTTCCCCCAGGTGATCTAGCGTGGCGAGCATCCCCTGGGCGTTGAGGGCTTGCACGGCGGTGACCGCGTCTTCCAACGTTTCGCCAGAGATGAAACGCCGGGACATCTTGCGCGAAATGGGGATGCGCACGATCAGGTCTTGGATGGCTTTATTCTTCGACAGTGCAATGAGCGCGGTGCGCAGGACAGGCATGGTGATAACTCCTTTGTTATACTTCCAACACCAGCGGTAAGACCAACGGCCGGCGGCCGGTGCGGTTATAGCAGTACGCGCTGAGCGCGTCCTTGATCTTGTTGCGCGCCGACGACGCCGCGCCGGGCATGCGCAACACCTGCGACACCCGTTCCTTGGCGCCTTCGATCAGCTCTTCCGATTCGGCCACGTACACGAAGCCGCGCGTGAGGATCTCCGGCTCAGCCACCACTTCGCCGGTGGCACGGTCAATGGCCGCCATGGCGACCAGGAAGCCATCGCGCGCCAGGTGCTTGCGATCGCGCAGCACGGCCGCACCGATGTTGCCCACGTCGTTGCCATCCACCAGCACGTGCCCGCCGTTCACCGCTTCGCCCAGGCGCAAGCCATCGGGCCGCACCTCGATCACCTGGCCGCTTTCGACCACCAGGATCTGCGCTGCAGGGATGCCCGCTTCGCGCGCCAGGCGGCTGTGCAGCACCAGGTGGCGATATTCGCCGTGCATGGGCACGAAGAACTTGGGCCGGGTCAGCGTCAGCATCAGCCGCAGGTCCTCCCGGCTGCCGTGGCCCGAAACGTGTACGTCGTGTAGGTCGGCGTAGATGACATCGGCGCCCAGGCGGAACAGGTCGTCAATGATGCGGTTGACCAGTTCTTCGTTGCCTGGGATGGGCGTGGCGGAGAGCACAACCGTGTCACCGCTTTGGATCTGGAGTTGGGCGTGCTCGTTGGCGGCCAGCCGCGCCAGCACCGCGCTGGGCTCCCCCTGGCTGCCCGTGCAGACGATGACCACCCCCTCCGCCGGCAGGTTGTTCATTTCAGATGTGCTCAACAACTCCTCGGCGGGGATGTCCAGGTAGCCCAGGTTGATGGCCATGCGTGCGTTGTTGACCATGCTCCGGCCCACTACGCCGACGCGACGGCCATAACGCCGCGCGACCCAAATCACCTGCTGTACGCGTGAGATGTTAGAGGCGAAGGTGGCGATGATGATCCGGCCCTGGGCGCGGGACATGATCTCATCCAGCGATTCGCTGACCTGTTGTTCCGAGGGCGTGAATCCTTCGGTGTCGGCGTTGGTGGAATCGGACAGCAGGAGGAGCACGCCGCGGTCGCCGGCCGCGCGCAGCTTAGCCACGTCCGTCAGCTTGCCATCCACCGGCTGCTGGTCAAACTTGAAATCGGTGGCGTGAACCACGGTGCCCACCGGGGTGTGGATGATGAAACCGACCGCATCGGGGATGCTGTGGCAGATGTGGAAGAACTCGACCGTGAAGCAGCCCAGCGTCAGCGTGTCGTCGGCCGTGATGGTGTGCAGCTCGGTGTCGGCCAGCAGGCCGGCTTCCTTCAGCTTCACCTCGGCCAGTCCGCGGGTCAGGGCCGTGGCATACACCGGCACGTCCAGGTATTTGCACAGATACGGCAGCGCGCCGATGTGATCCTCATGGCCGTGGGTCAGCAGGACCGCCTGCACCCGGTCGGCCCGGTCCGTCAGGTAGGTGATGTCCGGGTAGACCAGGTCAATGCCGAGCATGTCGCTGTCGGGAAACATCAGGCCCGCGTCGAGCACCAGGATATCGTGGTCGTATTCCAGCGCCATCAGGTTCTTGCCGATCTCGCCGAAGCCGCCGAGCGGGATGATGCGCAAAGGTAGGTCAGACAAGCAAGCCTCCACGTTCGCGATGTGCTCTAATTCTCATTGAAACACCCGACCATGCGCCGCTCCGCATCCGCGCGCGCCGCGGCCAGCCGGTCTTGCAGCCCAGGCTCAGTTAGCGCCGGGGTTGTCATAATCAGGCCATCTTCGCCATCGCGGTAGTAGCGCCGGCGGTGGCCCGTGATCTCGAAGCCGAGCTTTTCGTACAGCTTTTGCGCCGGCGTATTGCTGGCGCGCACTTCCAGGGTCACCAGGCGAGCGCCGCGCGCTTGCGCGGCCTCCATCAGCGCCAGCATGAGCCATTGTCCCAGGCCGCAGCCGCGCCACGCCGGGTGCGAGGCGATGGTGGCAACGTGCGCCTCGTCCACCATCAGCCAGAAGCCGCCCCAGGCCAGGAGCGGCGGCAGGATGATGAACTCCGCCGGCCGGGCTGGGGCCGGCTGCACCTCACCGGCCGACCAGACTGTGGATGCGGCGTCTGCCCGTTCCACCCGCGGGCGGGGGATGACGCTGCCCACCGCTGTAGCCGGCGGCCGCAGGGCGAGATAGGTTGCGAGTGGGTTCGTGGTCAGGTCCGAGAAGTACATGCGGCGCGTCCAGGGATCGGCGAAGCAGAGACGCTCAAGGGCCATGATGGCATCCAGGTCATCGGGAGTCAGCGGCGACAGCACGGGCAGCGGCATGGTCAGGCGGGACCTCCGGCCGGGGGTGTGCCATCAGGCTGCTGCAGGTAGATCGGGCTGAGCGTCGCCGGGTCATCGGCGGCGCCGGCCTGGAGGCGCGCCCAGGCCAGCTCGGCCAGGTAGCCTGCCCGCCGCACGGCCAGGGCCGGGGGCAGGAATTGGGCGCGGGGCCGGCCCGCGAACTTGATCAGGGTCTCGCGGTCGGCCGGCGAGACTTCGCCGACGAACAGCATGGGGCGCAGCGTGGCGTTTGCCACATCAATGGCCGTGCCGAGCGCGTAAGGTGACTGGGGCCCCCAGCCCGCCGGCCCGTGCGCGTAGGCCGCCCAGTAGACGCGGCCGCGGCCGGCCTGCAGCAGCGCGACCACCGGCACGGGCTGGGCCTGGTGCGGGTAGGCCACGGCGTCCAGTGTGGGCACCCCCAGCAGCTTGAGCCCGTGAGCCAGCGCCAGCCCTTTCGCCGCCGCCAGCCCCACGCGCAGCCCGGTGAACGAGCCCGGCCCCAGCGCCACGCCGACCGCGGTGAGGGCGCGCGGGGCAACCTCCGCCTGCCCCAGCATCTGGGCGATGGCGGGCATCAGCTCCTCGGTGTGCCGGTTGGCGGAATGCCAGTTATACTCAGCGATCAGGCCGCGCGTGCTGTCGTAGAGCGCGATGCCGGCCTGGCGGGTGGCGGTGTCAATGGCAAGCAACATACGTGCGTTACAAGCTCGTCAGAATGTGAGACCAGCGCGGCCCGTGCGCGGTGAAGGTCAGCCGGCGTCGATCGTCATCCAGGTAGTCGAACCGGATCTCCAGGTGATCGGCCGGCAGCAGCCCTGGGATGCGGTCGGCCCATTCGATCGCCACGATGTCGTCCCCCGCGAACAGGTCCCCCAGGCCGGCGTCCCACATCTCCAGCGGCGCATCCTGCAGCCGATAGCAGTCCGCGTGGTGCAGCGCGCAGCCAGCGACCGTGCGATATCGGTTGATCAGCACAAACGTCGGGCTGGTGATCGGCGCGATGATGCCCAGCCCCGCGGCCAGGCCTTGCACAAACGTGGTCTTGCCGGTCCCCAGGTCGCCGGCCAGCGCGACCACATCGCCGACGGCCAGGAAGCCGGCCAGGCGTGCGGCCAGCGCCTGCGTCTCCGCGGCCGACCGGGTTTCCCAAAGGCGTTGCGTGGTGTCCGTCATTGTGACCCATTATACCGCGGTTCACAGATGCGCCCAAACAAGTTCATCCCCCCTTTCAGAATGTGCGCGTTCGTGGTATGATAAGATCAAGTTCGCAACAAGGAGTCAGGCGTTCATGCGTGTGCTGGTGCTATCTGATATCCATGCCAACCTGGCTGCGTTGGAGGCGGTGTTGCGCGATGCCCAGGGCGAGTATGACGTCATCTGGTGCCTGGGTGACACGGTTGGCTATGGGCCGGAGCCGGGTGAATGTGTCGGCCGGATGCGCGCCCTGGCTGCGCTCACGGTGGTCGGCAACCATGATTGGGCCGTTTTAGAACGCGCCGATGTCAACGACTTTAACCCGGAAGCGCGGCGGGCCGTGGTTTGGACGCGGCGCAATCTGAGCGCGGAGAGCATCGCGTGGTTGAAAGAGCTCTCTACCGAGCCGATCGTCAATGGCGATTACACGCTGACGCACGGCAGCCCGCGTGACCCGGTGTGGGAGTACATCCTGCAGCCGGCGGTGGCCATGTCAAACTTCGCGCACTTCAGATCGCGCTTCTGTCTGGTCGGCCATACGCACGTGCCTGCCTTGCACATATTGGCGGACGGCGAGTCCCGCGCGCGGGTCTTGACGCCTCAGGTCGGCCAACCCATTGACCTGCGGGACGGCTGGCGCATCATCCTGAATCCCGGCAGCGTGGGCCAGCCGCGTGACAACGACCCGCGTGCCGCGTATGCGCTGCTGGACACGGCCGCGGCGGTGTGGACCGCGCGCCGCGCGGCCTATCCCATCGAGGTGACGCAGGCGCACATGCGCGCGGCTGACCTGCCCGAACGGCTGATCAATCGGCTGGCCTATGGGTGGTGAGGCGAATGGGCGAATCAGCGAATGGCGAACCAGCGGATGGGGAACGCAGGAAACTGAGGGCAGCGGGAGGAACTTTGTATGGCGCGCGGGCGTCTTT
>DAOUAT010000309.1:0-4927 GCA_034433275.1 Anaerolineae bacterium
GGGGACACGGGGACACGGGGACGCGGGGACGCGGGGACGCGGGGACGCGGGGACGCGGGGACGCGGGGACGCGGGGACACGGGGACGCGGGGACACGGGGACGCGGAGACGCGGAGACGCGGAGACAGGGGGACACCGAGGGCAACGATCCATCACTGCGTCTCCCCCTCTCCCCCTCTCCCCTGCCCAGGTTTACGGCCGGATCTCCACCACCACCCCAGCCTCCGCCCAGTCGTAGAGCAGCTTGGCGTTGGTTGTGCTGACGAGGATGCAGCCGTAGGTGATGGGGCCGCCCAGGTTGCGCTCCCAGAGGAACTGCCGGCGGTCGCGGCTGGGGAAACCGTGGAAGCCGTTCATGAACGCCTGGCCCGGCGCGACCTGGTAGATGCCCATGAACCACGGCATGTACAGGTTCCAGTTGGCCGCGTAGGCTAACTCCTCGTGGGTCTGCACCTGGAACACCCCGGGCGACGTGGGGCTCTCGGCCATGCCGGTGCTGGCGAGCCAGTCCCACTTGAGCTGGCCGTTTTCGTACACCCGCACCTTTTGTTCTTTCAAGCTGACGATGATGCGTTTGTTCTCAACAACCGGCAGCGGCAGCAGCACGTCGGGCGAGGGGATCCGCAGCCGGTCGCCAACGAACAGCGCGTCGCCTACGCCGGGGTTCACGGCCTGGATCCAGGGATAGGGCATGCCGTAGTCGAACGCGATGCTGGACAGCGTCTCGCCGGCCTTGACGATGTGCTGGCGTTCGCCGTGGCTCAGCAGCAGGCGCACTTCGGGTTGTCGGTTCTTGAACGCCTCCACCAGGGTAGGGATGGCATCTCTTGCATTGACATAATTGTTATCAGGCAGCGTCTTGTTCTGGTCCTGCACGAACGCGGCCACCGCTTCCTCGTTCACCGCCCATGTGAGTGTTTGGCTGACCGCCACGGTGCCGGAGATGGCGAACGACAGCCAGTCCCCCAATGCCTCGGGCGGGGCGGTTAGGGCAGTGCGTTCATCGCGGATCGCATCGTACAGGCGCAGGGTGATGGGCGCGGCCAGCAGCGGCTGCACCTCGGCCACCAGCGCGCTGACATCGCTGATCGCGGGCGGCCGGTCCACGATGGGCAGGTTGAAGCGCACCTCTCCGGCCGCCTGGTCCTTCGCTAATTGCTCCCACGGGTAGGTCTCCAGCGTCGCCAGCATGGCCGCAATGTCGAGCGCGCGGCCGGTGACGGGCGGCGTGGCTTCGACCCGGCCTTCGACCACCCGCACGCCCGCGTCCTGCAAGGGGACCTCCACCTGGCCGGCCAGGGTGCGCAGCGTGGCCGCGGCCGCGTCCCGGTCGAATCGCCAGGCGAGCGGCGTCTCAGTCGCGGGCACGGCCAGCGGCAGCAGGTTCGTGGTTGCCAGCAGCCGCCGGCCGGTGAGCAGCGCGTCTTCCAACGTCCCCAGCGTGCGGCCCTGCGCGTACGCGGCCTGGGCCATGGCCTCGGCATCCAGCACCACGCCGAGCTGCGCGGGGGCCAGGGTCCATGCCTGCCCACCCGCGTCCAGGCCGATCCGGCGGGTCTGCCACGTTTCGTTCAGGATCGCCGCGGCCTGCGCAGGGGTGCGGCCGCCCAGGTCGCGGCCCAGCGCAGTGACGCCGCCCGCGATCCGGTCGCCGTTGTACAGCGTCACCAGGCCATAGGCGGCCGCGCCGGCCGCGGCCAACACGATGATCCAGAAAGCCAGCAGCAGCCAGAAGGCCGCTGGCAGGCCCCGGCGATGAGAATGGGTTTGTGTCGTCATACGTGATACCCGTCGGCTACAATCGTCATCTGTCGTGAGCTGGAATCGAGGCTGTGCGAAGCCCCCTTCAGGGTTAGCCGGTCACACACTGACCCGAAAATAGGTGAGCATCCTGAGCGGGTCTGCAAGTCAACGTGCTTAACGAATGACGTCCAGTCGAAGGATGCGATGTTAGGCAGATGGCCGCTCGCACCCTTCGACTACGCACTGCGGTGCTCCGCTCAGGGTGCACCGCTGCATTTTCGTTCTCACTCGTCCTTCTTCAGAATGGCAGGCCTCGAATCCTGGATGGCAAACAGCTATGGTATACTGGCATCGTTACTTACGACGCCCATCGTACAACATTTGCTCCCAGGAGGCAACCCGTGACATCTTCCCTGATCCACGAAAAGGTGCAGCAGGCCATCGGCATCCTGCGCGAGGCCGGCGTCGGCGCCTGGCTGACGTTTGTGCGCGAGACCTCGGCCCAGGCGGACCCCGTGCTGCCGCTGATCTTCGGGCCGGAGACCCTGACCTGGCAGAGCGCGCTGCTGCTCACGGCCGACGGCCAGCGCGTCGCCATCGTCGGCCGCTACGAGGCGGACGCGGTGCGGGGCAAGGGGCTGTACGACCCGGTCATCCCCTATGACGAGGCGCTCCGGCCGGTCCTGCTCGAAACCCTGGCCCGGCTCGACGCCGCGCAGATCGCTATCAATACCTCGACCGATGATGTCTACGCCGACGGCCTGACCTACGGCATGTATCAGCTCCTGCAGGGCTACCTGGCCGGCACGCCCTACACCGACCGGCTGATCTCCGCGCAGGGCATCATCGCTGCGTTGCGGTCGCGCAAGACCCCGGCCGAGGTGGCCGCGATCCGCGCCGCGGTGGACACGACGCGGCGGATCTACGAAGCAGCGTTCGCGTTCATCCGCCCCGGTGTCACCGAGCGGGCCGTGGCCGACCTTGTGCACCGGCAGATGGCCGAGCTGGGCGTGACCGCGGCGTGGGACTACGACGGCTGCCCGGCGGTGAACTCGGGGCCGGATTCGGCGGTGGGCCACGGCGCGCCGGGCGACATCGTGCTGGCGCCGGGCCATATTGTACACATGGACTTCGGCGTGCGGCAGGATGGGTACTGCTCCGACATCCAGCGGGTGGTCTACCTGCTGCAACCTGGCGAGACTGAGCCGCCGGAGCCGGTGCGCCGCGGGTTCGCCACCGTGCGGGCGGCCGTCGAAGCGGCCGTCGCGGCCATGCGGCCGGGCGTCACGGGCCTGGAGGTGGACATGGCCGCGCGGGGGGCCGTCACCGCTGCCGGCTACCCCGAATACAAATACGCCACCGGCCACGGCCTGGGCCGCAACGCGCACGATGGCGGTCCGCTGCTGGGCCCGCTGTGGGAGCGCTATGGCGACACCCCCCGCCGCAAGCTCGAAGCGGGCCACGTCTACACCGTGGAACCGGGGCTGGCCGTGCCCGGCTACGGTTACATCGGCCTGGAGGAAGATGTGCTGGTGACCGACGCGCACGCGGGCGCGGTCTACCTGGGCGAGCCGCAGCGGGAGATGTGGGTGAAGTGACTGTTTGTGAAAACCAACGAGGCGGCCTCATCGGCCGCCTCGTTTAGTTTTGTTTACCGCTTACCTGCTTCTGCGCCGCGTCGTCACGTCGAAGATCACGGCCAACACCAGCACCAGGCCGCGGACGACGTACTGCAGGGCGATGTCAGTGCCCATCAGGTTCATGCCGCTGGTGAGCGACATGTAGACCAGCGCGCCGATCAGCGAGCCCAGGATGGTGCCGATGCCGCCGGCCGGGGATGCGCCGCCGATGAAGGCCGCGGCGATGGCGTCCAATTCCAGCAGTTGCCCGGCTTGCGGTGTAGCCGACCGCAACCGCGAGGCGAACATCATCCCGCCGAGCGCGGCCAGCATACCCATGGACATGAACACCAGAAACGTGATCCGCTTCACGTTGATGCCGCTCAACTGGGCGGCTTCCGGGTTGCCGCCGATGGCGTAGATGTGCCGGCCGAGGACCGTCTGGGTTGTGATGAAGTGATAGATGCCGACCACGATCAACATGATCACCACTGTCCAGGACAGGCCGTTGTAGCCCGCGAGGATCCACGTCACCGCGCCGAGCACCGCCGCCAGGAAGAGCAGCTTAAGGATGAACAGGTTCATCGGCAGCACTTCGAAGTTGTAGGCGGCCTTCTGCCGGCGGCTGTTGATCTGGCTGAAGGTGAACAGGACGATGGCCAGCACCCCGAGGATCAATGTCAGTTTGTGTACTCCCGGCAGGAATGTCAAGCCGGCGATATCAGGAATGTAGCCGTTGCCGATATCGTTAAAGAACTTGCTCTCGATGATGATCGTGCCCGTGCCCGCCAGGACGAGCAGCAGGAGACCCCGATAGACCAGCCAGCCACCCAGTGTGGCGACGAAGGCTGGGATGCCCAACTGCGCCACCATGAAGGCGGACAACGCGCCGGCCGCGATGCCGAGCGCCAACGCGACCGGGATGATGAGATAGGCGGGCACGCCAAAGGACTTCATGCCGATGGCCGCGATGGCGGCAACGAACCCTGAGAGAAAGCCGACCGATAGGTCAATGTGCCGGATGACGATCACCAGCGTCATGCCGACCGCGATGACCGCAATGTAACCCGTCTGATTCAGCAGGTTAGAGATGTTCCGCGACGTAAGGAACAGGCCATCCGTGCGCCAGGTGAAGAATGCCATGATCACGACCAGGGCGATATACATGCCGTAGTCACGGATGTTCGACTGGAGCATCTTCTGCAGACTCTGCACGAACGACATCTGGGCTGCGGCGCCCTTGGTCTGGGCCGGACTCGCTTGCTGTGAACTCATTGTAACCCTCCTGGTATCATGAATTCCGCCGGTGGCTCACGCGCGCCACCAGAGTATGCGCTGGCGCCTGCTCAGCTTGTGGCCAGTTGCATGATCTTCTCTTGCGTCGCTTCTTCAATCGGTAGCTCGCCGGTGATTCGGCCAGCCGAGACGATGTAGACGCGATCGCTCATGCCCAGCACCTCGGGCAATTCGGACGAGATCATGATGATGCTCATGCCTTGCTCCACCAGCCGAGTCATGATGGTGTAGATCTCATATTTGGCGCCCACATCAATGCCGCGCGTCGG